>CAYSGN010000013.1:0-43009 GCA_964430615.1 uncultured Janibacter sp. | reverse complement strand
ACGGGCTGATGAGGGGCGGCCCTTGGTCGCTCGTGCCTCGCTCCCTGAGTCGGGCCACCCCCTCATCGGCTCCCGTCCTTCCCGTGACGGGCTGATGAGGGGCGGCCCTTGGTCGCTCGTGCCTCGCTCCCTGAGTCGGGCTCCCCTCATCGGCCCGCCGTGCGGACCGTCGCGTCCACGGTGGCCGGGCGCTCGCGCTCGGCGCGCAGGGCGGGCAGCAGGCACCACACGCCGCCGAGGCCGACGACCGCGGTGACGGCCATGGCCACCTGCGTCGAGGTGGCCTCGGCGAGCAGCCCGGCGAGCGGCATGGCGAGCGACATCGTGCCGAAGGCGCACATCGACGCCAGGGACAGCACCGTCGCGCGGTTGCGGGCCGTGGCCTCACGGTGGAGCAGGGCGTTGTAGGCGGGGCCCTGCATGCCGTGGCCGGTGTAGGTGAGCAGGTGCGCCACGACGAGCCCGACCGGCCCCATCGCGAGGGCGAGGCCGACGCCGAGCAGGCTGTGCACGACCCGGCCGACGACGGCCGCTCGGGCGACGCCCCAGCGGGCCGAGACCCAGCCGGAGAGGCGCGCGCCGAGCGCGAAGACCGCCCAGGCACCGGCGGCGAGCGGGCCCATGATGACGCCGGCTCGCTCCTCGCCGCCGACGAGCTGGGCCATCCGCACCGGCGTGAGCGTCTCCATGCCGAGCATCGCCGTGGACCAGAAGCACTCGAGGAGCACGAGCCCGCGCAGCACCCGGTTGTCGCGGACGAGGGCCAGACCGGACCCGATGACCCGCGGCGCCTCCCGCGCCGAGGAGAGCGCGCGGGAGAGGCCCGTGGAGTCCAGGTGCCCGGTCGGTTCGTGCAGGAGGGCGACCACGGCGAGGAGGTGGACGACCGAGAGGACGAGGCAGACGAGGACCGGCAGCCACAGGGCCGAGCGCGCGTCGACCGGGTGCCAGGCGACGAGGCCGCCCGAGGCGATGGCTCCGCCGGCCATGGTCATGCCCAAGACCGACGTGGAGCGGGCCAGGTCCTGGTCGACGTCCGCGCCCGGGCGGGTCACGTGGACGGTGTCGACGTACCAGGCCTCGAGCGGACCGGAGTCGAGGGCGCGGAAGGCCCCGGTGAGTGCCGCCGCGACGACGAAGGCCGTGAAGGACTGGGCGAGCAGCAGCGCCACCATCGAGGCGACGTTGGCGACCGCGGCGACGAGGAGCACGGGGCGCCGCCCGAGCGCGTCGGCGAAGCCGGACGTCGGCAGCTCCAGGAGCAGCACGAGGACCCCGGTCACCGCCGTCGCGCTGAGGGCCTGGGAGAGGGACAGCCCGCGCTCGAGCATCCACAGCACGAGGATCCCGACGACGAAGCCGACCGGCAGCCACCGGGTCGTGGTGAGGGTGAGGAAGACCCGGCGCGCCGCGACGGGGGAGAGGTGGTCCCCGCCCTTCGTCTCAGTCATCGTCGCTCGTCCACGGTGTCTCGTCCTCGAGGGGGAAGCTCCCCACGACGACGGCGTACCGGCGCTGGTCCTCGGCGAGCGGCCCCGGGACCGGCGGGTGGTCCTCGAGCACCTGCCAGACCAGCTCCTCGAAAAGGGATCGGATCTGCCCGGCCTGCTTCGCGGTGACCGGGACCTGGAGGTCGCTCACCGAGGTCAGCTCACGCCACGGCCCGCGCTCGCCGCCGCGGCGCTCGGCGGCCGCCTGCATCCGCGCGGCCGCGCCGGTCACCGCCAGCTGGTGGAAGGCGTCCTCGGCGTCCCGCCCTTCCTCCCCGGCCTCCTCGTCGACCCGGACGGAGGTCATCTGGCTGCTCGCCCGCCACCAGCGCTCGCGGCGGTTGCCGAGGTCCGGGGCCTCCTCGACGAAGCCGTGCTCTGCGAGCCGGCGCAGGTGGTAGCTCGTCGCGCCGGAGTTCAGCCCGAGGCGTCGGGCGACCCGGCTCGCCGTCGCCGGGCCGAGCGTGCGCAGCAGCCCGAGGATGCGCAGCCGCACGGGGTGGGTGAGCGCCTTGAGCTGGGTGACGTCGGGGACGACCGGTTCCATGTGCCCCAGAGTAGACCGCAAAGGAGCCTTTGCAAAGGGATATGTGCACTCCTGGTCGTGGCCGACGGCATCTCGTGGGGGGAGGTGCGCGTTAGTGTCGGGCCCATGTCCGCACTGCCCGCCGGAGGGGACCGCCCCAGCCCCCTGGACTCCTACCGGGAGGTCGTGACCGCGACCGAGGGAGTGGACGAGGTCGTCACCCTCGAGGGGGTGCGCGAGCCCGCCGAGCGCCTCGCCGAGACGATCGCCGACGCCGGCCTGACCGGTCTGCTGCTGGCCCGCGCCGAGTCCCGCCGGTTCGTCGCCGACGAAGGGATCACCTACGGCGGAGGGGTCGTCGAGGACGACGGGGAGGACACGCCCGGCAGCCGTGCCCCGAGCGAGCCGCGCACCTGGGAGCTCGACCCGATCCCGCTGACCTTCGGGACGGCAGAGTGGGCGCGCCTGGCCCGTGGGGTGCGCCAGCGGGCCGTCCTGCTCGACGAGATCCTCACCGACCTCTCCGGCGAGCAGCGACTCATCCGCAGCGGGATCCTGCCCGGCGCGGCCGTCCACGGGCACGGCGACTGGCTCCCCCAGGCCGAGGGCATCCGCTTGCCGGGCCACCGGCAGCTCGTCATGCCGGCGATGGACCTCGCCCGCGACCACGCCGGCACGTGGCGGGTCTTCGCCGACCGCACCCAGGCCCCCAGCGGCGCCGGCTACGCCATGGCCAACCGCCGGATCACCGCCCGCGTGCTGCCCGGTCTGCACCGGGAGATCGACCTGGCCCGGCTGCGCGGCTTCTTCCACAAGGTCCAGCAGGCCCTCACCGGGCTCGCCCCGCCGACCGACGACCCACCCCGCGCGGTGATCCTCACCCCCGGGGCGCTCAGCGAGGCGGCCTTCGACGAGTCCCTCCAGTCGACCCTCCTCGGCATCCCCGTCGTCGAGTCCGAGGACCTCGTCAGCCGTGACGGGCGGATCTGGATGCGTACGACGAGCGGGCTCTCGCCGGTCGACGTCATCGTGCGCCGGGTCGCGGGCTGGGACATCGACCAGCTCGACCTGCGCAGCGACTCACGGGTCGGCCTGCCCGGCGTCATCGAGGCCGCCCGCCTCGGGCACGTCTCGATCGTCAACCCGGTCTCCTCCGGCGTCCTCGAGAACCCCGCGCTCATCCCCTACCTGCCGCGGATCTGCCGGGAGGTGCTCGACGAGGACCTCGTCCTCCCGTCGACCACGACGTGGTGGGGCGGGGACCGGACCCACCTGAGCCACATCGTCACCCACCTCTCCAGCCTCGTGGTCAAGCCGACCTCCCGGACGGCCGACGAGCGGCCCTACTTCGGCTGGGAGCTGAGCGCCGAGGAGCGTGACGAGCTGGCCCTGCGGATCCAGGCCGAGCCCTGGCGCTGGACCGCCCAGGACCCGCTGACGATGTCGACCGCGCCCGTGGTCACGGCCGAGGGGCTGGAGCCGCGGCACGTCGTGCTGCGCAGCTTCGCGGTCGCCGACGAGGAGGACTACGCGGTCCTGCCGGGAGGCCTGGCGCGGGCGGCGACCCGGCCCGACTCCGGCGCGATCTCCAGCCTCTCCGGGGCGACGAGCAAGGACGTGTGGGTGCGGGTGGACACCGACGCGGCGAGCGAGGGGATCACCCTCCTGCTCCCCGACGCCCGGCACGGCGAGGCGCCGGCGGTCCAGGCGGCCCCGGCACCGCGCGCCGCGGCGGACCTGTACTGGATGGGCCGCTACGCCGAGCGCGCCGAGGCCGCGGCCCGGCTGCTGCGGGTCGCCGACAACCTCGTGGACGACCACGCGGCCCGGCCCGGCACGACCGGCCACACGGCGATGCAGGTGGTCCTCGGTGCGGTCACCGAGGTGATGAGCGTGCGGCCGGGCTTCCTCGGGGACGAAGGGGAGGAGCGCCGCGCCGACCCGCTGCCGCACCTGCGCGACCTCACCCTCGATCCCCGGATCGTCGGGTCGGTCGCCTACAGCACCCGGCGCGCGGTCATCGCCGCGCAGGCGGTGCGCGAGACCCTCTCGGTGGACACCTGGCTGGTCATGTCCCGCCTCGAGCGGACCCTCCAGCACGCCATCCCGCAGGACGACCTGCAGGAGCTGCTCATGGAGACCATCGAGGGGCTGCTCGCGCTCGCCGGCATCGGGGTCGAGTCGCTCGTGCGTGACCCGGCGTGGGCCTTCGCGGACGCCGGGAAGCGGGTCGAGCGGGCCCAGCAGACCGTCCGCCTCCTCCGCTCGGTGCTCGCGGTCGAGCGCGCTCCAGTCGTCGAGGGCACGACGACCGAGGCGGCGCTCATCGCCACCGAGTCGGTCATCACCTTCCGCCGACGTCTCACGGCCGGACTCGGCGGTCTCTCCTCGCAGCAGACCGCGGTCGACCTCGTCCTGGGCGACCTGACGAACCCCCGCTCGGTCGCCTTCCAGGTCGAGCGGCTCGTCGAGGCGCTGGACCTCATCGGCGACGAGACCGCGCTGGAGCGGGCCCGTGGTCTGGGCACCCGGCTCGCCGGACTCGACCTCGAGGCGCTCTTCGAGGACCACCGCCGCCCGCTGACCCGCGAGCTGCTCGAGATCGGCGCGCAGCTGCGGGGCGTCCACGGCGAGATCGACCGGGCCCACTTCGTGCGCAAGACGCGCGGGCGCAGCGTGCAGACGATCGACTGGAGCGGTGGGGGGATCATCACGTGAGCACCTCCCTTCGCCCTCCGGAGCACCCCGAGCACCACACCCGGCGCCGCTACGAGGTGCGTCACCGCACCACCTACACCTACGAGGAGTACGTCACCGACTCCTTCGGCCGGGCGCTGCTGCGCCCGCGCGAGACCGAGCAGCAGCGGGTCGTCGAGCACCGGGTCGAGATCACGCCGGAGCCGCACGTGCTCACCGACCACGTGGACCACTTCGGCAACCACTCGAGCTTCTACGAGGTGCGCACCCCGCACACCGTGCTCGACGTGAGCAAGGTGAGCCTCCTCGAGATCGAGTGGCCGGCCCCGGACCTGGAGCGCCTCGACCGGTGGAGCGTCGGTGAGGCGGCCGAGCTCATCGCCGCGGGTGAGGGGGTGGACCGGGTGGAGGCCTCGCAGTACCTCCTCCCGTCGCAGCTCGTCGACGTCGTGGCCCCCCAGGTGCGGGCCTACGCCGCCGCGATCCTCCCCCCGGACCGGCCCCTCGGCGAGGCCCTCGGCGCGCTGTACCACGACATCTATACCGACTTCGACTACGCGAAGGGGACGACGAGCGTGCGCACGACCCTCCCCGAGCTCCTCGAGCAGCGAGAAGGCGTCTGCCAGGACTTCGCGCACCTGGCCGCCGCGTGCCTGCGCGCGGTCGGCATCCCCGGTCGGTACGTGTCCGGGTACATCGAGACCACCCCACCCCCGGGTCAGCAGAAGCTCGCCGGCTCCGACGCCTCGCACGCCTGGGTCGCGGCGATGACCCCCGAGGGGGACTGGGTCGACCTGGACCCCACGAACGACCACTTCGCCGACTCGCGCTACGTCGTCACCGGGTGGGGCCGGGACTTCCGCGACGTCTCCCCGATCCGCGGTGTGATCTTCTCGGACGGGGCCGGCAGCACCCTCGACGTCGGTGTCGATGTCATCCGACGGGAGCTGCCGGGCGGTTAACCTGTGGACCATGTCCGGCACCGCCTTCGTCCTCGGCGGCGGCGGTGCACTCGGAGCCACCCAGGTGGGGATGCTGCAGGCGCTGCTCGCCGCCGACATCACCCCCGACCTCGTCGTCGGCACGAGCATCGGCGCCGTCAACGGCGCCTTCGTCGCCGCCGACCCCACGGCCGAGGGCGTGGCTCGCCTCGAGGCGCTCTGGCACGAGGTCTCCGAGTCCGGCGGGATGAGCGAGTCCCCGATGCGGCAGGCGGCCCGCTTCGCCCGCTATCGCACCCACGTCATGAGCCCCGGGCTCATCCCGCGCACGGTCGAGGAGCATCTCGGGGTCGAGCGGATCGAGGACCTGACCGTCCCCTTCCAGTGCGTCGCGGCGCAGATCGAGACCGCGGCCTCGCGATGGTTCACCTCCGGACCGGTCGCGCCGGCGGTCGCCGCGAGCTGTGCGGTGCCCGGGCTCTTCGCGCCGGTCGAGATCGACGGGGCGCACTACTACGACGGCGGCCTGGTCCACTCGATCCCGGTGGGTCGGGCGATGGCCCTCGGCGCGACGGAGGTCTTCGTCCTCCAGGTCGGCCGGGTCGAGCAGCCGCTCGCCGCGCCGACCAACCCGCTCGCGGTCGGTGAGGTGGCCTTCGAGATCGCCCGCCGGCACCGCTTCGTCGAGGAGATCGCCGAGGTCCCGCCCGAGATCGGGCTGCACGTGCTGCCGAGCGGCAGCGAGCGCATCCCGACCAGCGCCATCCTCGGCCAGTCCGGCACCGGCAAGCTCGTCGACCGGATGTCCCGTGCCTTCGAGGCCTCCAGCGCCTACCTCGCGGAGCGGTCAGGATGAGGATCAGCTCCCTCCCGTCGCTGCCCGCGCCGCCGCTGTGGCTGCGCCTGGTCATGCAGGTCGCCTACCCGGTCATCGGGGCGGTGCTCTCCCTCGTCTTCCTCGGCCTGGCCGCGCTCGGACTGCTGCTGTGGCCGATCGACCGTCGCCTGGCGCTGCCGCGCTGCCTCATCATGTCCATGTGGGTCATGTGGGAGGACATCGGCCTCGTCGCCCGCTGCTGGTGGCTGCGGGTGTGCTCGCCGACCGGCACGTCGCCGACGTGGGAGCAGGCGCACCTCGACGCGATCGTGGAGACCCTCAAGAGCGTCATGCACGCCGCGCGGGTGCTCGTCGGCTTCCGGGTCGAGACCGAGGGCGAGCTCCGGCTCGGTCGGCCGGGCCGCCCGCTCGTCGTCATCTCCCGGCACGCGGGGCCGGCCGACTCCTTGGCGCTGGGGTGGCTCCTCGCGCGCGCCGGGCGCATTCCCCGGATCGTCCTCGCGGACGCCATGCTCTGGGACCCGGGCGTGGCCACGGTGCTGCGGCGGCTCAACTCCTACTTCGTCCCGTCCCGCTCCGGCGCCGGTGACGACCGCACGAAGGGCGTGGCCCACCTCGCCGGGTCGCTCAAGGGGGAGGACGCGATGCTCATCTTCCCCGAGGGGCGCAACTGGTCGCCGGACCGCTTCGCGGAGCAGGTCGAGCGGATGCGCGAGCGCGGGCGCGACGAGGCGGCCGACCACGCGGCGACCCGCCCGTGGGTGCTCGAGCCGCGCTCGCGGGGGGTGGCCGCGATCCGCGAGCACGCCCCGGACGTCGACGTGCTCGTCATCGCGCACACCGGGCTGGAGATGCTCGCCGGGCCGTGGAAGGTCGTGCGGGCCGTGCCCTTCCGCAACCGGCTGCTGCTGCGCGGGCGCTTCTTCCGCGGCGAGGAGGTCCCCACCCGCCCGGAGGAGGTCGGCGCCTGGCTCGACGAGCAGTGGACGAGCGTCAACGACTGGGTGGCCAGGCAGGTCGCCGCGCGGGAGGAGACGTGAGTCGGCAGGACGCGGCGGGCGCCGTGCGGCGGCGCGGCTGGCCGAGCACGGTGAGCGACGAGGCGGTCGCCGCGGCCGTCGGCGGGGACAACTCCGCGCACCGCTGGCCGCTCACCCCGCGGGTGACCCGTCGCCTGCGGGCGAAGGGGGCGCGCCAGCGTCTCGCGGGCTTCGAGTCCGAGCGAGCCGCGCTCGGGGTCTCGGCCCTCGAGGACGCCCGGGGGGATCTCGTCATGGAGGTGCCCTCGCCGGTGCCGGCGACCTCGGGTCTCCCGCCGGCACGGGTGGGTGCCTCCCCTTCGCCGATCGGGCCGGGACACCCACGCGTGGCCGGGAAAGATGACGATGACCGCGACGCGTCGCGGTCCGTCCCGGGTTTCCCGGCCGGGTCCGGACCTCCCGGTCACGGGGACGAAGGGGAGGCCTCCTCGCCCGGCGGGACGGCGGACGCATGGGTGCTGTGGGTCCACGGTGGCGGCTTCTGCTGGGGCAGCGCCCGCGACGGGACCGGGCTGCGGCTGGCCGCCGGGCTGGAGGTGCCGGTCGTCTCCGTCGAGTACCCGCTCGCCCCGGAGGCGCGCTTCCCGGTGGCGATCGAGCGCTGCGTCGAGGCCTACCTCGCCGGGGTGGCCGAGCGCGGCGACCGGGTCCTGCTCGGCGGCGTCTCCGCGGGGGCCAACCTCGCTCTCGGGGTGCTCCAGCGGCTGCGGGAGCGGGACGACCCGGGCCCCCTCGGGGTGGTGGCGCTGACCCCCTTCGGCGACCTCGCGGGCCAGGGGGACTCCTACCGGGTCAACGAGGGGCGGGACGCCTGGATCCGTTGGCGGGGGCAGCAGCAGCGCTTCGCCCGGGCCTACGCCGGTCGGGCGGCCCTGGACGACCCGCTCCTCTCCCCGGTGCACGCGGACTGGTCCGGGTCGCCGCTGCCGCCCGCCTTCTTCTCGAGCGGGACGCGCGACCTCTTCCTCTCCGACGCCGTGCGGATCCACACCGCCTGGCGCGAGGCGGACGGCGACGCCGAGCTCGACCTCGCCGAGGGGATGTGGCACTCCTACTTCTCGGACCCGGCGCTGCCGGAGTCGCGGGCCTTCACCCGCCGCCTGCTCCGCTGGTGCGAGGAGCGCCTCGGGCTGTCCTGACGGGAGCCCGGTGCGTCAGTCGCCGAGCGAGCGAAGGGAGGCCAGCCAGTCCCGGGCCTCGACGAAGGCCTCGTCGGTCGTGATCGGGTCGACGGTGATCTCCGCGCCCGAGGCGGCCGGGTAGGAGCCGAGGAAGCGCACGTCGGCGCACACCCGGTGCAGGCTCATCAGCGCCGCGCCCACCCGCTCGTCCTGCACGTGCCCCTCGAAGTCGATCGAGAAGCAGTAGGAGCCCATCGACTCCTTCGTCGGGCGCGACTCCAGGCGGGTCATGTTGATCCCGCGCACGGCGAACTGCTCGAGGAGCTCGAGGAGCCCACCGGCCCGGTCGCTGCGCTGGTAGAGCACGACGGTCGTCTTGTCCCGGCCCGTGGGGGCGGGCAGCCACTCCTGCCGCGCGACGACGACGAAGCGCGTCACGGCGCTGGCCATGTCGCCGATGTCGTGCGCGAGCACCTCGAGGCCGAAGTGCTCGGCGGCGACCGGGGCGCACACCGCGGCGTCGTAGCCGACCTCCTCCGGGTGCTCGAGGAGGTCCTTCGCGGCCGAGGCGGTCGAGAGCGTCGGCACGTAGATCGCCTCGGGCACCGTGCGGTCCGCCCAGCCGCGCACCTGTGCCCACGCGTGGCTGTGCGTGCCGACGGCCCGGACGTCGGCGAGCCTCGTCCCCGGCCGGGCGCACGCGACGAAGGTGATCGGCACGAGCACCTCGCCCACGACGACGAGCGGGTCCCCCGAGGCGAGTGCGTCGAGGGTGGCCGAGACACCACCCTCGACGGAGTTCTCGATCGGGACGACGGCCGCGTCGACCTCGCCGGAGCGCAGCGCGTCCAGCGCCGCGTCGACCGACCCGCAGGGCGCGTGCCGGTGCCCGTCGGAGCCCTCCCACAGGAGCAGGGCCTGCTGGGTGAAGGTGCCCTCCGGCCCGAGGTAGGCGTACCCGCTCATCAGCGCAGCGTCACCTGGCGGGAGAGCAGCTCCGAGCGGGCCCGGCGCTCCTGCGGGCCGAGGTCGTCGGTGACCTCGAGCGCGGCGGTGTAGCGCGCCGCGAAGTCCGCGACCGCCTGCTCGTGCGCGGCCGGCTCGGAGTCCGCGGGGACCTCCCACACCGGCACGATGAGGCCCTGGGCGCGGAAGGCGCCGAGCAGGCGACGCTCGTCGTCGAGGTGGGCCTCCCCCTTCGCCTGGAGCCGCGCCAGCGCGGTCGTCGCGGACTCCTCGTCCTGCGGCAGCAGGTGCCGGATGTAGGTGCGCTCCCCGATCCGGCACCAGTAGGTCGACGGGCTGCCGGTGAGCGCGACCGTGGGGACGACCGACTCGTTGGCCCGCTCCAGGGACGCGGCGGCCTCCCCGGTGACCTCCTGCCCGTCCACCCAGAAGTCGAAGCCCTCGTGGAGGGTGACCTCGAATGGGGCGGAGGTGTCCAGCAGGTCCTGGAGGCGCGGGGTCTCGGCCGTGCTGCGCGGCAGCTGGGTGACCGGTTGGCCCGGCTCCACCGCGAGCGCGCTCAGCAGGGCCTGGGCCAGGTCGCGGCTCGGGTCACCGCTCGTGGAGCCGGACTGGCTGGCGATGAGGATGCTGCCGTGGTCCCGGCGCAGCGCCGGCCAGGCCATCGGCAGCACGGTCGCGAGGGTCACGGTCTCCGGGGACCCCGCGGGCACGGCACCCGGGTCCAGGGTGAGCGTGGCGGTCGCCGCCGGGAGGATCTCGTAGATGGCGACCCAGTCGGTCTCCCGCGGCAGCCCCTCGAAGGGACGTGCGACATGCGGCGCGGGACGGACCTTCGTCCGGGTCTCCCGAGCCTCCTTCTTGCGACGTGATGCCTTGCCCATGGTCGGTCAGCGTAGGCGCTCGACGCGCCGGGGGTTGGGGCGGATCGCCGGGAGAGGGACAATGGGCGCGCCAATGAACTGATGGAGGGATGACCAACTCGATGGTCACAGGACAGGGCGCCGGCACCACGGCGCCGAGCGTGGACGCGTTCGGCGGAGAGATCGGCAAGGGGCAGGCACGGACCGTGCGTGCCCGGTGGGAGCTGCAGACGGTCACCCGGATCCGGGAGGCCGTCGCCCAGGACCTCGCCGCGCGCGGGGTCTCCGAGGCGGTCATCAGCGAGGCCGAGCTCGTCACCACCGAGCTCGTGACGAACTCGCTGCGGCACGCCACACCGCTCACCGACCGGACCGTGCGCATCCACTGGAAGGCCCGCGGCGACTGCGTCGAGGTCGAGGTCAGCGACGGGGGCGCCGAGACCGAGCCGGTCCCGGCCGCCCGGGCCGTGTGGGCCACCTCCGGGCGTGGCCTGCGGATCGTGCGCAGCCTGGCCCACGAGTGGGGCGTGCAGCGGGACGAGAAGCAGACGACCGTCTGGGCGGCACTCGGCGGACCCTCGCGACGCCGCGTGGGCAGCTGAGCACATAGGCTGCGGCCATGTCGGTCCAGCCTCCCTACCAGCCCGCCCCGCAGAAGAAGAGCCGCGCCCACGTCTGGGTGCTCGGGATCGGGGCCGCCATCGCCATCATCTCGATCCTCCTGTGCGCCGGGGGCGGCTTCTCGGTCTTCTCCGACGCCAAGGACCTCGTCGACCAGCCGATGCACCACGGGAGCCACACGGTGCAGCTCGAGGAGGGCGAGACGACCGACGTCTACTCCGAGAGCCAGATGACCAGCTGCACGGCGACGGGCCCGAACGGCCCGGTCGCCGACAAGGGCGTCGCCAACGAGACCATCTCGATGGGCAACAAGGAGCTGCACCGGGCGATGAAGATCGAGGCCCAGGCGAGCGGTGACTACACGATCACCTGCTCCGACCCCTTCGTCGTCGGGGAGGGCTTCTCGGTCGGCGGGCTCTTCCTCATGATCGCCTCGGTCTTCGGGTGCATCATCGGCAGCATCCTCCTGCTCGTGGGGGTCGTCATCTGGGCGCTGCGCCGGCGGTGACCGGTGCCGCCGGGCTCGCTCGGCGGCGTAATTCGGTGGCGACGAAGGGTGGCCACCTGCCACCTTCGTCGGTGTGGACGACGACGAGCACCTCACCGCCCTCGGCTGGGGCCCGGTGACCGCCGATGCCTACGAGGAGGCGGTGACCGGGTCCTCCTTCGCGCTGGAGCCGGGTCGCGTGGGGCGGGTGGACCGTGGGCGGGTCACCGTGCACACGGCCACCGGCAGTGCCTCCGCACTCGTCCGGCTCGGCGCGGGCAGCGCTCCGGAGGACCAGCCGACCACCGGTGACTGGGTCGGGCTGGAGCGGCGCGCGGACGGCGACGTCGTGCGGGTCGTCCTGCCGCGGCGCAGCGCCATCGTCCGCACGGTCACCGGGGGTCGCTCGGACGGGCAGGTCATGGCGGCCAACCTCGAGCACGTGCTCGTCGCGGTGCCCTTCGAGACGCGGGTCAACCTCTCCCGGGTGGAGCGCTACCTCGCGGTGGCATGGGAGTCCGGGGCCCAGCCGCTCGTCGTGCTCACCAAGGCCGACCTCGCCTACGACCCCGAGGGCACCAGCGCGCTCGTCGAGGAGGCCGCGCCCGGGGTGCCGGTGCGCGTCGTGTCCGCCGAGACCGGCGAGGGGATCGAGGAGCTCGCACTCCTCCTCGCCGGCGGGACCGCCGCGCTCGTCGGTCAGTCCGGCGCCGGCAAGTCCACGCTCGTCAACGCGCTCGTCGGCGAGCCGGTGCAGGCCGTCTCGGGCACCCGGCAGGACGGGAAGGGGCGGCACACCACGACCGCGCGTGAGCTCGTCGTCCTGCCCGGCGGTGGGGTGCTCGTCGACACCCCCGGCCTGCGCTCGATCGGCCTGCACGAGGACGGCGAAGGGGTGGCCCGCACCTTCCCCGACGTCGAGGAGCTCGTGGAGCGGTGCCGCTTCAACGACTGCGCCCACGACAGCGAGCCGGGGTGCGCGGTCCGGGCCGCCCTCGAGGAGGGGAGCCTGGGGCGGCGGCGCTACGAGAGCTGGGTCAAGCTCCAGCGCGAGGCCGCGTGGATGGCGATGCGCCTGGACCCGCTGGCCCGGTCCGAGGCGCGCAGGCGGTGGGCGGCGACCGGCCGGGCGGGCCGGGCCCGGGCCGCGCTCAAGCGCGGGGAGGACCCCTTCGCCTGACGTCGCGGGAGCGTGAGCGGAGCCGGCGGACCCGGCGCACGATGCGCAGCAGGATGAGCAGGGCGAGCGCGACGAAGGCGATCGGGCGCAGGACCTGCACCCAGCCGGGCCGCTCGTCCTCGGCCGGGGCCGCAGCGATGGCGGTACCGGCCCCGGATGCGCTCGCCGGTGCGGTCGCCCCGACCGCGGCAGCCGGATCCGGCAGTGCGGCGGGCTTCCCCCGGGCGAGGTCGACGGCCACGTGCCGATGTGGCGCCGTGCCCGCGCCGCCGGGCCCGGAGGCGGCCCGACCCGGTGCGGCCACGAGCAGCACCGGTGTCAGGCCGGCCAGCAGCACGAGGACGGCGCGGCTCCACCTCGTCGAGATCACGCCGGCTCCCTTCGTCGGGGGAGGTGTCGATGCCCGTCCCGACGCAGGGTATGCGCCCGACCTCAGAGGACGTCGTGCCCCGGATGGCCCCCACGGTCGAGCGACTCGACGACCTCGAGCGCGGAGCGCACGCGCGGCGTCTTCGGGATGACCCCGAGGCGGCCGGCCTGGAAGTCCTCGAAGGCGGTGACCAGCTCCTCGCGGGTGTTCATGACGAACGGGCCGTAGGCGGCGACGGGCTCACGGATCGGGCGACCGCCGAGGAGGAGCACCTCGAGCGAGGGGCTGCGGCCGTCCTGGCCGTCCTCCGCCGCGATCTCCAGCGAGCCGCCGGAGCCGAAGACCGCGAGCTGGCCCTCCCGGACCGGGCGGCGCTCCGGCCCGACGAGCCCGCGTCCGGAGAGGACGTAGGCCAGGCCGTTGAAGTCGTCGCGCCACGGCAGGTGCATCCGGGCACCGGGGGCGACGGTCGCGTGGATCATCGAGATCGGGGTCGTCGTGATGCCCGGCCCCTCGTGGCCGTCGAGCTCCCCCGCGATGATCCGCACGAGGGCGCCGCCGTCGTGGCTGGCGAGCAGCTTGACCTCTCCGGAGCGGATGTCCTGGTACTTCGGGTCGGTCATCTTCTGGGCGCGGGGGAGGTTGACCCACAGCTGGATGCCGTGGAAGATGCCGCCGCTGACGACGAGCTGCTCCGGCGGGGCCTCGATGTGCAGGAGCCCGGACCCGGCGGTCATCCACTGGGTGTCGCCGTTGGTGATGAGGCCGCCACCGCCGTGGGTGTCCTCGTGGGCGAAGGTCCCGTCGATCATGTACGTGACGGTCTCGAAGCCGCGGTGGGGGTGCCAGCTCGTGCCGCGGGCCTCTCCGGCGGCGTACTCGACCTCACCCATCTGGTCCATGTGGATGAAGGGGTCGAGGCGGGTCAGGTCCACCCCGGCGAAGGCCCGGCGGACGGGGAAGCCCTCGCCCTCGTGGCCCTGCGGCGCGGTGGTCACCGACAGCACCGGCCGCGAGGTCTCCGGTCGCGGCGGGCTCACCCGGGGCAGGGTGAGGATGTTCTCGACGGTCACGGCGGGCATGCGGTCCTCCTGGTGTCGTGGTCCACCCACCATGATAGTTGAAATTCAAACAATATGCACCCGTGGGTGCTCGACAACGCGCCGAACCCCGCTCGGAGTCCGTGACGAGGGCTCCGCGCGGGGCGGGCTCGCGGACGTCGAGCGGGGTTCGGGTGGCGGCCGGCGAAGGGGGAGGCGGCGTCAGGCGCTCGCGGCGGCGACCGCCGTCTCCTCCTCGGCCACGGGGAGGTCGTGGGTGGTCTCCCGCAGCGGGGTGTGCGGGATGAAGGCCGTCGCGACGAAGACGACGAGCAGGATCGGCAGCCCGAGGGCGAAGGCGTCGCCGAGCTGCTGCGCCAGGCCCCAGCGCACCGCCTCGGCGACCGCGGGCGGCATCCCGTCCAGCGCGCTCGGGTCGAGCACCGAGCCGACGGAGCCGACGTCCATGCCGGAGGCTCCTCCCTTCGCCATCCCGGCCGGCAGGTGCGAGGCGATCCGCTCGGCGAGGCCGCTGGACATGACGGTGCCGTAGATCGCGATGCCGACGGTCGACCCGACGTTGCGGAAGAACTGGGTCGAGGCGGTGGCCACGCCCATGTCGCTCCGGCTGACGACGTTCTGCACGACGAGGGTGTACTGCTGCATCGCCATGCCGAGCCCGACGCCGAGCACGATCATCGCGAGGGTGAGCTCGCCGGAGGTCGCCTCGTGGTCGAGTCGGGTGAGCATGAGCACGCCGAGGGCCATGACGGCGATCCCGGTGAGCATGAACGGCCGGTAGTGCCCCGTCCTGGTGACGAGCAGACCGGTGAGGATGCCGCAGGTGATGAAGCCGAGCATGAGGGGCATGAGGATCAGCCCGGAGTTGGTCGCGTTCACCCCGATGACGCCCTGGGCGTAGACCGGGATGTAGATGATCGCGCCGAACATCACCATCGCGATGCCGAAGGCGGAGACGAGGCTGAGCGAGACGGTCCGCTCGGTGAGCAGGCGCAGCGAGAGCACCGGCTCCTCGGCGCGCAGCTCGATGAAGACGAAGGCGGCGGCCGAGAGGATGCTCAGGGTGAAGAGGCCGAGCGAGGTGGACGAGCCCCAGGCCCACGAGGTACCACCCATGGAGACCGCGAGGAGCAGGGCGACGAGCGCCGTGGAGAGGGTCGCGATCCCGGCGTAGTCGATCTTCGCCCGGCGGGGCTCGTGGGGCAGGTGGAGGAACTTCGCGATGAAGACGAGGACGAGCAGACCGATCGGCAGGGTGACGAAGAAGAGCCAGCGCCAGCCGAGGTGATCGGTGATGAGCCCGCCGGCGAGGGGGCCCGCGACCGAGGTGACGCCGAAGACCGCGCCCATGATGCCCTGGTACTTGCCGCGCTGCCGGGGCGGGATGATGTCGCCGATGATCGTCTGGGACAGGGGCATCAGGGTGCCCATGCCGAGGCCCTGGACGGCACGCGCTGCGACGAGCATCCAGAAGCTCTGGGCGAAGCCGGCGAAGACCGTGCCGGCCATGAAGACGATGATCCCGGCGATGTAGAAGCTGCGGCGGCCGTAGAGGTCGGAGAGCTTGCCGACGATCGGGACGGTGACCGCGGAGACGAGCATCGCGGCGGTGGCGACCCAGCTGTAGTGGCTCATGCCGCCGAGCTCGGCGACGATCCGCGGCAGGGCCGGGCCGACGATCGTCTGGCTGATCGAGGCGACGAGCATGCCGAGCATCAGCCCGACGAAGACGCGCTGGTGCTCCGTGCTCATCGTGTAGCGGGTGGTGGGGGTCGTGCTCAAGAAGTGCTCCTCTGCGAGGTGGAGGACGAAGGGCGGGTGGCGGCGGTGGGGTCCCGGCCGAGGTCGTCGGCGAGGCGGCTCATCAGCCGGTGGAGCTGGAGGACGTCCTCGTCGGGCCAGCCGTCGAGCATGTCGGCGAGCAGGCCCGAGCGCGCGGCGCGCTCCAGGGCGAGGGCGTCGAGGCCCTCGGGGGCGAGGCGCATGATCGAGGCCCGCCCGTCGCGCGGGTCGGGCAGGCGGTCGACACGGCCCTGGGACTCGAGGCAGGTGAGGCGGCGGCTGATCGTCGAGGCGTCGTTGCCGAGCACCTCGGCCAGCTGGGAGCTGCGCAGCCCGTCGCCCTCGTGCTCGAGGGTGGACAGCAGCAGGTAGTCCGTGCGGCCCATCGCCTCGGGGTCGGCGTCCTGGCGCCGGGTGATGAGCCGACCGAACAGCGCGAAGACCTCGCTCAGGGTCTCCTGGAGGTGCAGGCGGACCTCACGTCCCTCGGATGCGTGCATAGAGCAAGGATATGCCTGCATGATGCATGCATCCAAATCGACGACGGGCCCGATGCCACCGGGCCCGTCGTCGATGTCGATGCCCGTGTCACGTCACGACGTCACGCGGCGGAGGACGCGACGGGTCGGGGCTCAGGTGTCGGCGATGAGCAGGGTCGGGTCGGGGCTCAGGCGTTGGCGATGAGCAGGGTCGGCGTCGCGAGGTCCGGGTCGCGCACGGTCGCGACGACGGTGCCGGGCTTGCGGCCGGGGCGGACCTCGCTGACCTCGACTCCTTCGTCGAGCAGGTGCCGGCGGGAGGCCTCGATGTCCCGGGCCTCCCAGGCGAGACCGCCGAACTCCCGCGGCCCGCCGCCCGCCTCGAGCGGGACGAGCACCTCGATGACGAACTCGTCCACCTTGAAGAAGAGCCCCCGCACCCCGCGGTCGGCGATCGTGCGGTCCAGCCTCAGGTCCATGCCCAGGCGGGCGCCGAAGTCGGCGGCCGCCCGCTCGGCGTCGTCGGTCCGGACGACGACGTGGTCGAGGACGACCTGCCCCTCGTCCGCGACCGGGGAGTCGGTGATCGAGGCGAGGCGCCACGTCGTGTCCCCGAGGTCGAAGCCCGCGGAGTCACCTTCGAGGCCCCGACGCTGGAGGAGTCGTTCGGTCGCGGCGACGTCCTCGACCCCCAGCACGACGGCGTCCAGCGCGTGGGTGCGACCCTCGACGACCTCGACGTGCACCCCGCCGGCGCCGAGCCGACGGTAGGCCGCGCGGGTGGCATCGACGTCGGGGGAGATGAGCCTGATGGCATTGATCCTCATGCCTCCGTCATCGTACGCGCGTGCGCGCTCCACGGGTCGGCGAAGGGCGTCGCCGGACGTCCGGTGTCCGCGAGGAGCAGCTCGAGCGAGGTGGCGCCGTCGATCTGCTCCCGGATGATGTCGGCGTGCCCGGCGTGCCGGGCCAGCTCCTCGACGACGTGCACGTGGACGTAGCGCTGCCGGGCCGTCGCCGACTCCATCCGGCCGTACCAGGGGGCCGGGCCGACCGGCGTCTCGGCGTCGGGGTCGCTCCCGCGGATCCACGAGAGCACCCCCGCGCGCAGCTCGTCCAGCCGGGCGATCGTCCCGGCGAGGGTCTCGTCCTCGCGCAGCGCGAAGGAGTCGGTGAAGGCCGCGAAGGCGTCCTCGCTGATCGTGCCGCCCTCGGCGACGGAGTCCTGCCTGGTCTCGGGCGGACGGATGACATAGGCGACGTGCTTGATGATCCCGCCGATCGAGAGCGCGGACCGGGTGGGCCTCAGGCGTGCCTGCTCCTCGGTGAGGCCGTGGGCGCTGGCCCGGATCGCCTCGAGCTGCTGGTCGACGTACTCGGCGAGGCCGGTGGCCTCGTCGTGGGTGTCCGGCTGGTACATGGTGTCTCCTTCTGGTCGTGGTGACGAAGGGGGTGGCTCCCCGTCGTCGTCCCAGCCTCGCGACCATCGCGGACAGGAACGGTCACCGATAGCGAGCAGGATGGAGGTATGGCGGAGACGACAGAACGACTGCTGCGCCTCCTCGGGCTCTTCGAGACCCGCTCGGTGTGGGCCGGGAGCGAGCTCACCGGGGTGCTCGGGGTGACCACCCGGACCCTGCGCCGCGACGTCGAGCGGCTCCGGCGGCTCGGCTACCCGGTCCACGCGACGCCGGGGGTCGGCGGTGGCTACCGTCTCGGAGCCGGTGGGCGGATGCCGCCGCTCCTGCTCGAGGAGGACGAGGTGATCGCGGTGACCGTCGCCCTTCGCGTCGGGGCGCAAGGGATCTCGAGCATCGGGGAGCCGGCGGTGCGGGCCCTGACCAAGCTGGACCAGGTCATGCCGCCGCGCCTGCGCGG
The DNA here is from genome assembly GCA_964430615.1 of uncultured Janibacter sp. Taxonomy (GTDB): domain Bacteria; phylum Actinomycetota; class Actinomycetes; order Actinomycetales; family Dermatophilaceae; genus Janibacter. Next base: position 24,669 of record CAYSGN010000013.1, on the reverse strand, counting down.
AGAGGTGGCCGCGCTCGCCGACGCCACCGCGCTGCTGCCCGGCGTGCGCGACGAGGTCGACACGGGCGTGCTCGTCGTCCTCGCGCACGCGATCCGGGACCGGGTGCGGACGCGCTTCGGCTACACCGGCCGCACGGGCGAGGTGACCGACCGCGACGTCGAGCCCTACCGTCTCGTCGCGACCGGCCGGCGCTGGTACCTGCTGGCCTGGGACCTGCGCAGGTCGGACTGGCGCACCTTCCGCCTGGACCGGATGGCCGACGTGCGCGCCTCGACCTTCCGGTACGCGCCGCGGCCCGCGCCGGACGCGGTGGCCGAGGTCGCCGAGGCGGTCACCCACACCGGTGACGCCCACCGGGTCCGGGTGCGCCTGGACGCGGGCGTCGACGCGGTCCGGCAGCGGCTCCCGGCGGCCTATGCCGACGTCACGGCGGTGGCCGACGGGGTGAGCGACGTGGTCAGCTGGGCCGACGACCCGGACGTCCTCGCGCGGCACCTCACGCTGGCCGCCTTCGACCTCGGCGCCCGCCTCGAGGTCCTGGACCCGCCGGGGTTCGTCGAGGCGATCGACCGCTTCACCGGGCGGCTGGCGGCGGTCCGACGGGCGTGAACCCTCAGAAGAGCAGCTTGCGCACCACCGAGAGCGGCAGGTGCTCCATCGCCTTGCCGAGCGGCACCCACGGCTTCGCCGGGACGTAGGCCTTGGGCTTGCGGGCCTCGATCGCCTCGACCATCGAGCGGACACCGGGCTCGGTGTCGACCATGAACTTCGTCTTCTGCTCGACCTTCTCGTTCATCTCCGAGCGGATGTAGCCCGGGTAGAGCACGGAGACGTCGATGTCGAGCTCCGGCTTGCCCATCATCTCGGAGCGGATGCCCTCGCCGAGGCTCGCGACGAAGGCCTTGGTCGCCCCGTAGGTCGTCATCGACTTCGGCATGCCGCGCAGCGCGGTGATCGAGGCGATGAGCACGAGGTGCCCGGCGCCCTGCTCGCGGAAGATCGCCATGGCCTCCTCCGCCTGCACCGCGGCGCCGAGGACGTTGGTCTCGATCGTCTGGCGGTTGGCGTAGTGGCTGCCCTTGCCGTAGGGGGCGCCCTTGCCGAGCCCGGCGTTGACGACGACCCGGTCGAGGCGGCCGAGGTCCCCCTTCGCGCGGGCGAAGACGGTGGCGACCGCCTCGTCGTCGGTGACGTCCAGGGCGTAGGTCTCGACCCGTCGGTCGGGGCGGGCGGCCAGGATCTCCGCCTTGAGCGCCTCGAGGCGCTCGGTGCGCCGGGCGGTCAGGGCCAGGTCGTGGCCGAGGGCCGCGAACTGGCGGGCCATCTCGGCGCCGAGGCCGGAGCTGGCACCGGTGATGAGGGTGGTGAAGGGCATGTGCGTCTCCTGAGTGGGGGCGAAGGGGGTCAGCCGCCGATGAGGGCCCGGCACCGGCCCTCGAGGACGTGCACCATCGGGCCAAAGGCGGCGAAGCGCGGGTTCGTCGTGTGCCCGTGGTGGTAGCGGTGGTAGATCTGCTGCGCGATGCCGGCGAGGCGGAAGTGGCCGAAGACCTCGTAGAAGGTCCACTCCTGCGGGGTCACCGTGATGCCCCGGGCGGAGCAGTAGCGCCGGACCATCTGCTCCCGGGTGAGCATGCCCGGCAGGGCCGTCGGCTGGAGCCGCATCCGCTGGGCCTCCTCGCCGTCATCGGCCTGGGTCCAGTAGGCCATCGAGCCGCCGAGGTCCATGAGCGGGTCGCCGACCGTGGCGAGCTCCCAGTCGAGCACGCCGACGATGCGGGTCGGGTCGTCCTCGGCGAGGACGAGATTGTCCAGCCGGAAGTCGTTGTGGATGAGGGTGTGCGGGTGGTCCGCCGGCACCCGCTGGGCGAGCCAGTCCATGACCTGCTCGAAGTCCGGGACGTCGGGCGTGCGGGCGTCGCGGTAGCGCGAGGTCCACTGGCCCACCTGGCGCTCGACGTACCCGTCGCCGCGGTCGAGCGCGGCGAGCCCGGGCACCCGGGTGACGTCGACGTCGTGCAGCTCGACGAGCACGTCGAGAGCGTTCTCGCACAGGCGGGTGGCCGCCTCCGGGCCGAGGTCGACCTCCTCCGGGACGTCGCGGCCGAGGACGGTGCCCTCGAGCTTCTCCATGACGTAGAAGTCGGCGCCGAGCACGGTCTGATCCGTGCACAGCGCGACCATCCGTGGCACGTGGCCGAAAACGGGCGCGAGCGCGGCCTGCAGGTCGTGCTCGCGTCGCATGTTGTGCGCGCTGCCGCCGAGGGCGCCGTGGGGCGGACGCCGCAGCACGAGCGAGCGCGCCGGCCAGGCCAGCTCGTAGGTCAGGTTCGAGGCGCCGCCGGAGAACTGCCGGACCCGGGGCTCGCCCTCGAGGTCGGGGGCGAGGTCATCCGGTGCCTGCTCGCGCACCCACGCGGCCACGGTCGCGACGTCGAAGGCGTCCTCCTCGCGAACCCGGTCGCTCACGCCCATCAGCTGCACCTCCCATGTGCCTGCACGGGCTCGACTATCGCACGCGTGTCCCACTCCTCGCACAAACCCTATTTTTCACGTAAATAACCGTGTAAATTTGGATCGCATCCACGCACGCAGGGCTCGCCGAGAGCCCGCAGCCCAGGAGGCCCGTCATGACATCGATCCAGCAGCAGGGACCCAGCGAGCAGGCTGCCCTGGACCACCGGGGACTGCGCGTCATGAGGCTCGCCGAGTGCCTGGAGCGCCTCGGCTCGACGCCGATCGGGCGGGTCTCCTTCCACGACGGCAGCGATCTCGTGATCCTCCCCGTCAACCACGTCGTGGACACGACGAGCATCGCCTTCCGCACCCGGTGGGACTCCCGCCTGGCCAGCGCCGTGGGCGGGCACCAGGTCGCCTTCGAGGTGGATGACTACGACGCGAGCACGCAGACCGGGTGGAGCGTCCTCGTCAAGGGCGTCGCCGAGAACCTCTACGACGACGCGGTCGGAGGGCACCTGGAGGAGCTCCTCGGCGTGCCCTGGACGGGCGAGCCCGAGGAGGCCTTCTGGATCCGCATCCGACCCGAGGAGATCAGCGGGCGGGAGCAGGGTGCCACGCGGAAGGAGTGTGGCTGCTGTTGAACCCCTTCGACGCGACCTCGAGGCCCCGGGCCCGCGACGCTCCCGACTGGCGCGAGCAGGCCGCCTGCGTCGGCGAGGACCTCGAGACCTTCTTCCCCGTCGGTGACGCCGGTCCGGCCATCTGGCAGGTCAACCGTGCCAAGGCGATCTGCGCCCTGTGCCCGGTGCGGACCCAGTGCCTGGACTTCGCGCTGCGCACCGGTCAGGACCACGGCGTCTGGGGTGGTCTGACGGCGCAGGAGCGACGAGAGCTGCGCCGCCGCGACGTGCGCGGCGCCTGAGCGTGCACGGGCTCGCCCCGCGTCGGAGCGCCGAGACCGGAGCCCCTGACAGGTCCCAGTAAGGGAAGGCTAAGGTTGCCTTCAGCTCGTCCCACCTCACCCAAGGAAAACACCACCATGCGTCTTATGCCCGCCGCCGCACTGCTCGCCACCGGTGCGATGGTCCTCTCCTCCTGTGCCGGGTCCAGCTCCGCCGGAGAGGGAGGTGACGACGCGAAGACCACCCAGGTGACCCATGCGCAGGGCAAGACCGAGGTCCCCGTGGACCCCGAGCGCATCGCCGTGCTCGACTTCGGGGTGCTCGACACCGTCGACGCACTCGGCGGCGAGGTCGTCGCCGTCCCGCAGAAGGGTCTGCCGAAGACCCTCTCCGACCACGGCGGCAAGGACGTCGCCGACCTCGGGACCCTCAAGGAGATCGATGTGGAGGCCCTCGCCGAGGCGGACCCCGACGTCATCCTCATCGGTGGTCGCAGCTCGGACAAGTACGACGAGTTCGCCGACATCGCGCCCACCGTCGACCTCTCCCTCGGGGAGGGCGACTTCATGAAGGAGTTCGAGAAGCAGACCACGACGATCGGCACCATCCTCGGCGAGGAGAAGCAGGCGGAGGAGAAGTTCGCCGACGTCGAGGACCAGGTCGAGGAGGTCTCGAAGACCGCCGCGAAGGCCGACGACGCGCTGATCCTCCTCGTCAGCGGCGGCAAGCTCTCCGCCTACGGCCCCGGTGCCCGCTCGGGCAAGGTCATCCACGACACGCTGGGCGTCGAGCCCACCGTGGCCGACCTCAAGAAGGACTCGCACGGCCAGGCCGTCTCCTTCGAGTTCGTCGCGGAGAACGAGCCCGCGAACCTCTTCGTCATCGACCGTGACGCCGCCATCGGCGAGGAGGGCAAGACGGCGAAGCAGGTCCTGGACAACCCGCTCGTCGCGAAGACCCCGGCCTGGAAGAACGAGCAGGTCACCTACCTCGACGCGACCAACTGGTACCTCGTCTCCTCGGGTCTGAACACCCTGCCCAAGATGCTCGACGAGGTGGCAGCCGGGCTTGAGTGAGGTCACGACCACCGCGGCGCCCGTCGACCGGAGGACCCGGTCGGCGGGCCTTGCCGTGGGCGCGGTCGTCCTCTTCGTCGTCCTCGTGGTCGTCTCCACCTTCGTCGGCGTGGCCGAGGTCTCGCCGGCGGACCTGCTCGACCCGGCGAGCCGCGGGGAGGCCCTCGCCCTCATCGGCACGAGTCGCATCCCCCGCACGGCCGCGCTCGTGCTCGCCGGGTCCTCCCTGGCCGTCTCCGGGCTGATCATGCAGCTGCTCACCCGCAACCCCTTCGTCGAGCCGTCCACCGTCGGGACGATGGAGTTCGCCGGGCTGGGGCTGCTCCTCTCGGCGCTCATCGCCCCGGGGGCCCCGATCATCGTGCGGATGGGGCTGGGCGCCGTCTGCGCCCTCGTGGGCACCGCGCTCTTCCTCGCCGTCATCTCCCGCATCGAGGTGCGCGACATCCTCGTCGTCCCGCTCGTGGGCATCATGCTCGCCGGGATCGTCTCCGCGGTGACGACCTTCATCGCCTACCGGGCCGAGCTCATCCAGTCGATGAGCGCCTGGACGATGGGCGACTTCTCCGCGGTCATCGAAGGACGCTACGAGATCCTGTGGGTCACCGCGGTGCTCACCGGTGTCGCCCTGCTCGTCGCCGACCGGCTCACCGTCGCCGGGATGGGGGAGGAGATCGCGACCAACCTCGGGCTCGACCACCGCTCCGCGCTGGCCCTGGGCATGACGATCGTCTCCGTCGTCTCGGCGGCGGTCGTCGTCACGGCGGGGATGCTCCCCTTCATCGGCCTGGTCGTGCCGAACCTCGTCGCCCTCGTCATCGGCTCCAACGCCCGCCGGGCCATCCCCTGGGTGGCGCTCGTCGGCGCCCTGCTCGTGCTCCTCTGCGACATCCTCGCCCGGACCCTCAGGGCGCCCTACGAGCTGCCCATCGGCACGATCCTCGGGGTCGTCGGGGGGATCGCCTTCGTCGTCATGCTCCTCGCCGGGACCCGCCGTGTCGGTTGACCGGGTGATCGCGAGCGCGCCCGCCGGCGCGAGGGAGGGCCAGGCCGTCTCCCGCCGCGGCCGCCGGGCCGTCGTCGGGCTGCTGCTCGCCGCCGTGGCCGCCTCGGCGATCTACCTGACCATCGACCTCACCGGCAACATCGCCTGGCTGCTGGAGCGGCGGGCGACGACGCTCGCGACGATGGTGCTCGTCTCGGTCGCCGTCGGGGTCGCGACGGTCGTCTTCCACACCGTGACGGCGAACCAGATCCTCACGCCGTCGATCATGGGCTTCGACTCCCTCTACGTCCTCATCCAGACGGTGGCGGTCACCACGCTGGGGGTCACCGGTGTCCACGCGGTCGACCCGCTCGTGGAGTTCCTCGTCGAGGCGACCCTGATGGTCGCGCTGTCCCTGGCGCTGTACACCTGGCTCCTCGTCGACCTGCGTCGCAGCCTGCACCTCCTCGTCCTCGTCGGCGTCGTCATCGGGGGCCTCTTCCGGAGCATCTCCGAGCTGCTCCAGCGCGTCATGGACCCCACGGCCTTCGCGGTGCTCCAGGACCGCTTCTTCGCCGACTTCACCGGCCGCGACCAGGGGCTGCTGCTCATCTCCGCCGTCGTCGTCGCCGTGACGGGCGGGGTGCTGTGGCAGCAGCGGGCGGCCCTGGACGTCGTCTCCCTGGGCCGGGAGGTGAGCACGAGCCTGGGGGTGGACCACCGCCGGGCCGTGCTGTGGTCGCTCGCGGCGATCGCCCTGCTCGTCTCGACCGCGACCGCCCTCGTCGGACCGACGAGCTTCTTCGGGCTGCTCGTGGCCCACCTGGCCTACCGGATGGTCGGCAGCACGAAGCACGTCCACACCCTGCCGGCGGCGGCGCTCGCCTCGATCGTCTGCCTCGTCGGCGGACAGCTGCTCTTCGAGCGCGTGCTCGGTTTCGAGGGCTCCCTGTCCATGGTCGTCGAGTTCCTCGGCGGCATCCTCTTCATCGCCCTGCTGCTACGACGGAGTCGCGCATGATCTCCCTCTCCGATGTCACCAAGTCCTACGACGACACCGTCGTCGTCGACGGGGTCGGCCTCGACCTCGAGAAGGGCGGGGTCACCGCCCTCGTCGGGCCCAACGGCGCCGGCAAGTCCACCCTGCTCTCCTGCATCGCGCGACTGCTGGCTCCCGATGCCGGTCGCGTCACCATCGACGGGCTGGACGTCTTCACCACCCGCTCGGACGAGGTGGCCCGACGGCTGGCCATCCTGCGCCAGGACAACCACCTCGCGGTGCGTCTCTCGGTCCGTGACCTCGTGGCCTTCGGCCGCTACCCGCACCAGCGAGGCCGCGGGCGCCGGGTGGGCGGCTTCCGCCCGGACCCGCAGGACGTGGCCCAGATCGACCGGGCGATCGCGCTGCTCGAGCTGGAGGAGCTCGAGCACCGCTACCTCGACGAGCTCTCCGGGGGGCAGCGCCAGCGGGCCTTCGTGGCGATGGTGCTCGCCCAGGACACCGAGTACGTCCTCCTCGACGAGCCGCTGAACAACCTCGACCTGCGCCACTCGGCCCAGATGATGCACCTGCTGCGCCGGGCGGCCGACGAGCTCGGCAAGACGGTGCTCGTCGTCGTCCACGACATCAACGCCGCCTCGGTGGTCGCCGACGAGATCGTCGCGCTGCGCGAGGGGCGGGTCATGGCCCACGGGACCCCGGAGGAGATCATGCGCCCGGACCTGCTGGAGGAGATCTTCGAGGTGCCGGTCAGCGTCCACGAGGTCGACGGGCAGCGGATCGCGCTGCACTTCACCCGGGCCTGCGGACTCCCGGGCGTGGCTCAGGTGCGCACCGAGAGCGCGTGAGGCTCGCACCGCAGCCGTAGCCGGCTGGCGGGTCCGTAGGCGTCCCCGTCGAGCTGGACGAGCAGCGGGTCCGCCGCGGTGACCTCGAGGCCGGCGGCGGGCCGGGTCCGCAGTCCGGCCACGTCACGCCCGAAGCCGAGGACCCCCTTCGCCGCCACCGCCAACCACTGGTCCGGTCGGCGCACGGTGACCTCGAGCACGTCGAAGAGCCCGTCGTCGAGCGCGCCGCCGGGCGCGAGGGTGACGCCGGCCCGCACCCGGGCGCAGTTGGCGGCGAGCAGGGACCACACGAGCATCTCGCGCGGCTCCTCCTCGTCGTGGCGCACGGTCACCGGCACCGGGCGGCGCAGCGCGTGCCGGGCCGCCGGGGTGAGGTAGGCCGGCCATCCCAGGCGGTCCTTCAGCTCCGGTCGGACCGCCGCGACGGTCGCCGCGTCGTGGCCCATCCCCGCGAGCACGACGAAGGGGAGATCCGTCTCGTCGTCGTCGATGCGGGCCAGCCCGAGGTCGAGGACCCGCGGGGTCCCGTGGAGGGCGACCTCGAGCGCGCCCGGGATGTCCGTGGGCAGCCCGAGGTTGTGGGCGAGGAGGTTGGCGGTGCCCGTGGGGACGATCCCGAGCTGCGCCTGGCTGCCCCGCAGACCGTGGGCCACCGAGCGGGTCGTGCCGTCGCCGCCGGCGACGAGCACGACCTCGGCGCCGGCGGCGACCGCCTCCTCGGCCTGGGAGCGTCCGGTCTCCGCCCGGCTCGTCAGCCGCACGATCGGCTCCGGCCAGCCTGCCGCCTCGGCGGCGTCGGCCAGCCCGTCGAGCGCCCGCTCCCACCCGGCCCGTGCGGGGTTGGCGACGAGGGCGGTCCTCACGATCGGGCTACTTGGCCTGGTGCGCGTCGTCGAAGACGAGGATGGTCCCGCCGTAGCAGGCCACCCAGACCCGCTTCTTGGTCGGCTCGTAGGTGATGCCGATCGGGTGGGCGTCGGTCTGCACCGTCTCCTTGACCTGCATGTCCTTGGTGAGGATCTTGCTCATCGTCGAGTCGTTGTAGTTGACGACGTAGATCGCCTTGCCGTCGGGGCTGATCGTCATCGACCGCGGCTGGTTGCCGACGGGCGTGTCCTTGAGGATCTCCCCGCTCTCGGCGTCGACCTTGGTGACGGTGTTGGAGTTGTTGTTGGTGACGTAGAGGTACTTGCCGTCCGGCGAGAGGACCAGGTGGCGCGGACCCTGTCCGGTCTGGGCGAAGGTGCTCACCTTGCCCGAGTCCAGGTCGACCTCGACGGTGCGGCTGTCGCCCATGATCGCGACGAAGGCGGTCTTGCTGTCCTTGGTGACCTCGATGCCGCGCGGGTGCTGCCCCCCGAGCTCGATCGTCTTGACGGTCTTGCCCTTCTCGACGTCCACGACCGAGAGATCCATCGAGCACCAGTTGGACACGAGCACCGACTTGCCGTCGGGGGTGGCCGCGACGTACTTCGGCACGGCACCGACCTCGATGACGTCCTCGATCTTCATCGTGCGGGTGTCCACCTTGTACAGGTAGGAGTTCGAGATGCCCGCGGGGCTGGTGCAGGCGTCGGCACCCTCGGGGAGGAAGTTCGCGCCGTACATGGAGTAGTTGCTCACCCAGGCGGTGTTGCCGTCGGGGCTGAAGGCCATCTCGACGGGCGCGCCCTGGCTCTTGCCCGGGTGGCCGTCGATGCCGTACTCGGCCAGCTCGACCGTGTCGTCGATGGTCTTCTGGAGGGCGCCGTCGGCGGTGAAGACGCTCATCGTGTGGGTGTACATCATGTTCTGCGCGAAGACCTGGCCCTTCTTCGAGGCGACCACGGACTTCGGGCTGAGCTCACCACTGATCCGCTGGACCTGGATGAGGTCGGACTTCGTCGGGTCGGCGGCCTTCTTGCCGACCGGCTTGACGGGGGTCTCCTTCGGGGCGGGCGACTCGACCTTGTCCGGGGTCGTCGGCCCGTCGGAGGCCTCCTTGTCCTTCTCCTTCTTCTTGTCCTCGCCGTCGCCCTTCGAGGAGGTGGAGCTGGACGTGGCGATCGCATCGGCCTTGTTGCGGTCGTCGACCTCGGTGACGACGCGCCAGAGCGCGAGGAGCAGGACGATGACGACGGCGATCGCGACGACGAGCGCGATGCGGCGCCGACCGGTGCTCGCGGGATCGGTGTTGGCGTTCACGAAGCAAAACCCCCTGGGGTGTGGCGACTCGCCATGAGGTTAGTGGAGTTCGCTGAATTCGCTCGCAGACCCTCCGGGGAGGAGTGTCACGATGTGCGGGTGGAGCGGCAGGACTTCGAGATGCGGGCCGGTGGCCACCACCACCGGGTCACGACGAGTGTCTCCGCCTGGCGCAACTCCGCGACCTGGTGGGTGGACGGGGTCGAGGTCGCCTCCGAGCGCGAGATGGACGAACACCTCGTCCTGACCCCCGAGGAGGAGGCCGCGCCGGCAGGGGCCGTGGGGGCGGTCTCGGTGAGCTTCACGGCTCCCTCACGTACGTGCTGCCCGTCCTCATCGGTCTCGGCCTGCCCTCCCGCGAGGTGCGTCGCCGCCGGGAGCAGGACGAGTTGCGCCGCCGCACCGGGGGGTCAGCGGTGCGGGAGGTCGCGCCGGGTCAGTCCGAGGAGGCCGAGCCCGACGAGGACGAGGCCGCCGATCCCGGCGACGAGGGCGCCGGTGACGTCGACGTCCTCCGCCGGGACGTTGCCGACGAGGCCGAAGGGGGACCACTCGACGAGAGCGTCGGGCAGATCCAGCCCGGGCCCCATGTACCCGATGACGGCAGCGACGGCGAAGACCGCCCACACGGCCGGCTGGAGACGGGGCAACCACCCGAAGAGCGCGACCGACAGACCGCCGAGGAGCAGCGCCACCGGTAGGTGGGCCGCGGTGGCCCGCAGCAGGGTCCCGACCCACGATGCGTCGTCGAGCGCGGCCGAGGTGGACAGGGCCAGGGCCAGCCCGCCGATCGCGGCGACCACCAGGGTGCCGACCGCGACGACCACGAGGTGCGGGAGCAGCCAGGCGATCCGGCTCCTGGGTGCGGAGAGCTGCAGCTCGAGGCGCCCCGAGGTCTCCTCGCCGCGCAGCGAGCCGAGGGACTGCAGGACGTAGCCGCTGATGAACATCGAGAGGAGGAGCACGAACATCGCGCTCATCGACTTCACGATGCCCTCCTCCCCGGCGGCGAGGAAGGCGGCGAGGTCGGGGTTGCCCTTCACGGCGTCGATGACGGTCTGGGTGAGTGCGCCGTAGGTGCCGAGGAGCACGGCCACGAGCAGCGCCCAGCCGAGGATCCCCCCGCGCCGGTCGCGGACGGCCAGGCCGAAGGGGTGGACCAGCGCCGGGGTGGCCCGGCCCGGGCCGGTGCTCGGTGCGACGAGCGAGGCGCCGACGTCGCGTCGTGTCGAGAGCAGCAGGGCCACCGCGACGAGGAGGAGGGCGACCACCGCACTGATGGCGAAGGGGAGCACCTGCGCCTCCCCGAAGGCGGCCACCTCGTCGTACCACCCGTGTGGTGAGAGCCAGACGAGCCAGGTGCCGTCGACGGCCCCTGCCCCGCGGACGATGTAGGCCGCGAGCATGATCGCCAGCCCGGCGCCCCACACCGAGCGGCTGTGGCTGAAGGCCTGGGCGAGGACGGCGGTCACGCCGACGAAGACCGCGCCCAGGGCGAGGATCGCGGCGCCGTACACGAGGGCCCCGGTGGTCTCGGTGCCGCTCGCGACGAAGATCGCGGCGGTGAGCCCCCCGAGCGCGACGAAGGCGACCAGCGCCATGATGATCGCCGCGACGAGTGGGGCCTGCCGCCCCATCCGGGAGGCCAGCAGCAGCTCGAGCCGCCCGGCCTCCTCCTCCCTTCGCGTCCCGCGGACGGTCAGGGCGATGGCCATGACGGGCAGACCGAAGCCGAAGACGAAACCCAGCTCGTTGGCCAGGGTGCCGCCGAGGGTCCCCAGCCCGGCGACGTCGCCGTTGAGCATCCGGATCGCCGGGGTGGCGCTCGAGTCGGCGTAGCTGCGCAGCTTGGCGGGGGTGTCGTAGAGGTCGGTGATGGACGTCGCGGTGAGCAGGACGACCGCGGCCAGGCCGATGACCCAGGCGGCGACCCCCTTCCACCCCGTCCGCCACTGGACCCGCAGGTTGGTACCGACGCCGGTCGTGCTGATCGTGCTCATCGGGCTGCCTCCGGCTCCGGCTCCTCCGCGGGGGAGGTGCGGTACTGCTCGAGGAAGAGGTCGTCGAGGCTCGGCGGGGTGATCGTCAGGGTGTGCACGCCCGCTGCGTGGAGGCGGCCCACCACGGTGGACACGGCGTGCGAGTCGACGTGGCAGCGCAGCTCGGGGCGTCCGTCGGTGGCGCTCTCGACGAGTCCGGTCACGCCCGGGACGGCCCCGAGGTCGACACGGGTGTCGGTCACGGCGTGCACCTGGCTGCTCGTGCTGCGCCGCAGGTCGGCGAGCGTGCCGCTCGTGACGGCCCGGCCGGCGCGGATGATCGTCACCCGGTCGGCGAGGGCCTCGACCTCACCGAGGATGTGGCTCGAGAGCAGGACGGTCGTGCCCTGGTCGACGCGCTCGCGCACGCACTCCTGGAAGACCTGCTCCATGAGCGGGTCCAGACCCGAGGTCGGCTCGTCGAGCAGGAGGAGGTCGACGTCCGCGGCGAGTGCCGCGATGAGGGAGACCTTCTGCTTGTTGCCGGTGGAGTAGTCGCGCGTCTTCTTCTTCGTGTCCAGGTCGAAGCGGGCGACGAGGTCGGCCCGGCGTGCTTCGTCCAGGCCTCCGTGCGCGCGCCCGAGGACGTCGATGCACTGCCCGCCGCTCAGCCCGGGCCAGAGGGTGACGCCGGCCGGGACGTAGGCGAGGCGGCGGTGCAGCGTGACGGCATCCCGCCACGGGTCGCCCCCGAGGACCTCGACGGTGCCGCCGTCCTCCCGGGTGAGTCCGAGGAGGACGCGGATGGTCGTCGACTTGCCGGCGCCGTTGGGTCCGAGGAAGCCGTGGACCTCGCCGGGGGCGACGTCCAGGTCGAGGCCGTCGAGGGCGTGGGTCCGGCCATAGGTCTTGCGCAGGCCGGCGGCGTGGATGATCGGGGTGTCAGTCATGTCTCACTCCTGGGTGGAGTCGGTGGTGGTGCCGGTGAAGAGGGCCCCGTAGACGGCCATGGACTCCTCGGCCCACTGCGGTAGTCCCTCGCCCAGCGGGTCGGTGCCGAGGACCTCCCGCCACTGGTCGGCGAGGAGGAAGAGGCCGAAGTCGGCGGTCATGCAGATGGCCGCCCGCAAGCGAGGGTTGCTGCCGGCATCGATGATCCCGGCGGCGTCCCAGGCCGTGAAGACCTCGACGGTGTGCTCGTGCCAGCTGCGGATGAGGTCGGTGCCCAGGGGGTCGCCGCTGAGCAGCAGGCGACGCAGGTACCGGGGCATCGCCGCGGCGGTGCCGTCCAGGGCGTCCGGCGCGACGAGCTCGACGATCGAGCCCCAGTTGCCTGCCGCGAGGTCGCCGGCCACCTCGGTGTCGGTCGTCCGGGCGATGAGGTCGTCCAGCCAGGCACGCACGTGCTCGACGACCGCTTCGCGCAGGCCCTCCTTGGTGCCGAAGTGGTGAACCACGAGGGCCGGCGAGACCCCGGCCTCCTCCGCGATGCGCCGCATGGTCACCATCCCCTCGCCGTGCTCGGCGAAGAGCTCCAGGGCGGTGTCGCGGATGCGCGCCCGGGCGGTGCGGTCGTCTACTGAACTCATGTTCAGTAGCCTAAACGTGCGTTCAGCGTGTCGTCAATGAGGTTGTTCGTGACCGGCCGTGTGCGTGCGCCGGGAGGCGGCGCCACCGCCCCCCGGCCGAAGGGGTCGACCTCCACGTCGTGGGAGGCCGCTGGAGGCGTCCTTTCAGTAGCGTCCGCTGAGCAGCGAGCCGGCGTCCGGCGCGTCCGTCGAGAGGCCGAGGTCGGTGAGGATCGACCAGGCCGTGGCCGTCGCCGCGGAGAGGACGGGCTTGTCGAAGACGTCCTCGACGGCCTGGATAGCCGGGAGGGACGGCATCTGCACGCAGGCGGAGAGGACGAGGGCGTCCGCGTCCTCGAGGTGGTCGAGCCTGCGCCAGTGCTCCGTCAGGTCGGCGGGGTCGAGGTTGGCCACCGCGATGTTGTCGGAGACCTCGAGCGAGAGTGTGTCCAGCACCGTGAAGCCGTCGTCCGCGACGTAGTCGGCCACCAGCTTGGTCAGCGGCTTCATGTACGGGGTCACCATGACGATCTTCTTCGCGTCGAGCGCGCGGAGTGCCCGCAGGAGGGCTCCGGCACTGCTCACGACAGGGGAGTCGACGCCCTCGCTCGTCAGTGCTGCCCGCATCTGGTCCTCGGCCGTGCAGTGGTAGCCCGCGCCCTGCGCCATGATCGCGACGAGGCATGCCGAGGCGACGATGTCGGGTCGTGCATCGGCGAGCTCGAGCGCTGCCCGGTCGGTCTGAGCGTTCATCGCCGCGAGTTCCTCCGGCGTCACCTGCTGCATGCGCATGCGGCTGGAGTGGAAGACGAACCGCTCGTCCGGGTGGTCCTGCGCGCGGCTGCCGAGGATCTGCGGCAGCTCCGTCTCCATCGTGAGGTTCGAGCTGGGCACGATCATGCCGACGTGGTGGGTGGTCTGCGAGGAAGTCATAGGTACTTCGTACACGCATGGTTTGCTTGAGCGCAAGGGTCGGAGGTGACGCTCGCAAGGCCGTGGTCGCCCCGCGCCGTAGCGCGCGCCGCGGCCGCGTGATCTGCGGTACTCCGCGCTCCACAAGGGGATTCCACGCACATCAGCATCTCGCTGGAAGGTGAGGTGAGCCCCCTCCGGCGTGCCCACTCTGTGAGACGGGAGGTGTTGACGCCTGAAAGTCATGCGTATAGAAACTATCTCTGTCACTCACCGACGAGTTGAGGAGAGATTCACCGATGAATCAGCTGACGTCCGCGGACCTCGTCCAGGCGTTCACCGAGGAGCTGCGGCTGTGCCGGCTGGAGCCGACCGAGCACGTGGTCGTCCTCGCGGAGCCGGGAAGCCGTCAGGACTACATCGCGGCGTCCTTCGCGGCCGCCAAGGCCTGCGGCGCACACGTCCTCGTCGCCACCGTGCCGGGTGGCAATCCCGACCCGGTGCCGAGCACCCACACCGGCGCCGGTCCCGGTCTCGTGTCCGTCCTCAACGACTCGGTGGCCCAGGGCCTGCTCAAGCAGGCCGACCTCGTCCTCGACCTCACCCGTGAGGGCTTCATCCACGCACCGATCCAGGACGAGATCCTCGCCGGTGGCACCCGCATCCTCTTCGTGTGCGACGCGCCCGACGTCCTCGTCCGTAACATGCCCACGGCCGAGGACAAGGCCCGCGTCCTCGACGGGCAGCAGCGTGTCGACGACGCGACGACGATGCGGGTCACCAGCCGCGCGGGCACCGATCTCACCGTCGACCTGAAGAACGTGCGCTGCGACTACCAGGTCGGCTTCAGCGACGACCCCGGACGATGGGACCACTGGCCGAGCACGATGGTCCTCTGCTGGCCCGAGCTGTCCGACGGGCAGATCGTCCTCGCGCCCGGTGACATCATCCTCCCCTTCAAGGAGTACATCCGCGACACCGTCACGCTCGAGGTCGCCGGTGGTCACATCGAGAAGGTCAGCGGCGGTGCCGACGCCCACATGATCGAGACCTACTTCGGCGACTCCGACGACAAGTGGGCGCGCTACCTCTCCCACATGGGCTGGGGCATGATGCGCAGCGCCGACTGGTTCGCCCAGGCCATGTACGCCAAGCACGAGGTCATGGGTATGGAGGCACGCGCGTTCGCCGGCAACTTCCTCTGGTCCACCGGACCGCACCCCGTCCTGCACCGCGACTCCTACGCCCACCTCGACATCGCCATGCGGGACTGCACCGTGAGCCTCGACGACCGACCCGTCGTCGTCGACGGCGCTCTCATGGAGTCCTGAGCACACCCCCTTCGCCCACCACCCCACCCACACGGGCGCACCCGAGCGCCCACAGGAGGTCCCATCGTGTCCATGAGCCAATCCCTCGAGGTCGTCATCGTCGGCGGCGGTCTCGGTGGGCTCACTGCCGCCCTCGCCATGCGACAGCAGGGGCTGCGCGTCACCGTCCTGGAGCGCGCTCCCCAGCTCGGGGAGGTGGGGGCCGGCATCCAGACCGCGCCCAACGCCGCCAGGGTCCTCATGGGCCTCGGACTGCTGCCCGAGCTCGAACGGATCAAGACCGAGCCCAAGGACCAGGTCCGTCGCCGGTGGAAGGACGGCAGCGTCATCGGGCTGACCGCCCTGGGCGACCACTGCAAGGACACCTACAACGCGCCGTACTGGCACTACCACCGGGCTGACCTGCACCAGGTCATCCACGAGGCGTGCATCGACCCGGACGGCCACGGCCCGGTCGTCGAGGTCATCACCAATGCCGAGGCCGCGACGGTCGACCAGAGCGACCCCCTCCGTCCGGTCGTGACCACCACGGACGGCAGGAGCTACACGGGGGACGTCGTCGTCGGAGCCGACGGCATCCGCTCGGCGGTCCGTGATGCGATCGGAGGGGAGGACACGCTCGTCTTCTCCGGGGAGATGGCCTACCGGGTGCTCGTGCCAGGCGACAAGATCCGGGAGGACCCCGCGACCCGCTGGCTCGTGGACCGCTTCCAGAGCACGATCTGGTACGGCCCCGACCGCCACCTCGTGCACTACATGATCCGCGGTGGCGAGATGCTCAACATCGTGGCGATCGTCCCGGCCGACGACGACATCGCCCGCACGTGGTCCCGGCCCGCGACGGTCGAGGAGATGCTCGAGCAGTACCGGGACTGGGACGACCGCGTCGCCGCGATGCTCTCCAAGGCCGGTGATGACTGCAGCGTGTGGGCCATGTACCACCGCCGTCGGGACCCCGTATGGCGCGACGGTCACGTCGCCCTCCTCGGGGACGCCTGCCACGCCATGCTCCCGTACCAGGCACAGGGTGCCTCGCAGGCCATGGAGGACGCCGCCGTCATCGCCGAGGAGCTCGGCGCGGTCACCCGAGGTGACATCGAGTCGGCTCTGGCCCGCTACGTCTCTCGACGCTCCAAGCACGCCGGGATGGTCCAGGACGCCTCGCTGCGCAACAAGGACTTCTACCACCTGCCGGACGGCCCGGAGCAGGAGGAGCGGGACCTCAAGCTCGCAACCTTCAACGGCGAGTCCGACGTGTCCTACCACTGGCTGTGGAGCGGCAGCCCCCTCAACAACGCCGACATGGAGTCCTACCACTACCAGTTCCGCCGCTGAGCCACCGGCTCGGCGGATACGCGCCACCGCCCCGGCAGGGGCGGTCGATCATTGGAGACCCGCATGCGCACTGGCGACCAGATCGTCCAAGACCTCCCCTGGCGGTGGAACGTCCAGGGAAAGATCTTCCTCATCGGTGGACTCGGCTATCTCTTCGACGCCTGGGACATCGCGCTCAACGGATTCCTCACCCCCCTCATCGGGCTGGAGTTCGACCTCTCCGACGGGGCACGTGGATACATCGCCACCGCCAACCTCATCGGCATGGCGATCGGTGCCATCACCTGGGGCAGCATCGCCGACCGCATGGGCCGCAAGCGAGCCTTCAGCATCACTTTGGCGATCTTCGCGCTCTTCTCCGTGCTGGGAGCGTTCTCGACGAGCTACGCGATCTTCCTGGCCTTCCGGTTCCTCGCCGGCTTCGGGCTCGGCGGCTGCATCCCCGTCGACTACGCCATCGTGGGCGAGTTCTCCCCCAAGGCGATCCGCGGCAAGGTCCTGACGGCACTCGACCTCTTCTGGCCGATCGGGGCCACCCTGGCCGGCCTGTCCGCGTGGGCGCTGCTGGACGTCGACCACAACTGGCGGATCATGCTCGCCATCATGGTGCTGCCGGCGCTGCTCACCTTCTGGGTGCGCCGGGGGATCCCGGAGTCCCCGGTCTACCTCGCCAAGGTCGGCCGCGAGGAGGAGGCCCGGGCGATCATCGACCGGATGGTCCGGGAGACCGGCGCCACCCCCGAGCCCTACGAGTTCACCCCGCCCGTGGTGGAGACGAGGGTCAACGGCCTCGTCGCGGGCGTGCGGCAGCTGCGGATGATCTGGGGACGGATGCCGATGATCACGCTCACCGCGTGGCTGCTCTTCATCAGCATCATGGTCGTCTACTACGCCGCGCTGAGCTGGCTGCCGACCCTGCTCGCCGATGCCGGGGCGAGCTTCACCGTCGCCTTCCTGGGCGCAACCATCATGAGCGCCATCGGCATCCTCGGCTGCGCCCTCTCGGCCGCCATCGTCGACATCACCGGACGCAAGTGGCTCCTCGGCGTCAGCGCGAGCCTGGGCTCGGTCGCCCTCGTCGGCGTCGGTGTCACGCTCGACATGGCCGGCCTCGCCCTCGTCGCGATCGGTGTCTTCGGCTTCATCATCCAGATGGCCATCCCGGTGCTCTACGCGTACATCGCGGAGATCTACCCCACGGAGATCCGGGCCAGCGGCTTCGCCTGGTCCTCCTCGGCCAGCCGGGTGGCCACGGGTGTCGCCCCCATCGTCTTCAGCGCGTGGATGTTCCCGGCGTTCGGGGCGACGCAGACGTTCGTGATCCTCATGGTCGTCGTCTTCCTCGCGGTCGGCATGATGATCAAGTTCGGCCCGGAGACCAAGGGCATGGACCTGGATGCCGTGGTCGAGGACGGCGACGTCGCCCCGGCGCACTCGCCGGCGGCGAGCCTGACCGACTGAGAGAGCGAGAAGCGTGAAACCCGCACCCGTCAGCTACCACCGTGCCTCGAGCATCGGCGACGCCGTCGCCCTCCTCACCAGCCTCGGTGAGGACGCCAAGGTCGTCGCCGGGGGCCAGTCACTCGTCCCGATGATGAGCTTCCGGCTGGCCCGCCCCGAGCACCTGGTCGACATCACCCGCATCGCGGGGGTCGACGGGATCGACCTGGACGGCGAGGTCCTGACCATCGGGGCCCTGGCGACCCACCAGTCGGTCCTCGAGAGCCCGGTGGTGCGCTCCAGCCCGGGCCATCGCCACATCGCCCGGACGATGCGCCACGTGGGCCATCTGCCGATCCGCACCCGCGGCACGGTCGGCGGCAGCATCGCCCATGCGGACGGTGCGGCGGAGTGGCCCCTCCTCTGTCTCCTCCACGGCGCCCGCATCGTGGCCGAGGGGCGCGACGGGGAGCGCGAGATCGCGGCCGAGGAGATGTTCTTCGGTCTGTACACGACCGCCCTCGATCCGGAGGAGATCGTCACGCGTGTGCACGTGCCGGCGGCGAAGGGAGCCGCCGGGTTCGCCGAGTACGGGCTCCGGCACGGAGACTTCGCCCTCGCGGCGGCGGGGGTGATCCTCCCTTCGTCGGAGGGCTCACGCGTGGTGGTCAGCGGTGCCCTCCCGGCGCCCACACGCCTCCCCGGGACGGAGACGGCCCTTGACGACGGCGAGCGCGGCGAGGTCGCGCTCGAGGAGAGGGTACGCACGGACCTCGAGGAGATCGGGTCCGTCGACGACGACTACCAGCGTGGTCTCGTGACCGCCATGGTCACCCGCGCCGTGAAGGAGGCGTCCGCAGCATGACGACGAGCACCAGCCCACGGGCCGCGGAGCCCGACCACCGCGCGCCGGAGATGTCCCGGGACGGTGCCTTCATCGGTGCCTCGGTGCGCCGCCGGGAGGACCCCCGGCTGCTCACCGGCGCAGGGCGCTTCGTCGACGACATCGACCGCCCGGGCCAGCTGCACGCGCAGTTCGTGCGCAGCAGCGTGGCCTTCGGGAGCATCGTGGCGATCGATCTCACCGCGACGAGAGAGACCCCGGGCGTCGTGGCCGCGTACACGGCGGAGGATCTCGTGATGGCGCCCATCACCGCCCTCCTGGATCGCCCCTTCGACCAGTTCCGACCGACCGAGATGCCGGTCCTCGCCCACGACGTCGTGCGGTTCGTCGGAGAGCCGATCGCCGTCGTCCTCGCCCGCACCCCGTACGCGGCCGAGGACGGGGTCGAGGCAGCGCGGGTCGAGTACGACTCCTACACCGCGGTCACGTCGGCTGACCAGGCGCTCGCCGAGGGCACCCGACGCCTCCACGACGACGCCCCCGAGAACGTGCTCGTCGACGTCTCCCTCTTCGACACCCCCGGCGTGGACGAGGCCATGGCGCAGGCCGCGGAGGTCGTCGAGGTGAGCATCGACTCCGGCCGGCAGAACGCCCTGCCCATGGAGACGCGTGCCGCTCTCGCCGAGTGGGACGAGCGCGAGGACCAGATGGTCCTGCACACGCCGACCCAGGTCCCCCACCTCGTACGGACGGCGACCGCCGCGAGTCTCGGTGTCCCGGAGCGCTCCGTGCGGGTGATCGTGCCCGACATGGGCGGTGGCTTCGGGATCAAGTGCGTCGTCGGCCGTGAGGAGGTCGCGGTGACGGCTGCCGCCAAGGCCGTCGGGCGTCCCGTGAAGTGGATCGAGGACAGGAAGGACGCTCTCACCGCCTCCTTCCTCGCCCGCGAGCAGCACTACCGCGCTCGTGCCGCCTTCTCCGAGGACGGCGAGTTCCTCGCTCTCGACGTCGACGTCGTCTGTGACATGGGGGCCTACTCGTGCTACCCGTTCACGGCAGGGATCGAGCCGCTCATGGCCTCCTCGGAGATGCCCGGCGTCTACCGTCTCGGTGCCTACCGGGTGCGCGGCCGCGCCGTGGCGACGAACAAGGCGCCCACCGCGCCGTACCGGGGCGTCTCCCGGCCCCAGTACGTGATGTTCCTCGAGCAGATCATGGACCGTGCGGCGACCCGTCTCGGGATGGACCGCCTCGACCTGCGGCGACGGAACCTCATCACCGAGTTCCCCTACACGTCGATCAACAACGTCACGTACGACCCGGGCTCCTACCTCGAGTCCCTCGACCTGTGCGAGCAGATGGTGAGCGAGGAGGGGTGGTTCGAACGGCAGGCGCGGGCTCGGGAGGAGGGGCGCTACATCGGGATCGGCTTCGCCTGCTTCAGCGAGCGGACCGGATACGGCTCCGCCGCCTTCGCCGCGCGCAAGATGCTCGTCGTCCCGGGCTTCGACATCTCGGACATCAGGATGGACCTCGACGGCACCGTCACCGTCACGAGCGGCACGATGAGCCACGGGCAGAGCCACGAGACGACCATGGCCCAGATCGTCGCCGACGCCCTCGAGCTCGACATCTCACGGGTCAAGCTGCACCAGGGGGACACATCCCGGATCACCTACGGCTTCGGTACCTTCGCCTCCCGGTCGGCCGTCATCGGTGGGAGCGCGGTCCAGCTGGCCTCACGAGCACTGGGCGACGATCTCATCGAGATCGCGGCCCATCTCATGGAGACGAACACCGACAACCTCGAGCTGCGTGACGGTGCCGTGCAGCGCAGGGACGAGCCGGGCACCCGTCTGGGTTACGAGGAGATCGCCCGGGTGGCCTACATGGAGTCCCACCGGCTGCCGAAGGGCGCCAGCCCGGGACTGCACGCGACCGCCTCCTACGACGTGACCCACGACGGCACCTTCTCCAACGCCACCCAGGCCGCAGTCGTCGAGCTCGACCGGCAGACCGGAGCCGTGGAGATCCTGCGGTACTTCTGCGTCGAGGACTGCGGGGTGGCGATCAACCCGAAGGTCGTCGAGGGACAGGCACGCGGCGGCATCGCCCAGGGCATCGCCGGTGCGCTCTACGAGGAGATCACGTACGACGTCAACGGTGAGCCGTCGTGCGCCAGCTTCATGGACTACTGCGTGCCGACCGCGATGGAGACCCCCGACGTGCGCCTCGCGCACCTCGAGACCCCGTGCATCTACAACGAGACCGGCGCGAAGGGAGCAGGTGAGGGCGGCACCATCGGCGCCGTCGGCGCGGTGCTCTGCGCCGTCAACGACGCTCTCGCCCCGACGGGCCGGCTGCTCAACCGGACCCCGATCACGCCGCGTGCCGTGCACGCCGCCATCACAGGAGGACCCCGATGAACGACCGTCACCTCATCGAGCTGCGCGTCAACGACGAGACGCACGAGCTCCTCGTGGAGGCACGCGAGACCCTCGTGGACGTGCTGCGCCACCGCGTCGGCGCGACGGGTACCCACGTCGCCTGCGAGCACGGGATCTGTGGCGCGTGCACGGTCCTCATCGACGGCGAGCCGGCCCGCTCGTGCCTCGTACTCGGCGTCATGGCCGAGGGGTGCGACATCCGCACGGTGGAGTCGCTGGCGCACGAGGGCGGGCTCAACGACCTGCAGGAGGCCTTCACGGAGTGCCACTCGCTCCAGTGCGGCTTCTGCACCCCCGGGATGCTCATGCTCGCCGAGGGCGGCATCCCGCACCTGCCGGACTGCTCGCGCGAGGAGGTGCGTGAGCTGGTCTCCGCCAACCTCTGCCGCTGCACCGGCTACGAGACCATCGTCGACGCGGTCGAGCAGGTGGCTCGCCGGCGTCGTGGCGAGCCGAGCGACGCGGAAGGAGCACGCGCATGAGGATCGAGAACGAGGCCGTGGTGAAGGCGGCGCCGGACGAGGTCTTCGCGTTGATCAACGACGTGGAGAGGGTGGCCTCGTGCATGCCCGGTGCCGAGCTCCTCGGGCGCGAGGGCGAGGACGGGTACCGAGGCCGGGTCGCCGTTCGCGTGGGCCCGGTCGGCGCGGCCTTCGAAGGTGTCCTGCGGTTCCTCGAGGTCGACGAGGCGGCGCGGACCATGCACATCGTGGGTCGAGGATCGGATGTCAAGGGCAACGGCGACGCCGAGGCCGATGTGCGGCTGCAGGTCGTCGAGCACCCCGACGGCGCCGCGCTCCGGCTGACCACCGACCTGAACATCCGCGGGAAGTTCGTCCAGTTCGGCAAGGGCGCCATCGCCACCGTCTCGAACAAGGTCCTCAGCCAGTTCGCGACGAACATGGCCGCTCTGCTCGAGCGAGGTGAGGAGCCGACCGCCGCGGCCGCCCCCGCCACGAGCGCGGCCCCGGCCGCGTCGCCGGCCACCTCGTCCCAGGCCCCGGTGGCAGCGGGAGCCGGGGCGCCTGCGGGGGTCGGCATGCTCCTCGACGAGCAGACCCGGCGCCGACTCGTCCTCGTCGGCACCTTCGTCGCCGGGTGCGTCGAGGGATGGATCCTCACCCGCGCCTTCGGCCGCAGACGTTGACCCAGGAGAGAGATTGAGCACCATGTACCGGACCGACGACCACGACGACACGACACGGGCGACGTACGAGCGGGCGGGGTGGGGCGGCGCCGTGCCCCGCGGCCCTCGCCCCGCCCTCGTCGTCATCGACCTCACGAGGGGCTTCACGGAGCCCGAGTTCGATGCCGGCGCGGACCTCACGGACACCGTGGCGGCCACCGCCCGCCTCGTGGACACCGCCCACGCGCAAGGCCACCCCGTCATCTTCACGCGCATCGTCTTCAGCCCGGCGGAGGTCCGGCCAGGGGTCACCGCCTGGCTGACGAAGGCGGCAGGCATGCGGGCGATGCTCGAAGGGAGCGCCGAGGTCGCACTCGACGAACGACTGCCCGTGGACCCGGAGCGCGACGTCGTCGTGGACAAGAAGGGAGCCTCCGCCTTCCACGGGACCCCGTTGGCGTCGCTGATCCGGGCGGCCGGCTGCGACACCGTCGTCCTCACGGGAGCCACGACCAGCGGTTGCATCCGCGCCTCCGCGGTCGACGCCGTCCAGGACGGGTTCAACGTCCTCGTGCCCCGGGAGGCCGTCGGTGACCGAGCGCCAGGCCCCCACGAGGCCAACCTCTTCGACATCCAGGCCAAGTACGGAGACGTCATCGACCTCGATGACGCACTCACCTATCTCGCCGGCACCGTGCCGGACGAAGGAGGAGCAGCATGACTGACCGGTTGGTCTCCCTGACCGCCCTCGCGGACCTGCCCGGGACGGGGGCGTCGAGTCGATGGATCGAGGCCGAGGTCGGCCTGCACGCGCTCGACTACCCGGGCCCGGAGGACACTGCCGCAGCACCGATCGTGCTCGTCCCGGGCATCTCGATGCCGGCGATGGGGATGGACTTCCTCGCGCGCCGACTGGCCGGCGACCGCCGCGTGATCGTCCCCGACGTCCGTGGGCGCGGCCTCTCCCAGTCGGGCAGCTCGTACGCGATGAGCGCCTACGCCGAGGACCTCGAGGCGATCATCGCCGACCTGCTGCCCGAGGAGCGTGCCGTCCTCGTCGGCCACTCCATGGGAGCCCGCATCGTCACCCTCGTCGCCGCACGCGGCAAGGTCGCGCACGCCGGGGTCGTGGCCGTCGACCCGCCGCTCTCCGGTCCGGGGCGAGACCCCTACCCGACGTCCCGGGCTGCCTTCATGGCACAGGTCGACGAGGCCGTCCGCGGTACGACGGCCGACGAGGTGGCCGCCTCCTGGCCCTCGTGGCCCCGCCGGGAGCAGGAGATCCGAGCCCGGTGGTTGGGGTCATGCTCGCCAGAGGCGATCGGTGCGACGCACGACGGCTTCGAGGCGGAGGACTTCTTCGACTGGTGGCCGCAGGTACCCGCACCGGTCGCCTTCGTCCGCGGGGAGACCAGCCCGGTCGTCACGGAGGAGGCCATGACCGAGGTCACGGCGGGCAACCCGACGGCATCCGTGCACACCGTCGCCGCCGCCGGTCACATGGTGTTCTGGGAGAATGCGGAGGAGGCCGAAAGGATTCTCGCCGAGGCGCTGGACGCCCTCGGCCCCGAGTGACGAGGCAGGGAGACGCGGGTGACGAAGACCAGGGTGACCGACGTCCGACGAGCGGAGACCCCGGAGCGTCTGTACACGGCCCCCGGCTTCGTGATCCGCAAGCTGTACCAGTCGTACACGGCCGCGTGGTCCCGCATGGTCGGGACCGGCCTCACCGGGCCGCAGTTCGCCGTACTCGCCGTCCTCGACGAGCACGACGGCTCGGACCAGGCCTCGGTGGGCACGGCCGCCGCGCTCGACGCCTCGACGATGGTCGACGTCGCCCGGCGCCTCGAGCGCCGGGCGCTCATCGTGCGCACCCGCTCACCCGTGGACGCGCGACGCAAGGTCGTCCAGATCACGGCCCTCGGAGAGACCGAGCTCGCGCGGAGCCGAGAGTGCATCGCGCCCTTGGATCGGGGGCTCTTCGCCCACGCGCCCCGACGCAAGGAAGAGATCATGGCCGAGCTCAACGCGCTCAGCGAACGATGGGCCGAGCTCGCCGCCGAGCTGCACGCCGCGGATGACTGACCGCGCGGTCGGTGCCCGGGCGTAGCGTCGCCCGCATGACCAATGAGGTGGGGTCGGCCGGGCCGGAGGTGAGGGCCTCCGTCGTCCCCGTGAACCCGTGGCCGGCGCTGTGGGCCCTCGTCGTCGGCTTCTTCATGATCCTCGTG
>CAYSGN010000012.1:0-43547 GCA_964430615.1 uncultured Janibacter sp. | reverse complement strand
CGCACAGCATCGAGGAGGCCGTCTTCCTGGCGGACCGGGTCATCGTCCTCTCGCCCAGGCCCGCCGCCATCGCCGCCGACATCCGGGTGGACCTGCCTCGACCGCGACACGTCGCCGATCGCGGTTCAGCCGAGTTCACCGCCTACGTCAACGAGATCCGCGACGAGTTCGGCAAGCTGGGGATCTTTTCCGACCGCGACCCCGAGAGCAGGTGACGGCCATGACCCAGATCAGCGCCACCAACGGCAACTCTTCTCTCAGCACGAGCCGCACGCGCAGCAGCGCGGCGAGCAGCATCCTGAGCCGGTCACGTGAGTCCCTGACCGCTTCGTGGCCGGCGATCGCCCTGATCGTCCTCATCCTCGGCGCGTGGCAGGCGGTCTCCATGGCCGGACTCGTCGAGAAGTACGTGCTGCCCGCCCCGTGGGACATCGTTCACGCGATGGTCGTCGACTTCGACCGCTACTGGACAGCATCGCTACCGACGCTGACCGCGATACTCCTCGGTTTCGGAATCTCCGTCCTGATCGCCCTCCCGATCGCGATCGGGATGGTCTACAGCCCGCTGCTCCAGCGCGCGATCTACCCCTTGCTCGTCCTTTCCCAGGTCGTGCCGAAGGTCGCTCTTGCTCCGCTGTTCATCATCTGGTTCGGATTCGGGACACCGCCCAAGATCTTCATGGTGGTGCTCATCGCGTTCTTCCCGCTCGTCGTCGACGCAGTCGTGGGCTTCCAGGCAGCGCGCCCCGAGAGCCTGATGCTCGTACGTTCGATGGGAGCCAGCCGCTGGCAGGCCTTCTGGAAGGTGCGCTTCCCATGGGCTCTGCCGAGCATCTTCGCCGGCGCGAAGGTCGCGATCACGCTGGCCGTCGTCGGTGCTGTCGTCGCCGAGTTCGTCGGTGCGGACAAGGGGCTGGGCGTCGTCATCACCCAGGCCCGGGGCAACCTCGACACCGTCGCGGTCTTCGCCGGCATCGGCTTCCTGTCCGTCATCGGACTGGTGCTCTTCGCCTGCGTGAGCATCCTCGAACGGGTGCTCGTGCGCGGCAGCCGGAGCGGTCGCTCGTTCGAGGCCGCGGGCTCCCTGTGAGCCGCGTGCCGTGCCGTTCCGGGCCCGGAACGGCACGAGCGAGCGATCTCGGCCTTGTAGCATCGCCGCACCCCCGACCCGCCCAGCGAAAGTCAGACCATGGACACCGACGTTCCCGCAGACTCCGTCGACCGTGCCATCAGCGAGTGGCAGGCACAGCGACCGGGCGAGGACTTCACCGCCATGGCGATGTTCGCGCGGCTGTCGCGGATCGTCATGCACCAGCGGGCGATCTTCAACCGCCGTCACGAGACGGCCGGGCTGACGCTCAGCGACTTCGACGTGCTCGCCACGCTGAGCCGCGCGCCGGAGCACACGCTGAGCGCCGGGGAGATCGCCGACTCCTCCTTGCTCACCCTCGGGGCGGTGAGCATGCGCATCGACCGACTCGCACGCGACGGCAAGGTCTCCCGCACCCGCAGCACCGAGGACCGACGCATCGTCCTGGTCAGCCTCACGGACGAGGGCCGCGAGCTCATCGAACGTATCCACCCCCTCCACGTCGAGGCGCAGTCGCAGCTCCTCTCCGACCTCAGCCCCGAGGAGGTCGCCGCCCTCGAGCCGCTCCTGCGCAAGGTGGAGCAGTCCATCGACGCCCACGAGGAGGACGTGCGCTCTGCGCCGATCGGCGTCGAGGAGAGCCGTCCCGCCGTCTGAGCCCACCCCTGCCACCCGAAAAACCCCACCACCACATGAAGGATCGATCAGCATGGCCGCCGCACACCCCTACAGCCCCGCACGCACGTCCAACGGCCTGGCCTTCGTCTCCGGCGCCCTGTCGATCGACCCGGACGGCGTGGCCGTCCCCGGTCGTGAGGAGGCCCTCGACGCCGCCATCGACCGGATGACCGAGCGTCTGGCCACGGTCGGCGGCACGCTGGCGGGCGTCATCCGGCTGACCTACTTCGTCACCGACGTCACCCTCCGTGACGAGGCGAACCGGCAGTTCGAGCGGATCTTCGCCGAGCCGCGCCCGGCGCGCACCTTCCTCGAGGTCAGCGCCCTGCCGTACGGAGCCACCGTCGAGATCGAGTGCGTCGCCGAGGTCTGAGCGACTCGCCGCAGGACGACTGCCCGCAGACCGACCGCCGGCGACGAACCGTCGTCCGCTAGACCGCGCTGAGGTCGCGGCGTCCTTCCGCGATGAGATCCGCGATGTGGGCGGCGTCGCGCCCAACCCCGCCCATCTCGCCGGAGGTGAAGGCGTACTGGAAGGCCAGCCCGCAGAAGTAGAGCCCCGGGACCTCCTCGACGACGCCGCGGTACTCGACCGGCCACCCGTCGACGACGCTCAGCGGCAGGTCGATCCACGCGTGGTCGTGCCGAAAGCCGGTCGCCCAGACGACGCCGGCGACGTCGAACGTGCGCCCGTCGGCGAGCCGTGGTCGGCCCTCGCCGTCGACCCCGGCCAGGTGGTCATCCACCCACTCCACCCCGCGCTCGGCGAGGTGGTGGGACTTGACCCGCAACTGCGGCGCCCCGTGGTGACGCATCGTGCGCAGCATCCTGCGCCCCATCGGGGTACGTCGCGTGAGCACGTGCTGGAAGGCGAGCTCGAGCAGCGGGAAGGCCCGTCGCATCCGCCAGGTCCCCCACTCGAGCGGGACGCTGCCGTGGGCCGGCCCCACGACGGTCACCTCCCGCTGCTCCGCCAGCTCGAGGGCGATGTCCAGACCGCTGTGCGAAGCACCGACGACGAGGACCGGGCCGTCCGGCAGGTCCCCGGGTGCGTGGTACCGGCTCGAGTGCACCTGGTGGATGGTGGGCCGCAGCTGCGCGGCGAAGGGAGAGATGCTCGGCTCCTCCCCGAAGGTCCCGGTCGCGACGACGACCGCGGCGCTGCTGATCCGCAGGTCCTCGTCCCCGGCGAGGTGGGCCATGAAGCCCTCCTCCCCCTTCGTCAGCCGCTGGACGCGGCTGCGCAACCGCACCGGCAGCTCGTGCTCCACCGCGTAGGCCTCGAGGTAGTCGGCCATCTCGTCCTTGGTCGGGAAGGCCCACCGGTCCCCCGGGAAGGGCAACCCGTCCAGGCCGCTCCTGCCGGCCGGGGTGAAGAGCCGGAGGCTGTCGTAGCGGGCGCGCCACTCGTCCCCGATGCGGGCGTTGCCGTCCACGACGAGGCACTTCCTCCCCCGGCTCCGGAGGTGGTACGCGGTCGACAGCCCGGCCTGGCCGGCGCCGATGATGAGTGTCTCCACCTGCTGGGTCCGCATGGCTCCTCCAAGGATCCGTGGCTGTACCAGCACGCTACGGAGGCGGCCGGGCGTCTCGCATCGGCGGCACTGCGCATCGACCAAGGGGGCCGATGGGCAGTTCGCGCCACCTCGGCGACGGGGTGCCGTCAGACCCAGGGACCGGCGAGTGTCCTCACTCGCAGGTCTTGCCGCCCTTGGGGACCTTGCCGGTCATCCAGTACTGGTCGACCGTGTCGTCCACGCAGCTGCTGCCCCTCCGGTAGGCGGTGTGACCGTCGCCCTTGAAGGTGAGCAGCGCCGAGCTGGCCAGCTGCTCGTCCAGCCGCTCGGCCCACTCGTAGGGCGTCGCCGGGTCGTTGGTGGTGCCGACGACGAGGATCGGGTCGGCCCCCTTCGCCGTGACCTCGTGCGGCTCCTCCTCGGCGTCCACGGGCCACACCGCGCACGCCAGGGACTGGTAGGCGAAGGAGTCCCCGAGGATCGGCGCGGCCTCGCCCACCTCGTCGGCGTACTCGTCCCAGTCCTTCGCCGAGGTGCTCGGCCTGCGGTCGGCGCAGCTGATCGCCCGGAAGGCCTCCATGAGGTTCGTGCTGTAGTGCCCGGACGGGTCGCGCTGGGCGTAGCGCATCGCGAGCGAGGACAGGCCGCTGCCCTTGCCGCGTCGTGCGTCCACGAGGGCCGAGGTGAGCGCCGACCACTGCGCCTCGTCGTACATCGCCTGGGCCACCCCCATGGTCGCCCAGCCCTCGGTCAGCTCGAAGCCGTCGCCGCCCTTGATCGGCTCCTTGTCCAGCTCCCGCAGCAGGTCCTGGACGGTGTCGGTGACCTCGGCGACGTCGTCCCCGAGCGGGCAGCCCTGGTCGACGCAGTCCTTCGCCCAGGCCTTGGTCGCGGTGTCGAAGCCCTTGGCCTGCCCCTTGTCGAACTCGAGGTTCGTCAGGTCCGGCGGCACGGCGCCGTCGAGCACCATCCGGCCGACCTTCTTCGGGAAGTTCTCGGCGTAGATCGTGCCGAGGTAGGTGCCGTAGGACTTGCCGAGGTAGTTCAGCTTGGCGTCGCCGAGGACCGCGCGCAGCACGTCCATGTCCTGGGCGGACTCCTTCGTGGAGATGTGCCCGAGCATCGGCCCGACCCGCTGCTCGCAGCTCTTCGCGAAGTCCTTGGCCTGCTGCACCGCGTCGGCCCGCTCCCCCTTGTCGTCGGGGGTGGGGTCCTGGGCGAGGAAGGTATCCAGCTCCGGGTCGGTGAGGCAGTCGATCGGCTCCGAGACGCCCACCCCACGCGGGTCGAAGCCGACGATGTCGAAGTGGCGTCGGATCTGGCTGCTGACGATCTGGTCGGCGGCCGCCGCGTAGTTCATCGCGGACGCGCCCGGCCCGCCGGGGTTGACGACGAGGGAGCCGGCACGATCGCCGGTCGCCTGGGCCCGGTAGACGCCGAGCTTGATCGTCTTGCCCTTCGGCTTCGCGTAGTCCATCGGCACCTCGAGCTGGGCGCACTGGCCCGGCCCGGTCGGGCAGCTGCCCCAGTCCAGCTTCTGCTCGTAGAAGGGCTTCAGGTCCGCCTTGTCGGCCGGCAGCGAGGTGTCGCTCTCGGTGGGCAGTCCCGACGGCTCGGGGCCGGGGGTGATGAGCGAGCAGCCGGAGAGCGGGAGCGCGAGCGCGGCGAGTGCCGCTGCGACGAGACGTGGGGAGCGGGTCCGAGGCATGGGTGCACGTTACCGGCGAGCCGGCAGGCGCAGACTCACGGCCATCGCCTCCAGCGCGAGCAGCGGCGCGACGTTGGCCTCGATCCGCTCCCGGGCGGTGCCGATCGCCTCCATCGCGAGGAGCAGCCCCTCGGCGGTGAAGTCCCGGGCGACCTCCTCGACGATCGGGCGGGCGTCCTCGTTGACCAGCGCCACCGGTGAGCCGGAGCGGAGCACGAGCGCGTCGCGGTAGACCGACATCAGGTCCACGAGCGCCCGGTCGACCATGTCCCGGGTGAATCGGGTGGCGCGGGTCTTCTGCTCCTTCTCGAGCGCGTTGAGCTGGGCGCGGATGTGCGGTGGTTGGGTCCGGGCGGACGGGTCCGCACCGAGGGTCTCGAGCAGACGCTCCTTCTCCCCCGCCGCGCGGGCTTCGAGGTTGCGGTCGCGCTCCTGCTCGGCGATCTGGAGCAGGTCGGCAGCGGCCCCGACCGCGTCGGAGACACCCTGGATGCGCGTGGCCAGCCCGATCGTGTCCCGGCGCCGGATCCGGGCACCCTCGTCGGTCGCGAGGCGCTTGGCCAGCCCGATGTGGCTCTGCGCGGCCCGGGCGGCGTAGGTGGCCATGGCGATGTCGATGCCGTCACGACGGTGCAGCAGCCCGGCGACCTCCTCGACCGGGGGCGTGCGCAGCCGCACGTGCCGGGACCGGGAGCGCACGGTGATGAGCACGTCCTCCAGGCTCGGGGCGCACAGCAGCCAGACGGTCCTCGGGGTGGGCTCCTCGAGCGCCTTGAGCAGCACGTTGCCGGACTGCTCGGTGAGCCGGTCGGCGTCCTCGACGAGGATGACGCGGTAGCGGCCGACGCTGGGCGAGCGGCCGGCGAGCTGGACGAGGTCGCGGGTCTGGGCGACGCCGATCGAGAGCGCCTCGGTGGTGAGCACGTCGACATCGGCGTGCGTGCCGTCGAGGGAGGTGCGGCACTCCCGGCACTCGCCGCAGCCCCCGTCCGGGCACTGCAGCGCCCCCGCGAAGGCCCGCGCCGCCACGGAGCGACCGGAGCCCGGCGGCCCGGTGAAGAGCCACGCGTGGGTCATCGACGCCGGGTCGGCGACCGCCCGCTGGAGGGAGGCGATCGTCTCCGGCTGGCCGACGACGTCGCGCCAGACCCCGGTGGCCGCTGCCGAGGCGGTGGTCACAGCAGCCCCCCGTCGCGAAGGTGGTCGCGCACCTGCGCCGCGATGCTCTCGGGCGGCTCGGACCCGTCGACGATGAGGTAGCGCCGCGGCTGCGCCGCGGCGAGTGCGAGGAAGTGCTCCCGGACCGCCACGTGGAACTCCTCCGCCTCCGACTCGAGGCGGTCGTGGCTCTCACCGCGACGGCGCCTCCCTTCGGCCGGGTCCACGTCGACGAGCACGGTCACGTCGGGCAGCACGCCATCCACGGCCCAGTGCTGGAGGCGGGTCACCTCGTCGGCGCCGAGGTCGCGACCGGCGCCCTGGTAGGCGATGGCCGAGTCGGTGTAGCGGTCGGTGAGCACGACGGCGCCGCGGGCCAGCGCCGGCCGGACGACCTCGTCGACGTGCTGGGCCTTGTCGGCCGCGAAGACGAGCGCCTCGGCCCGGGGGCTGACCTGCTCGCCGTGGAGCAGCAGCTCGCGCAGCGCGGCCCCGAGGCTCGTCCCGCCCGGCTGGCGGGTCACGACGACCTCGCGCCCGGACGCGCGCAGGGCCTCGGCGAGCCGGGCCACCTGGGTGGACTTCCCGGCCCCGTCGCCCCCCTCGAAGGCGATGAAGGTCCCGCTGCGTGCGCTCACCCCGCGAGCCTATGGCAGGCTTCGGACAGGCGAACGAGAAGGTCACGAGAGCATCACGACTGTGCCCACCTCCTTGGTCCGGGGCCGGTAACGGGCTTGCCTGTACGTGACGCGAGTGATGGGAGAAAGGGATGTTTCGTGGGTGAGTTCATCGCCGACCGGTGGCAGGACATCCTCTTCCGCTCCTTCCAGCACCTCTCCCTCGTGGTCCAGGCGGTAGCCATCGCGGCGATCATCGCCATCGCCCTCGCCGTGCTCGTCACCCGCGTGCCCGCCCTGCGCTCACCCGCCAACTCCTTCAGCGCGATGGGGCTGACGATCCCTTCCTTCGCCCTGCTCGGGCTGCTCCTGCCGCTCGTGGGCATCGGTCCGCTGCCGTCGGTCATCGCCGTCGCCTTCTACGCCGCCCTGCCGATCCTGCGTAACGCGATCGTCGGGCTCAACGGCGTCAGCCCGACGCTGCTGGAGTCGGCGAAGGGGATGGGCATGGGTCCGACCGCCCGCTTCGTCCGGGTGCAGCTGCCCATGGCCTGGCCGGTCATCATGGCCGGCCTGCGCGTCTCGGCCCAGATGTCCATGGGGGTGGCGGCCATCGCGGCCTACGCCCTGGGACCCGGCCTCGGTGGGTACATCTTCACGGGCCTGGCCCAGCTCGGCGGTGCCAACGCCCTCTACTACGCACTCGTCGGCACCATCGGTGTCGTCGTCCTCGCCCTGCTGCTCGACGTCGTCCTGATGCTCGTCGGCCGTCTCACCACCTCGAAGGGGATCCGCGCCTGATGTCTGCGACCACCGACCAGCCCACCCCCGACGCGGGGGCCACGCCGACCACGGACGACCACGGCGTCTCCGGGGCCGAGATCGTCTTCGACGACGTCGTCAAGACCTACCCCGGGATGCGGGACCCGGCCGTCGACGGCCTCTCGCTGACGGTTCCGGCCGGCGAGATCGTCATGTTCGTCGGCCCCTCCGGGTGCGGCAAGACGACCACCCTGAAGATGATCAACCGGCTGCACGAGCCCACCTCGGGCACGATCACCATCGACGGCGAGGACATCCGCTCCAAGGACGCCACGGCGCTGCGCCGGACCATCGGCTACGTCATCCAGGGCGGCTCGCTCTTCCCGCACATGACCGTCCGGGAGAACATCGGCCTCGTGCCGGGCCTGCTCAAGTGGGACAAGGCCCGCACCGCCGCGCGCACCGACGACCTCCTCGAGCTCGTCGGTCTCGACCCCGACCGGTACCGGGACCGCTACCCGCGGGAGCTCTCCGGCGGGCAGCAGCAGCGCGTGGGGGTCGCTCGGGGCCTGGCCGCCGACCCGCCGGTCCTGCTCATGGACGAGCCCTTCGGGGCAGTCGACCCGATCACCCGTCAGCGCCTCCAGGACGAGCTGATGAGCATCCAGGAGGAGCTGCAGAAGACCATCGTCTGCGTCACCCACGACATCGACGAGGCGATCAAGCTCGGCGACCGCATCCTCGTCCTGCAGGAGGGCGCGCACATCGCCCAGTACGACACCCCGACGAACATCCTCGCCAACCCCGACAACGAGTTCGTCGAGGACTTCGTCGGCTCCGGGTCCTCCCTCAAGCAGCTGAGCCTGGCCCGGGTGAGCGAGCTCGAGCTGGCCGATCCCGTGACCGCCACGGTCGGGGACGACGGCCGGGCCGCGGCCGCCGCGGCGGAGGCCGCCGGCCAGCGCGACGTCATCGTCCTGGACCGGCGCCGGCGCCCCGCCGGCTGGTACACCCTGCGTGAGGCCTCGCGTCTGGCGAGCCTGCCGCCCGAGCCGAAGTCGGAGGTCTCCACCATCGACCACCGCGCCACGCTCAACGACGCCCTCGACGCGATGCTGGCCAGCACCCACGGTGGCGTGCTCGTCACCGGCCGCCGGGACGAGTACCGCGGCATGCTGACCTTCCAGGCCGTCACCGACCACATCCGCTCGACCCAGGACGACGGCTCATGAGCACGGCCACGGACGAGCGCACCGAGCCGGTCGCCGACACCGGGGTCGAGGACCGGCGCACGGCGCTGACCCTGCTCGTCGGTCTGCCCCTCGTCTGCGCGGCCATCCTCGTCGCCTGGTCGATCTGGCGCTCCGTCGCCGACCTGGACGACATCGAGGCGCGGCAGCTGGCCTGGGGGACGATCATGGACCTCACCGGGGAGCACATCGTGCTCACCCTCGTCACGACGGCGATCGTCCTCGTCACCGCGGTCCCGGCGGGGATCCTGCTCACCCGCCCCGCCTTCAGCTCCCTGGCCACCCCGGTCGTGGGCTTCGCCAACGCCGGTCAGGCCGCCCCGGTCATCGGTCTCGTCGTGCTGCTCGCGATGTGGCTAGGCTTCGGCACGACGACCGCGGTCATCTCGCTCGCGATCTACGCCTTCCTCCCGGTGCTGCGCAACACGATCGTGGGTCTGCAGCAGGTCGACCCGACGCTCGTCGAGGCGGCCCGCGGCATGGGGATGTCCTCCCGGGGCGTGCTCACCCGCGTCGAGCTCCCGCTGGCGATCCCGGTCATCATGGCGGGGGTGCGCACCGCGCTCGTCCTCGTCGTCGGGGCGGCGAGCTTCGCCACCTTCGTCAACGCGGGAGGCCTCGGGGCGCTCATCGTCACCGGCATCACCCTCTTCCGCTTCCCCGTGCTCGTCAGCGGCGCGATCATCATCGCCGTGCTCGCCCTGATGATCGACTGGGCCGGCCGGGTCCTGGAGTTCGTCATGACCCCGAAGGGGATGGCGTGACCCGCCGGCCCGCCCCCGTCACCCGGCGCGCGCTCCTCCTCGGCGGCGCCGGCACCCTCGGCCTCGGCCTGGCCGGCTGCGGCCTCGGCACGAGCGGCGGCTTCGTCCCCTCCGGGCAGGCCACCGGGCCGATCGGTGACGTCGACCTCTCCGGCCTCTCCCTCGGGGTCGGCTCGAAGAACTTCACCGAGCAGCTGGTCCTCGGCAAGCTCGCCGTGATCCTCTTCCGCGCCGCGGGCGCCGACGCGCAGGACCTCACGAACATCCCCGGCTCCTCGAGCGCCCGGCAGGCGATGATCGAGGACCAGGTGCAGATGCAGTGGGAGTACACCGGCACGGCCTGGATCGCCTACCTCGGCGAGAGCGAGCCCATCCCCGACGAGGAGAAGCAGTACGAGGCGGTGCGGCAGCGGGACCTGAAGGAGAACCAGCTCGTCTGGCTCGAGCCTGCCCCGATGAACAACACCTACGGCTTCGCGGTGCCGCGGGAGAAGGCCAAGGAGCTCGGCGTCTCCTCGCTCTCCGACCTCGCCGACGTCCCGAAGGAGGAGCTGACCTTCTG
The DNA here is from genome assembly GCA_964430615.1 of uncultured Janibacter sp. GTDB lineage: Bacteria > Actinomycetota > Actinomycetes > Actinomycetales > Dermatophilaceae > Janibacter. The sequence goes on along the minus strand of CAYSGN010000012.1, from coordinate 33,441 downwards.
CGTCGAGTCCGAGTTCAACAACCGCAACGACGGCTTCGGCCCGATGCTCAAGACCTACGGGATGCAGCGCGGCAAGGACTTCCCGGACGAGAACGTCAAGGTGCTCGACACCGGGGCGATCTACGAGGCCACGGACACCGGCACGTGCACCTTCGGCGAGGTCTTCACGACGGACGGCCGGATCAAGGCGCTGGACCTCGTCGTGCTCGAGGACGACAAGGAGTTCTTCCCCAAGTACAACGTGGCGCCGGTGCTCACCAAGGACGTGGTGGACGAGTTCCCCCAGGTGAAGGACCTCTTCGCGCCGGTCACGGAGAAGCTCACCGACGACGTGCTCATCGACCTCAACGCGCAGGTCGACGTCGACGGCGCGGAGCCGGGTCAGGTCGCGCACGACTGGCTGGCTGACGAGGGCTTCATCTCCTGAGCCCTGCTCCCCGGACGAGGCCGGGCGCCCCGATACGTTGGTGCCCATGGCCTTCACCGACGAGACCGACCGTGCCCTGACCGCCCGCGCGCTCACCGCCCAGACCGAGGGGCGCGTCCCCGGCCTGGCGGCGGGAGTGGCTCGCGACGGGAGTCTCCAGTGGTTCCGCGGGGTCGGCACCATCGCCGTCGCCGACCCCGAGGACACCCCGGACGAGGACACCCAGTACCCGGTGGCGAGCAACTCCAAGACCTTCACCGCGGTCGCGATCATGGCGCTGCGCGACGAGGGCCGGCTCGACCTGGACGACACCGTCGAGACCCACCTCGCCGACGCGACCCACGAGCGGGTGACCATCCGCCAGCTGCTCTCGCACACCTCGGGGATGCAGCGCGAGCCGGTCGGTGACGTCTTCGACACGATGGTCATGCCCGAGCGCGAGGACCTCGTCGCCGGCTGGTCCCGGGCCGAGCGGGTCGGGCGCCCGCACGACCGCTGGCACTACTCCAACCTCGCCTTCGCCGTCCTCGGCGAGATCATCGCCCGCCTCGACGGCTGCCACTGGTACGAGTCGATCCACCGCCGGATCCTCGAGCCGCTGGAGATGGGCCGCACGACGACCAGCCCCCAGGGCCGCCGGGCGAAGGGGTACTTCGTCCCGCCCTTCGCCGACGTCCCCGTGGAGGAGCCGGTCTTCGACGCCGGCGCCCTCGACCCCGCCGGCGGGCTGCGCTCCACCCCGGCCGACATGGCCCGGTGGGGCGGCTTCATCGCGAACCCGGTCGAGGAGGTCCTCTCCCCCGACACGCTCGAGGAGATGTGCCAGCCGCAGACGATGGCCGACCCGATCGGGTGGACCTCCGCGTGGGGGCTCGGGCTGCAGCTCGTGCGCCACGAGGGCCGGACCTGGGTCGGGCACACCGGCGGCTGGCCCGGCTCGATCACCGGGGTCTTCACCGAGCGCGGGTCGGCGACGACCGGGGTCATCATGATGAACAACTCCGCCCCCGTCCCGCCCGCCGCCGCGGCGATCGAGCTGGGCACGATCGCGATCGAGCGGGAGCCGGTGCCGCCGACGCCGTGGGCGCCCGGGACGCAGGTGCCCGAAGAGCTGCGCCCGCTGCTCGGCCACTGGTACTCCGAGGGCACCCACCACGTCTTCTCCGTACGCCAGGGCGCCCTCGAGGCGCGGGTCGCCGGTCAGCCCAGGGAGATGCCGCCGTCGGTCTTCGCCGCGGACGGGCCCGACCGCTACCGCACCGTCTCCGGGCGCGAGCGCGGCGAGAGCCTCGTGGTCCACCGGGACGCGAAGGGGGAGGTCAGCCACCTCAACTGGGCGACCTACCGCTTCACCCGGGAGCCGATGGCCTTCGGCGAGTGGCTCTGAGCGGGCTACGGCCGCGCGGCGCGCTCCCAGGTCGCGACCGGTCCCGGCACGACGTCGAAGAGCGGGTGGGCGGCGGGGCCGAGCCGCTCCAGCTCCTCGGCCCACTCCGGTGACCGGGCGCGGCACTTGGCCAGCAGGTGCCGCCACTCCAGCCCCAGCTGACCCTCGGTGACGCTCATCCGCAGGGCCGGGTCGGGCGCGGTCACCACGCGGGTGCGGTCGAAGCGGTAGCCGCGCCGGTCGGCCTCGTCGGCGAGCCCGGCCAGCCACGTCGCCACCCCGGCCGGGGGGTCGCCGAGCTCCCGGAAGCGCACGAGCTGCGGGTGGGCCGTGTACCCCTTCGTCCGGCCGAGCAGGACCGCCTGGGCGAGCAGCCCCTCACGCCACCCGGCCACGAGCGCGGCGCGGTCCAGCCGCGCCGGGTCCAGGCTCCAGAGACGCACCTCAGTCGGTGAACTGCTTGCGCAGCTCCCGGGCCAGGACCTTGCCCGTCGCGTTGCGCGGCAGCTCCTCGAGGAAGACGACCTCGCGCGGGACGCAGTGCCGGGCCCGCTGGGCCCGCACGTGCTCGCGCACCTCGTCGGCGTCGAGCTCGTGGCCCTCCTTGACGGCGACGAAGGCCGCGAGCCGCTCGCCGAAGTCCGCGTCCGGCACCCCGACGACGACGACCTCGCGCACCGCGGGGTGCTCGACGAGGAGGGACTCGACCTCGCTCGGGTAGACGTTCTCGCCGCCGCTGACGATCATGTCGTCGTCACGTCCGTCGACGAAGTACAGCCCGTCCTCGACGTGCCCCATGTCCCCCGTGGAGACGAGCCCGTCGACGAAGTCCTTGCTCTGCCCGTTCGTGTAGCCCTCGAAGACCAGCTCGTTGCCGCAGAAGATCCGCCCGATCGTGCCCTCCGGCACCTCGCGGTCGCGCTCGTCGAGGATCTTCACGACGGTGCCGACCGGCGGCGTGCCCGCGGTGTCGGGGTCGCGGCGCATGTCCTCCGGCGTCGCGATGCACACCCAGGAGGCCTCGGTCGACCCGTAGAGGTTGTAGAGGACGTCGCCGTACTCGTCCATGAAGCGCGTCGTGAAGCCCGACGGGTACGCCGACCCGGAGGTCGCCACGACCCGCAGCCGGCGGCGCGAGCGTGCGTCCGGGTCGGCGGGCAGCTCCATCATCCGCTGGAGCATGACGGGCACGGCGAACATCGCATCCGGCTGGAGGTCCTCGAGCAGCTGCCGGGCGGCCGCGGGGTCGAAGCGGCGCTGGAGCACGATCGTCGCGCGCAGCGCGATCGAGAGCTGCATCGCGGCGTAGCCCCAGGTGTGGAAGATCGGCGCGGAGACGAGGATGCGGTCACCGACCCGCAGCGGGATCCGCTCGATGATCGAGATGAGCGGACCGAAACCGCCCGGGGTCCGGCGGGTCGCCCCCTTCGGCGTCCCGGTCGTGCCGGAGGTGAGGATGATCGTGCGGCCGCTGCGCTCGGGCACCGGCAGCCGGTGGGGCCGCACCGCGTGCGCGAGGCGGCGGGCCAGCTCGGACTCGCTGACCTTCGGCAGCTCCTCCGGCAGGTGGCCGGCGAGGTCGACGAACTCGTCGTCGTGGATGAGCGCCTTGATGCCCTGCTCCTCGGCGACGAGGGCGAACTGCGGCCCGGACAGGCCGGTGTTGCCGAGCACGAGGTCGATGCCGACGGCCGAGGTGGCCAGCATGGTCTCGATCGCCTGGACGTGGTTGCGGGCGAGCAGCCCGATCCGGTCGCCCGGGCGGAAGCCGAGCTCCCCGAGGACGCCGGCGATCCGCTCGGAGTTGTCGAGCAGCTGGGCGTAGGTCGTCGCCCCGCGGGTCTCGTCGATGACGGCGACGGCCCGGGGCGCGCGGTTCGCCGCCTGCCGGATCTCGCCGGCGAGGCCGAAGCCCCACTGCTTGAGGGCGAGCAGCTGCTTGATCTGGTGGGTCGGGGGTCCGGGGGTGAGCAGGCCGCGCTGGGCCATGGTCCTGGCGACGACGAGGGGGTTCATCTGGGTATCAGGCCTTGGGGATGTCGAAGAGGGTCGGGAACGTCGCGGCCGCACCGATGTCGCCCCTGACCTTGATCTTGCCGCGCATGACCAGCAGGGTCGACGAGCCGCGCCCGGTCGCCATCTTGATCAGCTCCGGCGGCGCCATCATGAAGGAGACGTCGTAGCCCTCTCCGGGCTCGCCCACGTCGCAGGTGCCGTCGGCGATGCGCACCTCGTAGGTGTCGTCCGGGTGGTGCTCCGGCCCGCCCGTGATGCGGAACCACGTGGTCGTGCGCACCCCGTGAGCACGGTCGGGGCGGAAGAGCGTGGGGAAGCGGGCGAAGATGGCATCGAGGACGGGCACCCGCAGGTCGCCGCGCATGATCTCCGTGATCTCGCGGTCGGAGAGCTGCTTGGTGGTCTGCGCGAACTCCTGCGGGGTCATGCTCTCGAAGGTGGACGGGTCCAGCTCGATCGACATGACAACTCCTTCGGTGCGGTCCTTGCCCGCAGACAGTACCGACGAGTAACCAGGGCGGCAACGGAGCGCCGTCGTGCCGTCCCTCACACGCGCCGTGCACCGAGGGGTCGCGGGCTACCCCGTCGACTTCTTCGTGGCCTTCTTCGCCGTCGTCTTCTTCGCGCTCTTCTTGGCGGTCTTCTTCGTCGTCTTCTTGGCGCTCTTCTTGCGGGTCGTGGGCCCCTTGGCGCGCTTCTCCGCGAGCAGCTCGTAGGCCCGCTCGGCGCTCACCGTCGTCGGGTCGTCACCGCTGCGCAGGGTCGCGTTGGTCTCCCCGTCGGTGACGTACGGCCCGAAGCGACCGTCCTTGACGACGACCTTCTTGCCGCTGGCCGGGTCCTCGCCGAACTCCCGCAGCGGCGGCCTGGCGGCCCGGCCCCGACGCTTGGGCTGGGCGTAGATCTCCTTGGCCTCCTCGAGGGTGAGGCTGAAGATCTGCTCCTCGCTCTCGAGGGAGCGCGAGTCGGTCCCCTTCTTCAGGTACGGGCCGTAGCGCCCGTTCTGCGCAGTGATCGCCACCTCGACCTGCTTCTCGGTGCCGTCCTCGTCGGTGACCGTCTCGGCCACCGTCCCGACGGTGCGCGGCAGCGAGAGCAGCCGCAGCGCCTGCTCGAGGTCCACGGTCGCCGGGTCCATGCTCTTGAAGAGCGAGGCGGTCGGCGACTTGACCTTCGCCTTGCCCTTCTTCGGCTTCTCCTCGGCCTCGGGCAGCACCTCGGTGACGAAGGGGCCGTAGCGCCCGGTCTTGACGATGATCTCGTTGCCGGTCTCCGGGTGGGTCCCGAGCACGCGGCCGTCGTCGGCCGCGGTCGCGAGGATCTCCCGTGCCTTCGCGGGGGTCATCTCGTCGGGGGCGATGTCGTCGGTGATCGAGGCCCGCTTGGGCTTGGGCTCCTCGCCGGAGCCGTCGGAGGTCACGACGACCTCCTCGACGTAGGGGCCGTAGCGGCCCACCCGCACGACGACGCCGTCGCCGATGTCGATCGTCGAGATCCCGCGGGCGTCGATGTCGCCGAGGTCCGAGACGAGTGCCGCGAGGCCGCCGGCGTCGGTCGCCTCGTCGCCGAAGTAGAAGCGCCGCAGCCACTCCGAGCGCTGCGCCGACCCTCGCGCGATCTGGTCGAGGTCGGCCTCCATCTCCGCGGTGAAGTCGTAGTCGACGAGCTCGGTGAAGTGGACCTCCATGAGCCGGGTGACCGCGAAGGCCAGCCACGTCGGGATGAGCGCGCTCCCACGCCGCCGGACGTACCCGCGGTCCTGGATGGTGCTGATCGTCGAGGCGTAGGTGGAGGGGCGGCCGATCCCCTTCTCCTCCATGACCTTGACGAGGCTGGCCTCGGTGTAGCGCGCGGGCGGGCTCGTCTCGTGCCCGTTCGCCGTCGCGTCGAGGACCTCCAGCGCCGCGCCCTCCGCCAGCTTCGGCAGCCGGGTGTCGCTCCCCTTCGCCTGGGTGGGCTCGTCGGTGCCCTCCTCGTAGGCCGCGAGGAAGCCCTTGAAGGTGATGACGGTGCCGGAGGCGGTGTACTCGGCGCTCCGCGCCACCTCGCACCCGCCGAGGTCGGCGGCCAGCTTGATCGTCGCGGTGGAGCCCTTCGCGTCGGCCATCTGCGAGGCGATGGTGCGCTTCCAGATCAGCTCGTACAGGCGGAACTCGTCGCCGCGCAGCTCGCCGGCGACCTGGGCCGGGGTGCGGAAGCGGTCCCCGGCGGGGCGGATCGCCTCGTGCGCCTCCTGGGCGTTCTTGGCCTTCTTGCCGTAGATCCGCGGGGACTCCGGCACGTAGTCGCCGCCGTACATGTCGCGGGCCTGGCCACGGGCGGCGGAGAGCGCGGACCGGGACAGGTTGGTGCTGTCCGTACGCATGTAGGTGATGTAGCCGTTCTCGTACAGCCGCTGGGCCACCCGCATGGCATCGCGCGAGCCGAGACCGAGCTTGCGGCCGGCCTCCTGCTGCATCGTCGAGGTGGTGAAGGGGGCGTACGGCCGGCGCGTGTAGGGCTTCTCGGTGACGGAGACGACGGTGACGTCCGCGGCGATCGTGGACTCGGCGACCGCGGTCGCGGCCCGCTCGTCGAGCTGGCGGGCGGAGCCCTTGAGGGCGCCGGTGTCGTCGAAGTCGCGGCCGGTGGCCACCTTCGTCCCGTCGAGGGCGGTGAGCCGGGCGGCGAAGGGGGTGGCCCCCGGGCTGAAGCGGCCCTCCACGTCCCAGTAGGAGGCGACCTTGAAGGCCATCCGCTCCCGCTCCCGCTCGACGACGATGCGGGTGGCGACGGACTGCACACGGCCGGCGGACAGGCCCGCCTTGACCTTGCGCCACAGGACCGGCGAGACCTCGTAGCCGTAGAGCCGGTCGAGGATCCGGCGGGTCTCCTGCGCGTCGACGAGGTCCAGGTCCAGCTCGCGGGTCTGCTCGACCGCCCGCTGGATGGCCTCCTTGGTGATCTCGTGGAAGACCATCCGCTTGACGGGGACCTTCGGCTTGAGGGTCTCGAGGAGGTGCCAGGCGATGGCCTCCCCCTCGCGGTCCTCATCGGTGGCGAGGTAGAGGGTGTCGGCGTCCTTGAGGAGGCGCTTGAGCTCGGCGACCTTCTTCTTCTTGTCCGGGTCGACGACGTAGTAGGGCTCGAAGCCCTCCTCGATGTTGACCCCGAACCGGCCGAACGGCCCCTTCTTCATCTCGGCCGGCATCTCCGAGGGGGTCGGGATGTCCCGGATGTGCCCCACGGAGGCCTCCACCTCGAAGTCCGGTCCGAGGTATCCCGAGATCGTCTTCGCCTTCGCCGGCGACTCGACGATGACGAGCTTGCTGCCCACTTCGTGCCTCATCTCTGCCCTCCACGTGCAGCGGATTCGTCGCTGCCTCGACGTGGTCGGTTCTCCTAGCGGGAACCGTACAACGCAGCTGGGTAGGACTCCCCATCGCGGGTGGGCCGGGTTCGCATAAGGTTCTGCCCCGTAGGCACCCGCAGGGGGTGCCAGGTGCCCGGAGGGGGCACCACAAGCCAGGGAGGACACCATGAAGAAGATTGTCTGCGCCGTGGCCGCCGCCGGCCTCACCTTCGGTCTCGGGGCGTGCAGCCAGCAGAACGGCCCCGAGAAGGCCGTCACCACGTTCGGGGACGCGGTCAAGGAGAAGGACTACAAGACCGTCTGCGACACGCTCGACCCGGAGATCGTCGACCAGCTCGAGCAGGTGCAGCCCGGGAAGGACTGCGCGGACATCTTCAAGGAGAACGAGGATGCCTTCGCCCAGGACATCCCCGAGGACGCCGAGGTCGACATCCAGGACTCCAAGATCGCCGAGGACGAGAAGACCGCCACCGTCACCGTCAAGGACAAGGACGGCAAGGAGCAGGACATCAAGCTCGTCAACGTCGACGACGAGTGGAAGGTCACCTTCGAGCAGTGAGTCGGCGCTGAGGCGCTGATCCCGGGACGGACCTACTCGACCGCCGCCAACGCGGCCGGGTCGAGTGGGTCCGTCTCGTCGTCCATGGGGGCGACGAACTGGGCCCGGTAGAGCCGCTCGTACGCACCGCCACGGGCGAGCAGCTCCTCGTGCGAGCCCTGCTCGACGATGTGCCCGGCCTCCATGACGAGGATGACGTCGGCGTCCCGGATCGTGGAGAGCCGGTGGGCGATGACGAAGGAGGTCCGCTCGCCGCGCAGCGCCCGCATCGCGTCCTGGACGAGCTTCTCGGTCCGGGTGTCGACCGAGCTGGTCGCCTCGTCGAGGATGAGCAGGTCCGGGTCGGAGAGGAAGGCGCGGGCGATGGTGACCAGCTGCTTCTCCCCCGCGCTGATGTTGCCGGCCCCGTCGGTGAGGACGGTGTCGTAGCCGTCGGGCAGCGAGTGCACGAAGCGGTCGACGAAGGTGGCCTCCGCCGCCGCCTGCACCTCCTCGCGACTGGCCCCGGGACGCCCGTAGGCGATGTTCTCCCCGATGGTCCCGCCGAAGAGCCAGGTGTCCTGGAGCACCATCCCGGTGCGCGAGCGCAACCCCGCCCGGGACATCTGCGCGATGTCGACCCCGTCGAGGGTGATCCGCCCACCGTCGAGCTCGTAGAAGCGCAGCACGAGGTTGACCAGCGTCGTCTTGCCCGCGCCGGTCGGGCCGACGATCGCCACCGTCTGCCCCGGCTCGACGCGCAGGTCCAGGGCCTCGATGAGGGGCGCGTCGGGCGAGTAGGAGAAGCTGACGTCCTCGAAGACGACCCGCCCGTCGGAGCGCTCCGGCACCACCGCCGCCTGCGGGTCGGGACGCTGCTCCTCGGCGTCGAGCACCTCGAAGACCCGCTCCGCCGAGGCCACCCCGGACTGGACGAGGTTGGCCATCGACGCCAGCTGGGTGATGGGCATCGTGAACTGGCGGGAGTACTGGATGAAGGCGGTGACCGACCCCAGCGTGAGCGCACCCCCGGCCACCCGGAGGCCGCCGACGACGGCGACGACGACGTAGGTGAGGTTCCCGACGAACATCATCACCGGCATGATCACGCCGGAGATGAACTGCGCCCCGAAGGTCGCCTCGCGCAGCGCCTCGTTGCGCTCCTCGAAGGTCTCCGCGACCTCCTGCTGCCGGCCGAAGACCTTGACCAGCTCGTGGCCGCTGAAGGTCTCCTCGACGATCGAGTTGACCTGTCCGGTCGTGGCCCACTGCTCCTTGAAGCGTCGCTGGCTGCGGCTCCCGATGATCTTCGTCAGCCAGATCGAGACCGGGATCGTCACGAGCGCGATGACCGCGAGCAGCGGGGAGATGGAGAACATCATGGCGAGCATCGCCAGGACCATGACGATGTTCGTCAGCATCTGCCCGAGGGTCTGCTGCACGGACTGGGCGAGGTTGTCGATGTCGTTGGTGACCCGGCTGAGCAGCTCGCCGCGCGGCTGCCGGTCCAGGTACGGCAGCGGCAGGCGGTGCAGCTTGTCCTCGACGTCGCGACGCAGGTCGTAGATGACCCGGTTGACCGCGACGACGACGAGCCGGTTCTGGATGTAGGAGAGCAGCCCGGCGCCGGTGTAGAGGGCGACGGCGATGAGCAGGACGCGGCCGATCGCGGCCATGTCCATGCCCTGCCCGGGCACGAGGTCGGGGATCCCGCTGACCATGTCGGCCAGCTGGTCGCGTCCGGCGTCGCGCAGGCCCTCGACGGCCTGCTCCTGGGTGGGGCCCGAGGGGAGCTGCTCGCCGACGACACCGGCGAAGACGAGGTCGGTGGCCCGGCCGATGACCCGCGGGCCGATGGCCGAGAGCACGACACCGACGACGGCCAGGGTCGCCGCGAGGCCGATGATCGCCCGCTGCGGACGCAGCAGCCCGGCGAGCCGACGGGCGGAGGCGGCGAAGTTCGCCGCGCTCTCGGTGGGCATCCCGAGACCGGCCCCGGGCGGGCCGCCGCGGGGGGCCGGCTGGCGCCGGGCGGCGGCGGCCTTCTCCTCCTCGGTGGGGATCTCGCTCATGCCGCCTCCTCCTCGCTGACCTGGGACTCGACGATCTCGACGTACGTGGGGCACTCCCGCAGGAGCTCGCGGTGGGTGCCGTGCCCGACCACCCGTCCGTCCTCGAGGACGACGATCTGGTCGGCGTCGACGATCGAGGCCACCCGCTGGGCGACGACGACGACCGTCGCCTCCCGGGTCCACGGGCGAAGGGCGGCCCGCAGCCGGGCGTCGGTGGCCACGTCGAGCGCGGAGAAGGAGTCGTCGAAGAGGTAGACATCGGGGCGCCGGGCGATCGCGCGGGCCATGGCCAGGCGCTGGCGCTGCCCGCCGGAGAGGTTGCCGCCGCCCTGGCCCACGGTGGCCTCGAGCCCACCCTGGTCGCGGACGAAGTCGGCCGCCTGGGCCACCTCGAGGGCGGCCCACAGCTCCTCGTCGGTGGCCTCGGGCGCCCCCTGGCGCAGGTTGCTCGCGATGGTGCCGGTGAAGAGGAAGGCCCGCTGCGGCACGAGACCGATGCGCGACCACAGGTCCTCCAGGGACGCGTCGCGCACGTCGACCCCGCCGAGGCGGACCGAGCCACCGGTGGCGTCGTAGAGACGGGGCACGAGCCCGACGAGGGTCGTCTTGCCCGCGCCGGTGGACCCGATGACGGCCGTCGTCGTCCCGGGCCGGGCGACGAGGTCGAGGTCGTGGAGCACGGGCACGTCCGCCCCCGGGTAGGAGAAGGTCACGCCGTCGAGGCGCACCTCGAGCGGCCCGTCGGGCAGCGGGGTCGGGGTGGACGGCGCGGCGACGCTGGAGCGGGTGTCGAGCACCTCGCCGACGCGCGAGGCGGAGACCGCGGCCCGCGGGATCATCATCGTCATCATCGTCGCCATGACGACGGACATGAGGATCTGGGTCAGGTAGGCCATGAAGGCGGTGAGCGAGCCGACGCTCATCTGCCCGGCGTCGATGCGGTGGGCGCCGAACCACACGACCGCGACCATCGAGAGGTTGAGCACGATCATCGCGAAGGGGAAGACCGTCGCGAAGAGGTTGCCGACGCGCACGGCCGAGGCCGTGTAGCGAAGGTTCGCCTCCGCGAACCGCTCGCGCTCCTCCTCCTCACGCACGAAGGCCCGCACGACGCGCACACCGGTGATCTGCTCGCGCAGGATGCGGTTCACCGCGTCGACGCTGGCCTGCATCGTGCGGAAGCCGGGCACCATCCGGCTGACGAGGAAGCCCACGACGACCCCGAGGATCGGCACCGCGACGGCGACGAGCCAGGCCAGGCCGCTGTCCTCCTGGAGGGCCATGATGATGCCGCCGACCATCATGATCGGCGCGCTGAGCATCATCGCCAGGCCGAGGTTGGTCACCAGCTGCACCTGCTGGACGTCGTTGGTGCTGCGCGAGATCAGCGTCGCGGCCCCGAAGCGCCCCACCTCCTGGGCGCTGAAGTCACCGACCCGGGAGAAGAGGTCGGAGCGCACCTGCGCCGCCATGCCGGAGGAGCACCGGGAGGCGATCCACGCGACGCCGATCGTCGCCACGACCTGGAGGAGGGAGACGGCGAGCATCACGGCCCCGGCGCGCAGGATGTAGCCGGTGTCCCCCTTCGCCACGCCGTCGTCGATGATCTGGCCGTTGAGGCTCGGCAGGGTCAGGGCCGCCAGGGTGGCGAGCATCTGGAGGGCCACGAGGGCCGCGATCAGCCCGGGTCGACGGCCCAGGTGGGTACGCCACAGTCGGATCAGCACGAGCCCTCCTTCAGCACGCCGTGGAGGACGACCTCGACGATGTCCTCCGGACTGATGGGGTCACCGGCCGCGATGTGCGGGTGGGCCCCCGAGAAGCTGAGCAGGCGCAGGTGCTGCGCCAGCTGCTCGGGCGTGATCGTCAGACGGTGGGCGTCCGGCTCGATGACCTCGACGATCGTGCGCCGAGCCCCCTCCTGCCAGCCCCCCTTCCCCTTCGGATCCATCCGGTTGCGCATGGACTCCGGCGGTCCGGTCATGCCGACGGCGACGAGCATCTCGAAGACCTCGCGGAAGCGCTCGTGGAAGGCCCTGACGACGCCGAGCAGGCGCTCCTCGAGCGTCCCGCTGCGATCGATCCCCTCGAGACGGCGCAGGAAGGAGGTCGGGTCGATCGCGTCCGCCACGACGGCGTCGACGAGCTCGTCCTTGGTCGCGAAGACCCGGTAGAGGGTGCCCTCGGCGACCCCCGCGGCGGCCGCGACGTCCTTGGTCCGCACCGCGCGGCCGTGCTCGCGCACGAGCGGCCGGGCCGCGTCCAGCAGGACGCGACGGCGCTCGTCGGGGGGCAGCGGCTTCGCACGTGGTGTCACGGACGTCGATTCTAAGTGAGTGAGCACTCACTCATAAGTGGGTTGTGCCCGTCGGACCCAGCACCCGTCTCACGTCACCCCGTCACACGGGTGAGGGCAACGACGACAGGCTCCGGCCGAAGGGGGGCCGCCGGCCAGGAGATGCGACCGGAGGAGGAACTTCCCCCAGGGAGATGCGGCCGGAGGAGGAACTTCCCCCAGGGAGATGCGGCCGGACGAGCGACTTCCCCTGGGGGATGACCACGGGGTCTTGTCAGGGCATCAGGAAGCCGTCGGCGGCCAGGCGCCGCAGGAGGGCGGCGCCGCGGCCGAGCGCCTCGCCCGTCGGCACGTCGAGGAGACCCGAGATCGCCGCCAAGGACTGTCGGGCGGTGAGCTCGCCGTCGCTCACCGAGACGAGCGCGGCGTCGAGGGTGTCCAGCCGCACGGAGCGACCGAGACCTCCCCCCTGGCGCAGCAGGATGACGTTCGGGTCCTCGGCGCCGGGCCGGGCGTGGGTCTCGGTGGTGACGTCCTCGGCGACCCGCCACGCGGTGTCGAGGACCCCGTCGTCGTCGAGGCCGGCGAGGCGGTCGCGAGCGACGAGGCCGGCCGCGACGGTGGGCCCCATCGGCGTCGCCACCGGGCCGCTCACCTCCGTGAGATCGACGAAGGGAGCGCGCTCCGTCGTCGGCCGGTGCAGCGTGATCACCCCGAAGCCGATCTGCTCGATCCCCCGGGAGGCGAAGTCGTCCAGCCACGCCCCGACGAGCGCGTCGTGCTCGGGCGTGCCGGGCAGGTGGCCGCCGTCGCGGGACCACAGCTCGGCGTACTCCACGGGATCCTGCACGTCGCGCTGGACGACCCAGGCGTCCAGGCCGCTGGCCGCGACCCACTCGCCGACCCGCTCGCGCCAGTCCACCCCGGCGGCGGTCTCCCAGTTGCCGAGCATCTGGGCCACCCCGCCGGGCGCGAGGTGGGCGCCGACGCCCTTCGTCAGGGCCGCGACGACGTCGTCGCCGGCGGCGCCGCCGTCGCGGTACTCGTAGAGCGGCACGTCACCACCGCGCGGGGTGATGACGAAGGGGGGGTTGCTCACCACGAGGTCGAAGTCCTCCCCGCCGACCGGGTCGAGGAAGGACCCGCGCCGCAGGTCCCAGCTCAGGCCGTTGAGCGCGGCGTTGAAGGCCGCGTAGTCCAGTGCCCGCGCGGACAGGTCCGTCGCGACGACCTGCTCGGCGTGGCCGGAGAGGTGCAGGGACTGCACGCCGCTGCCGGTGCCGACGTCGAGAGCCCGGCGGACGGGGGTGCGCGGGGTCCACGAGGCCAGGGTGGTCGAGGCGCCGCCGATGCCGAGGACGTGGTCGACCGGCAGCGGTCCGCTCCGTGCGTGCTCCGTGGGGTCGGAGGCCACCCACCAGGAGTTCCCGAGGTCGTCGCCGTAGGGGCGCAGGTCGCACAGCGCGCGCACGTCCGCGCCGTGCGGCTCGACGAGACCCAGCTCGACCGCCCCGGACACCCCGGTCTGCGGCAGCGCCCTGGCCAGGTCGTCGGCGGCGACCTCCAGGCCGAGCCCGAAGCATCCGACGAGCACGCCGACCGGGTCGGTCGCCGCCACGAGCAGCCGCCGGGCCGGCAGGGTCTGCTCCCGGCCGAGGGCGTCCGCGGCGAGGTCACCGAGACGCTCGCGCACCGCTTCGACGGTGAAGGGGAGCGCGGCCAGGTCCTCCCGCAGTCGCTCGAGCAGCTGGGGGTCGGTGCGTGGGGTCGCGGAGGTGGTCACGCCCCGCAGCCTAGGCCCGATCGGGTGAGGGCTCCTCGGCGTCCGTCATGGCGACGTCGTCGCGCTTGGCGACGACCAGGGCGGTGAGGAGGACGACGAGGGCGACGAGGGTGATCGCCCACCGGATGAACTCGTCGGTGCCGTCCCCCAGGTAGAGGGTGACGACGGCCGGCGCGATGAGCACGGCGACGAGGTTCATCACCTTGATCAGCGGGTTGATCGCCGGCCCCGCGGTGTCCTTGAAGGGGTCGCCGATGGTGTCGCCGATGACGGCCGCCTCGTGCGCCTGGGAGCCCTTGCCGCCGTGGTTGCCGTCCTCGACGATCTTCTTCGCGTTGTCCCACGCGCCGCCGGAGTTGGCCAGGAAGACCGCCATGAGCGCGCCGCACGCGATCGCTCCGGCGAGGAAGCCCGCGAGCGCCCCGACACCGAGGCCGAAGCCGACGATGATCGGGGTCAGCGCGGCGACGAGGCCGGGCGTGGCGAGCTTGGCCAGCGAGTCACGCGTGCAGATGTCGACGACCCTGGCGTACTCGGGGCGCTCGGTCCCCTCCATGATCCCGGGGTGGTCGCGGAACTGGCGGCGGACCTCGAGCACGATCGAGCCGGCGGCGACGGTCACCGCGTTGATCGCCAGCCCCGAGAAGAGGAAGACGACCGCGGCGCCGATGAGCACCCCGACGAGCACGTTCGGGGCGACGACCTGGGTGTTGATCATCGACTCGAAGGCGGCTCCCTTCGCCTGGATGTCGCCGGCGTCGAACTCCTTGGCCGCGGAGGTCCACGCGTCGGTGTAGCTGCCGAAGAGCGCCGTCGCCGCGAGGACGGCGGTCGCGATCGCGATGCCCTTGGTGATGGCCTTGGTGGTGTTGCCGACCGCGTCGAGCTCGGTGAGCACCTGGGCCGCCTCCTCGTCGACGTCACCGGACATCTCGGCGATGCCCTGGGCGTTGTCCGAGACCGGGCCGAAGGTGTCCATCGCGACGATGACCCCGACGGTCGTCAGGAGGCCGCAGCCGGCCAGGGCGATGAAGAAGAGGCCGAGCGTGACCGAGGAGCCGCCGAGGAGGAAGGCGAGGTAGATCGCGGCGGCGATGGTCGCGACCTTGAAGACGGCCGACTCCAGGCCGAGGCTGATGCCGGAGAGGACGACCGTGGCCGCGCCGGTCTCGGTCGTGCGGGCGACGTCCATCGTCGGGCGCTTGTCGGTGCCGGTGTAGTGGCCGGTCATCCGCAGGATGATCGCGGCGAGCACGATGCCGAGGATGACGGCCAGCAGCGCGGACAGCCGCGGGTCGCCGGCGAAGCCGGCGATCTCCTCGTTGGGCGAGCCGAGGTCGGCGAAGCTGTCCGGGAGGAAGAAGAGCGCCGCCGCCGCGGAGAGCACCGCGGAGATCGCGGCGGAGATGTAGAAGCCCCGGTTGATCGCGTCCAGGGCGCTCTCTCCCGCCCGGGCGCGGGTGATGAAGATCCCGAGCATGGCGGTGATCGCACCGACCGCCGGGATGACGAGGGGGAAGACGAGTCCGTAGGCGCCGAAGGCGGCCGAGCCGAGGATGAGCGCGGCGACGAGGGTGACCGCGTAGGACTCGAAGAGGTCGGCGGCCATCCCGGCGCAGTCGCCCACGTTGTCCCCGACGTTGTCGGCGATGGTCGCCGCGTTGCGCGGGTCGTCCTCGGGGATGCCCGCCTCGACCTTGCCCACGAGGTCCGCGCCGACGTCGGCCGCCTTGGTGAAGATGCCGCCCCCGACCCGCATGAACATCGCCAGCAGCGCCGCCCCGAAGCCGAAGCCCTCGAGGACCTTAGGCGCGTCGCCGCGGTAGGCGAACACGACGATCGCGGCACCGATGAGACCGAGGCCGACGGTGAACATGCCCACGGTGCCGCCGGTGCGGAAGGCGATCTGCATCCCTTCGTCCCGGCCCGTGCTGCGCGCGGCCTCCGCGACGCGGACATTGGCCTTGACCGCCAGGCTCATGCCCAGGTACCCGATGGCGGCGGAGAAGGCGGCCCCGAGGACGAAGAAGCCGGAGCGGCCCCACCGGACCCCGGCGCCGTCGGCCGGCAGCGCGAGCAGCAGCACGAAGACGAGCGCGACGAAGACGACCAGCGTCTTGAACTGCCGTCGCAGGTAGGCGTGCGCGCCCTCCTCGACCGCGGCCGCGATCTCGTCCATCCGTCGGGTCCCGGTCTGCGCGGCGATCACCTGGCGGCGCAGCACCGCCCCCAGCACGAGGGCCAGGACACCGATGGCGGCGACGACCGCGATCAGGGTCAGGTGGGAGCCGTCCAGCTCCACCGTCGAAGCGGGCGAGAGCGTCGTGCGGGCCATGCCGATCCTCCTTGATGGGCGCGGAGCACGGCCCGACCGGGAGTGACCCGACAGGGCCGTTGGCTCACCCTACTGCCGGGTCGCCCCCGGTGCACCAGCCCGCGCCCAGGAGCTCGCCGGCCCCCACGAGGGCGGCGTCGGAGTCCGGCTCAGCCGGCGGTCACGTCCGACGAGGCGGCCGCGACGGCTCCCTCGAGGTCGGCGTGGATCTGCATCAGCTGGTCCAGCCCGGTGATGTCGAAGACCCGCAGGACCCGCTCGTGGGTCGCGACGACGGTCATCACGCCGCCGTGGCGGGCCAGGCGCCGCAGACGCCCGACGATCACCCCGAGTGCGGTGGAGTCCATGAAGGTGACCTCGCCGAGGTCCAGGGTCAGCCGCCGGTGCCCGTCGGCCAGGAGTGCCTCGAGCGCGTCGCGCAGCAACGCCGCCGAGGTGACGTCGACCTCGCCGGCGACGTGGACGACATGGACCGGTCCGGATTCGCTGGTCGTGACGGAGATGGACACCGGCCTACCGTAGATCACATGTCCGCTGATATCGCACAGGCCCGGCAGGTGCTGGCGGGCCTGTCCGTGGGGCGCGAGGGGCGGCTGCGCCACGTCGAGCAGCTGCCCCCTCGGCGTGCCCGCACCGTCGACCTGCCCGACTGGGTCGCCCCACCGCTGGCGCACGCACTGGCGGGCGCGGGCATCGAGCAGCTGTGGTCGCACCAGGCGCAGGCGGCGCAGCTGGCCCGGGAGGGCCAGCATGTCGTGCTCTCGACGGGGACCGCCTCGGGCAAGTCCCTGGGCTACCTCCTCCCGTCGCTCACGGCGGTGCTCGACGGGCGGGCCGCGGCAGGCGGCCGGGGGGCGACCGCCCTCTACCTCTCCCCCACCAAGGCACTGGCGGCCGACCAGCTCGCCCGGATCCAGTCCTGGGCGGTGCCCGGCGTGCGCGCGGCCACCTACGACGGGGACACCCCCAGCGACGAACGCCGGTGGATCCGCGACCACGCGGACGTCATCCTCACCAATCCGGACCTGGTCCACCACTCCCTCCTGCCCGCCCACGAGCACTGGCGGCACGTGCTGCGGCGCCTGCGCTATGTCGTCATCGACGAGTGCCACGTCTACCGCGGCGTCTTCGGCAGCCACGTCGCCCTGCTGCTGCGCCGGCTGCGTCGGGTGTGCCGACGCTACGGCGCCGATCCCACCTTCGTCCTGGCCTCGGCGACCGTCGGCGACCCGGGTCGACACGCCTCCCGGCTCGTCGGCGACGAGGTCGCGGCCGTGACCGAGGACGGCTCGCCCCGCGGTGGGGTGACCTTCGCCCTGTGGCAGCCGCCGGAGACCGACGAGGGGAGCCGGCGCTCTCCCGTCTCCGAGGCCGCCGAGCTCATGGCCGACCTCGTGTCCCGGGACGTGCAGACCCTCGCCTTCGCCCGCTCGCGGGCGGGCGTCGAGGCGCTCGCCTCGGCCGCGGCCCGGCAGGTCTCCGCAGCGGACGAAGGGCGGGTCGCGGCCTACCGCGGCGGCTACCTCCCCGAGGAGCGCCGGGTCATCGAGCGGCGGCTGCGCGAGCGGGACCTGCTCGGGCTGGCGGCCACGAACGCCCTCGAGCTCGGTGTCGACATCGCCGGGCTGGACGCCGTCCTCATGGCCGGGTGGCCGGGACGTCTGGCCTCGGTGTGGCAGCAGGCCGGGCGCGCCGGGCGGGACGGGCAGGACGCGCTCGCCGTGCTGCTCGCCGCCGACGACCCGCTCGACACCTGGGTGGTCGAGCACCCCGGGACGATCTTCGAGGCGCCGGTCGAGGCCAGCGTCCTCGACCCGGACAACATCCACGTCCTCGTCCCCCACGTGGCCTGCGCGGCCGCGGAGATCCCGGTGACGGCCCAGGACTCCCGGTGGTTCGGGGAGCACCTCGAGGGGGTCCTCGAGGTACTCACCGGGCGCGGGATCCTGCGCGCCCGGCCCGACGGCTGGTACTGGACCCGCCCGGACCGCCCGGGCGAGCACGTCTCGCTGCGCGGCATCGGCGACGTCGTGAGCATCGTCGAGTCCGGCTCCGGCCGGGTCATCGGCACGGTCGATGCATCCGCCGCCCACAGTCAGGTGCACACGGGCGCGGTCCACGTCCACCAGGGGCGCACCCACGTCGTCACCGAGCTCGACCTCGACGGGGCCGTGGCCACGGTCGTGCCAGGCGACCCGGGGTGGACCACGCACGCCCAGTCGGTCTCCGCCTTCGACATCGTCGCCGAGGAGTCCGGCCGGGACCTCGGACCGGTCCGGGTCAGCTTCGGGCGGGTCGACGTGCGGGGGCAGGTGACCGGCTTCCTGCGCCGCCTGCCGAGCGGTGAGGTCATCGGTCAGCACGCCCTCGACCTGCCCGAGCGGACCCTCTCCACGCGGGCGGTGTGGTGGACGATGACACCGCAGGCCCTCGCGCGGGCCGGGGTGGCCGAGGAGGACGTGCCCGGTGCGGCGCACGCGGCCGAGCACGCCGCCATCGGCATGCTGCCGCTGCTCGCGGCCTGCGACCGGTGGGACATCGGCGGGGTCTCGACCGCGTGCCACCCCGACACGGGACTGCCCACGATCATGGTCTACGACGGGCACCCCGGCGGGGCGGGCTTCGCCGCCCGGGGCCACGAGCGCATCCTCGAGTGGCTGACGATGACCCGGGAGACTATCGCCGGGTGCGGCTGCACGGGTCGAGGGTGTCCCTCGTGCGTGGTCTCCCCGAAGTGCGGCAACGGCAACGAACCGCTCGACGCGCGCGGAGCCGTGGCCCTGCTCGACCTGATGACGCACGCCCTGCGATCTACTGTGGACCAGACGCAGCCGGAAGCCGCCGGCTGACCTACGCGGAAAGGACCCGACGTGGTCATCCTCGGACTCATCCTCGTCCTCCTCGCCCTGGCCCTGGGCATCGCCCTCGTCATGGGCACCTCCAGCCCCGAGGTCGCCGCGCAGGACATCGACGTCTCCTTCTTCGACACCGTGACGATCAGCCTCTCGCCGCTCGTGCTCGTCGTCGCGGGCATGGCCGCGATGTTCGTGCTGTGGCTGGGCCTGGTGCTCATCAAGTCGGCGCTGACCCGCAAGGCCCGCGCCCGCCGCCAGCGCAAGGCCGACGAGGCCGCTGCCCGTGAGCGGCTCGTGGAGCGGGACCGGCTGCGCGACGACGAGTACCCGCCGCAGCGGGAGGGCCTGGGTCGAGGCCGCCCGGAGCTCGCCGAGGAGGACCCTCGCCTGGCCGAGCAGCCTCCGCGCCGTGGCGAGGCGGCCCCCTTCGCGCGCACCGACGCCGACCCCGGTGCCACGCGGCCGGTGCCCCGTGACGACGCGACCCGCCCGATCAGCCGGGAGGACTCGGCCACCGGCCGGGTCCGCCCCGGGGAGGACCCGGACGCCACCCAGCAGCTGCGGCGCGAGGACCCCGACGCCACCCAGCGGCTGCGGCGTGAGGACCCCGACGCCACCCAGCGCATCAGGCGCGACGACGCCTGAGCCGAGACCTGCTGCCACGTCCGCGACGGGTGCCGGTCCGGCACGGGCTCTCCCCTCGGCCGTGGCCGGGACGAGGCCACCGAGCCGGTGGGTGATCGGTACCGCCGTCGTCACCGTGACCACCTCACCGCCGCTCACCTCGCAGCCGATTACCTCCGCCTCCTGACGAAGGGCGAGCCGCCGCGCCTCGGCGCAGGCGGCCCCCGTCGCGCCGTGCACCTGGAGGTGGTCGGCGGCCGCGAGCGCAGCCAGGTCCGCCGACGAGCGTGCCACGTGCACGGCGCGCAGCGCGCCGAGGACGACCAGTCCACCCACGGTGAGCGCGAGCAGAGCCGCGACCAGCCCGAGAGCCAGCACCGTCGAGGACCCGGTCTCCTCCCGGAGACGCCGAGGCACCCCGCCCACCCCGAGGTCAACGGGTCGCACCGGTCGCCTCCACCCGGGCGCTCGCCGCGCAGCGCGTCTCCTGCCCGATCCAGCCGACGCCCGCGGGGGCCGGCGCGCTCACGGCGACCGTGACGTCCTCCCCCTGCCGGGAGACCTCCACCTCGGCCCCCTCGGGTGCGCTGCGGCGGGCGTCCCCGACGGCCTCCGCGGCCGGCTCGCCCCGAGCGAGCTCGCGCACCGCGACCCGGGCCGCGTCGACGCACCGCACCTGGTCCACGCCCCAGGACAGCGCCGACAGGCAGGTGATGAGGACGAGGACGACGGCGGGGAGGGTGAGGGCGAGCTCCGCCGTCACCATCCCCGCGTCGTCGGCGCCCCTAGCGGATGCCCAGGGCCTCGAGGATGACACCGCTCAGCCCCGACTGGACCTCACCGGACTTCACGACCGCCAGCAGCACGATCGCGAAGGTGCACGCCGCGAGCGTGCCGACGGCGTACTCCGCGGTCGTCATGCCGGCCTCGCAGGCCAGCCGGCCCCGATGCCACCACCGGATCGTCGATCTCTTCATGGGAGCTCCTCCCCTCGGGCGGCGCCCGGTGCGCCGCGGTGAACTCCACCCTTCGCCCTGCCGACGAGGCGCGGGAGGGCATCGCCGGAGCTGTGCACGGTCACCGGACGGTGGCCACGCCTGTGGACGACCCACCCCCACTTCCCACCGCGCGGGGCGACCGGCTCCTATGGTGTGGCGATGGACTCCTTGGTCGACGCCGTCGTGGCGATCAACGACAGCTACTGGTACCTGGTCATCGCGCTGCTCGTCATCGCCGGTGTGACCTTCTCGATCTGGTCGCTGCTGGTCCAGATCCGCTACCTCCCGGAGATGTTCCGGACCATCGTCGAGAAGCCGTCGGGCGCCAAGGACGACGACAGCATCTCGGCCTTCCGGGCCTTCACGATCTCCGCGGCCTCCCGCGTCGGCACCGGCAACGTCGCGGGCGTCGCCGTCGCGATCGGCCTCGGTGGTCCGGGCGCCGTCTTCTGGATGTGGATGCTCGCGATGATCGGTGGCGCGACCGCCTTCGTCGAGTCCACGCTGGCCCAGCTCTACAAGGTGCGCGGCGGCGACAGCTACGTCGGCGGGCCCGCGTACTACATCCGCGACGGACTGCGCCTGCCGTGGCTGGCCGGCACGTTCGCGGTGATCATCACGCTCACCTACGGCTTCGTCTTCAACTCCGTGCAGGCCAACTCGATCTCCGCGTCGGTCCAGGCCAACCTCGGCGGGGACGACACCGTCGTCGCCTGGGTCGTCGGCGTCCTCGTCGCGATCGCCACCGGCATCGTGATCTTCGGCGGCGTCCAGCGACTGTCGGCGGTCACCGAGGTGATCGTCCCCCTCATGGCCGTGGCCTACGTGCTCGTCGCCGTCTTCGTCCTCGCCATCAACATCGACCAGGTCCCGGCGATGTTCGGGCTGATCATCGAGCACGCCCTCGGCATCCGCGAGGTGACCGGTGCCGCCTTCGGCGCCGCCCTGATGCAGGGCATGCGACGCGGGCTCTTCTCCAACGAGGCCGGTATGGGGTCGGTCCCGAACGCCGCGGCGACCGCCTCGGTCTCGCACCCGGTCAAGCAGGGCCTCGTGCAGGCGCTCGGGGTCTACTTCGACACGATCCTCGTCTGCTCCGCGACCGCCTTCATCATCCTGCTGAGCGACCCCACCTTCGGCGTCGACGACCCCGAGGGCATCGGCCTGACGCAGAGCGCGCTCCAGGGTCAGGTCGGCGACTGGGCCGGTCCCTTCCTCTCGATCGTCATCTTCTTCCTCGCCTGGTCCTCGGTGCTCGGCAACACCTACTACGGCGAGGCCAACATCCGCTTCCTCAGCGGCTCCAAGCAGGCCGTCACCGGCTTCCGCGTGCTCGTCCTGCTCTTCGTCGTCGGCGGCTCGCTCGGCTCGGTCGCCCTCGTGTGGAGCATGGCCGACCTCTTCATGGGCTTCATGGCCACGATCAACCTCATCGCGCTGCTGCCCCTGGGCCGCCACGCCATCGCCCTGCTGAAGAACTACAGCGAGCAGCGTGCGCGCGGGCTCAACCCGGTCTTCCACCGCAGCGACCTGCCCCAGGCCCGAGGCGTCTCGTTGTGGGACGACGACGAGGCCGAGACCTGGCTCGAGCCGGCCCGCGACTAGCCCAGGCCGCGCCCCACGAGGACCGCGACGAGCGGGACGACCGCCGTGCAGATGAAGGCGGGCAGGAAGCACAGCCCGAGCGGGACGACGAGCAGCACGGCGGCCCTGCCCCCGGCCTCCTCGAGCCGGCGGGACTCCGCCTCGCGCAGCCCGTGCCCGGCCTCGAGGAGCACGGAGGCCGACGGTGCACCCACCTCCTCGGCCACGACGAAGGCCGTCGCCGTCGGCCCCCAGACCGGGCGGGCGTAGCCCCAGGCGTCCGACATCGACCGACCCCAGCGAAGGGCGGTCGCCACCCGTACGAGATCGGCACGGGGACCGTCCGGGCTCACTGTCGCCACGTCGTCGAGGGCCTGGGCCAGCCCTCGACCCGACCGCAGGGCGAGCGCGAGCAGGGTCGTCGCGTCGGCCACCTCCTCCACCGTCACGGCCGTCGCGGTCGGCTCGGCCGCCACCCCGTCGGGAGGGCGCCGCCGGGTGGGCAGCGTGGCGGCGCGGGCCGGCGGCCACAGCACCACGGCGAGCACGACGAGGAGGAGGGTGGTCGCGCTCACCGGTGACGCTCCGGCTCCGCGGCCCGGCGGAGCACGACGTGGCAGACCGCCCAGCCGATGCCGGTGAGGAGGAGTCCCAGCGTGGCGCTGGCCATGGTCACCGCGTCGTGACCGTAGACCTCCCACGGCGCGAGGCCGAAGGCACTGCCCGCGAGCAGACCGAGGAGCGGCAGGGCGGTGAGCAGACGCATCGTCGCCCGTGCCCCCGCCGTGGCGACGTCGAGGCGACGCCGGCCCTCGACCTGGGCCCGCAGGACCTGGGCGCTCGTGCTCATCGAGGGCGCGAGCGCGACGCCGAGATCCTCGCTCAGCTGCCACGCGCCCGCCAGGGGCCGCAGCTCCGGGTGCTCGCGGGCGTGCTTGCGCCACACGCCACCGGCGTCGTCACCCGTGGCCAGCCGCTCCCCCACGTCCGCGAGCACCTCGCCCCACGGGCGCGGTGCGCGCCGCGCCACGACCCGCACCGCCACCACCGGCGTCGCACCGGAGCGCAGCGCCATCGCCAGGAGCTCGGCCACGCCGGCCAGGGCCTCCAGGTCCCGGGTCCGTGCCCCTCGCCCCGGACGCCACGCCGACCACC
Organism: uncultured Janibacter sp.; assembly: GCA_964430615.1. GTDB lineage: Bacteria > Actinomycetota > Actinomycetes > Actinomycetales > Dermatophilaceae > Janibacter. Next base: position 10,019 of record CAYSGN010000012.1, on the reverse strand, counting down.
GCACCGCGGAGGGCCCCCGCGCCTCACTGCCGGCAGGGCGGTGCCCCTGGCCCGTCCGGCCCCCTACCTCCCCTCCCACGACGGGGACCGGACGCGCCCCCGGCCAGAGGCAGACCGCGGCGAGGACGAGCACGAGGGTCGCCAGGCTCATGCCGCCGCACCGTCCAGCCGGGTGATCGAGTCGACGACCCGGCGGCCCTCCCGTCGACGCAGGTGGACGACGACGTCCAGGGCGCTGGCGACCTGGGCACGCACCGCCTCCCGGCTCATGCCGGCCAGTGCGCCCAGGGCCTCCAGACGGCTCGGTACGTCCTCGGCGCGGTTGGCGTGGAGGGTGCCGCACCCTCCTTCGTGCCCGGTGTTGAGGGCCAGCAGCAGGTCGCGCACCTCCGGGCCGCGCACCTCGCCCACGACGAGCCGGTCCGGGCGCATCCGCAGCGCCTGCCGCACGAGGTCGACCATCGTCACCTCGCCCGCCCCCTCGGTGTTCGCCGAGCGGGCCTGGAGGCGCACGACGTGCGGGTGGTCCACCCGGATCTCCCCGACGTCCTCGACGACGACGAGCCGCTCGGCGGGTGGGACCTCGGCGAGGAGGGCGGCGAGCAGCGTCGTCTTGCCGGTGCCGGTGCCCCCGGTCACCACGTAGGCGTGTCGCTGCGCGACGATCTCGCGCAGCCGCGCGCTCTGGTCGGGTGTGGCCATGCCCGACTCGACGAGGGCGTCGAGGCCACGGCCCTGGTGGCGCGGGATGCGCAGGCTCACGTGCGGTCCGTCGGCCACGAGCGGCGGCAGCACGGCGTGCAGACGCACCCCGCGCGGGAGCAGTCCGTCCACCCACGGCTGGGCGTCGTCGAGCCGCCGACCGGCGATCGCCGCGAGCCGCGTGGCCAGGCGGCGCACGGCGGCCACGTCCCCGACCGACATCCCCGCCCGGGTGACCCCCTCGCCCCGGTCGACCCACACCGACCCGTCGCCGTTGACGAGCACGTCGGTGACGAGCGGGTCCGCCAGCAGCGGCTCGAGCGGCCCCAGGCCGAGCAGCCCGGCATGCAGCTCGTCCGAGCGCCGGCCCTGCCCGTCCGCCCCGAGCCGGACCCGCTCGGCCCCGGCGATCTCGGCGATGGCCTGCGCATCCGGTGGCCGCCCCGCCTCCACCTGGGCGTCGATCGCCCGTGACCAGCGCATCAGGCGACCTCCACGAGGTCTGCGTCCCCACCCACCGCGGTGGTCGCGTCCCGACTCCGGCCGGGCAGCAGCTCGGCCACCGTCCGGGCCACCTCCCCCACGCGTCCGCGCGGGCGTGGTGCGCGGCCGTTCGCCTCGTCACGCCGGACACCCGGGTCGTCGACGAGGTGGGCCGCGTGGGCGAGCCCGAGGTGGTCGCCCACACGCGCGGCCAACCGCTCGCCCCGGCGCGAGCCACGGGTGACGAGCAGGGTGCGCTCACCCAGGTCACCGAGCCCGGCGACCAGCACCTCGCCGTCCCGCAGCCACCGGGCGCGCAGCCCGACGAGGGCGACCGCGGAGTCGGCGAGCTCGAGCCACGGCCGCGGCACCGCCGGCCCCGTCGGGAGGTCCACGAGGACCGGCCCGGTGGCCGCGAGGGCGGTCACGACATCGGTCACGGTCCGCGGCGAGGGCCACCGGCCACGCGCGGCGAGCAGGGGTACCGGTCCCTCGGGCAGGGCCCGGCGCAGGCCCGCCCCGTCGGCGGCCCCCTCGTGGTCGACGAGGTCGCCCCACCGCAGCCCCTCGACGTGCTCCACGGCAGCGGTCGCGTCCAGCCCGCCGGACCCGAGGTCCGCGTCGACGAGCACGCACGGGGCGGTGCGCGCGAGGACGGTCGCGGTCACGACGGCCAGGGTCGAGGCGCCGAGCCCGCCGGAGGCTCCGGCGACGAGGATGACGGGATGCATGGTCCCGAGACTGCCGCGGGATCGGGGCCACGGGCGCCCGACGAGGGCGCCTGTGGACGAACCGGCACGGGCCGTGGGGGTTGTGGAGCCCGGGCGGGCCCCCGGATACAGGACGGCCCCGGCGGGGGAGCACCGGGGCCGTCGACGTTCGGACTCCGGGGGGAGGGAGCCTCACGCCAACCGCTCAACCCATACGGGGAGCAGTCGTTATCTAGTCTAGACGTGCATGGCGTGAACGCAATTCGTCCCTTGTCACGGAGTGGCGTAGATCACCCGAGCCGGCCGGCGCGGACCGAGTCGGCCACCCGCCAGCCCTCCTCCGCCCCCGCCACGAGCGAGTCACCGCAGTGGGTGAGCCAGAGGGTCACCCCCGGTGCGCCTCCGTGCACGTACCCGTTGAGCGAGCCGAGGTAGGCCGGCCCCCCTTCGCTGCCGTGGCCCGCCTCGGGCACCGCGACACCGGTGGGCTCGAGACCGGTCTCCTGGATGAGCGCCCGCTCCACGGCCCGGGCGACCAGCCCGTTGCCGACGGTGAAGGGACGCACCGCCGCGATCTCCGCGTGCACGATCGAGGCGACGACGAGCGCCGGCGCCTCGCTGGCCTGCTGCATCATCTCGATGATCCCCGCGAGGCGCTCCTTCAGCTCCAGACCGCTCGGCGCCGGACCGAGGTCGGCGAACTCCTCGCACCCCTCCCCGTCCCGCCGGGGCCGTCCGAGCTGGTCCTCCTCCTCGACCAGCTGCGCGGCGGCTGCGGTGTGCAGGCGCGCGAGCGCCTGCCCGGGGGCCTTGGTGACGAGCGAGCGCAGGTGCTCGGTCTCCGCCGTGGCGGCGATCGAGCCGTGGATGACCCGCTCGGCCGGGTCCGGCTCGGGGTTGCGCTCGCGCGCGCCGCGCATGAGGTCGCGCACGATGGTCGCCGTCGAGCGGGCCCCGTCCAGCTCGGCGCTGGCCCACGCGCCGCGGACCCGGGACTCGGCCGCGGCCTCGGGGATCCGGCGGCGCAGCGCCTCGTGCCAGCGCAGCTGGGTGCACACTTCACGGGCCCGCTCGGAGGCCTCGTGCACCTCCGGGATCTCGGCGAGCTGGGTCAGGGCGGTGACGATGCGATGTCCTTCTGGCACGTGGCCAGGGTAAGCCGCACTAGGGTCGCCCCATGGACGCCGGCCCGACCCTGACGACGGTGATGGTCGTCTCCCTCGTCGTCCTCGTCCTCGTGCTCCTCGTCGTCTTCGTGCGGTGGCGTCGCTCGCGGACCGGCTTCCTGTCGGTCACCGACCAGGCCACCTACGAGACCTTGCACACCGCCTCCGTCGCGGCCCGCCATCTCGCCGACGGCTTCACCGACGAGGGGTGCGAGCGGGCGGCGCCGTACCTGCGCGCGATGCTCGCGACACCGGCGCTCGCGGTGTGCGACACCGGCAGCGTCATCGTGTGGGAGGGCGAAGGGGAGCACCACCTCCCCTCGGTCATGGACCAGGCCGAGCCGGTCCTCACCTCCGGCCAGACCCTCGTCCTCGGCCCGGACACGGTCACGTGCACCTCGACCGAGTGCCCGGTGCGGGCCGCGGTCATCGCCCCGGTCGTCGTCGACGGCCGGATCCTCGGCGCACTGGCTGCCTACGGCCCGTCCGTCTCCCCCGGCCTGGCCCGCGCCGTGGAGGAGGTCGCCTCGTGGATCACCACCCAGGTCGAGCTGGCCGACCTCTCCCACGAGCGCACCCGCGCCATGGAGGCCGAGCTGCGGGCGCTGCGCGCGCAGATCTCCCCGCACTTCATCTACAACAGCCTCGCCGCGATCGCCTCCTTCGTGCGGACCGACCCCGAGCGGGCGCGGGAGCTGCTCCTGGAGTTCGCGGACTTCACGCGGTACGCGCTGCGCCGTGACGGGGCCTTCACGACGATGAGCGAGGAGCTGCACAACGTCGAGCGCTACCTCGTCCTCGAGCAGGCCCGCTTCGGCGAGCGTCTGGGCATCACCTTGAAGATCGCCCCGGAGGTGCTCCCCGTCCGGCTGCCGTACCTGACGATCCAGCCGCTCGTCGAGAACGCCGTGCGCCACGGCCTCGCCCCCAAGGAGGGGCCCGGCACGGTGACCCTCATCGCCCTCGACCACGGGACCGAGGCGGAGTTCGCCGTCGACGACGACGGCGTCGGGGCCGACCCCGAGGCGATCCGCAAGATCCTCGACGGGCAGGCCCGCAGCGACTCCATCGGGCTGGGGAACGTCGACGCCCGGCTGCGCCAGGTCTACGGGGAGGAGCGCGGGCTGACCGTGGACACCGCGCCCGGCGCGGGCATGCGCGTCTCCTTCCGCGTCCCCAAGTACTCCCCTGCGCTCGAGGAGCCAGCCTAGGCTGTCCCCCATGACCGCCAGCGCCCCCGGGATCACCGTCCTCGTCGTGGACGACGAGGCTCCCGCGCGCAACGAGGTCGCCTGGCTGCTGGACCAGGACGAGCGCGTCGGACGGGTGCTGACCGCGGGCAACGGCACGGCTGCCCTCGCCGCGCTCGAGCACGAGCAGGTCGACGTGGTCTTCAGCGACATCTCAATGCCCGGGCTGGACGGGATGCAGCTGACCCGGGTGATCCGGCGCTTCGCCGACCGGCCGCAGGTCGTCTTCGTCACCGCCTACGACACCCACGCCGTCGACGCCTTCGACCTCGACGTCGTCGACTACCTCATGAAGCCGGTGCGTCCCGAACGGATCGGTGAGGCGGTGCGCCGCTGCCTCGCCGCGCGCGAGCGCGAGGTGGTCGCGCCGGCGCTCCAGGAGGAGGAGACGATCCCCGTGGAGCTCGGCGGGGTGACCCGCTTCGTCCCCCTTCGCGACATCCGGTGGGTCCAGGCACAGGGTGACTACGCCAGGCTGCACACCCCCTCCGGCTCCCACCTCGTGCGGATCCCGCTGGCCACCCTCGAGGAGCGGTGGGCCGACGCGGGCTTCGTGCGGATCCACCGCTCCACGCTCGTGTGCACCCACCACATCAGCGAGGTGCGCAACGACGGGGGCCGGTGCACCGTCGTCGTCGACGGCGAGGAGCTCCAGGTGAGCCGGCGGCACACCCGTCACCTGCGCAGCACGCTGCTGCGTCCGCGCTCCCAGGGCGAAGGGTGAGCACGCCACCTCCCCGGGTCCGCGTCACCCGCACCCGACGGGCCTCCCCCGGTCTGCGCCGCACGGTCCGGGACGAGATCGCCGGCCAGTCCGGTCTCGGGACGACCTACGTCTCCTCGCTCGTGCGCGCCCAGCGCCAGCTGACGATCCTCGTCCTCGGCATCGCCTTCCTCAGCCTGTGCGCGCTGCCCCTGCTCTTCGCCCTCGTGCCCGCGGCCCGCCGCGTCGAGATCGCCGGGCTGCCGGTCGCGTGGTTCGCGCTCGGACTGCTCGTCTACCCGGCCGTCGTGCTCCTCGCCCGCTGGTACGCCCGGGCCAGCGAGCGGATCGAGGCCGACTTCAGCGAGCTGGTGGGTCGCCGGTGACCCAACCGCTGAGCGTCGCGGCGATCCTGCTCGTCTGCCTCGTGACCCTGGCCCTCGGCGCCCTCGGGCTGCGCCTGGCGACCGGCACGAGCGACTTCTACGTCGCGGGCCGCACCGTCACGCCGTGGCGCAACGCGAGCGCGATCGGCGGCGAGTACCTCTCTGCGGCAAGCTTCCTCGGCGTCGCCGGCCTCGTGTACGAGCGCGGGGTCGACATGCTCTGGATGCCGGTCGGCTACACCGTCGGCTACTTCGTCCTGCTCGTGCTCGTCGCGGCACCGCTGCGCCGGTCCGGGGCCTACACGCTGCCGGACTTCGCGGAGAGCCGCCTGGAGTCCTCCACGCTGCGCAGGGGGTGCGCCGTCCTCGTCGTGACGATCGGCTGGCTCTACCTGCTGCCGCAGATGCAGGGGGCCGGCCTGGCGCTGCGGCACGTCTCGGGACTGCCGCACTGGGTCGGCGCGGTCGTCCTGACCGTGATCGTCGTGCTCAACGTCGCGGCCGGCGGCATGCGCTCGGTGACCCTCGTGCAGTCCGTGCAGTACTGGATCAAGCTGACCGCGATCTCGGTGCCCGCCTTCGTCCTGCTCGCCTACTGGCTCACGACGAACGGCCCGGTCCCGAGCGCCGACAGCTCGTGGTGGGAGCCGCTCACCTCCGCCGACCCGACGAGCCAGACCCTCTTCACCACCTACAGCACGCTCGCGGCCCTGTGCCTGGGCACGATGGGCCTGCCGCACATCGTCGTGCGCTTCTACACCAACCCCGACGGGGTCGCCGCCCGGCGCACGACCGTCTCGGTCCTCGCGCTGCTCGGACTCTTCTACGTCTTCCCGCCGGTGTACGGGGTGCTCGGCCGGGCCTACATCGGCTCCGACGCCCTCGCGGACCCGAGCCGCAGCGTCGTCCTCGGGCTGCCGAACGCCGCCCTCGGCGGCGTGCCCGGCCACCTGCTCACCGCGCTCGTCGCGGGCGGAGCCTTCGCGGCCTTCCTCTCCACCGCCTCCGGCGTGGCCATGTCCGTCGCCGGCGCGATCGACCAGGACGTCCTGCGTCCCCTCGTCGCCCGCTGGACCGACGGCGACGCCACCCCCGCGGGGTCCTTCCGTCTCGCCGCGCTCCTCGGGGTGCTCGTCCCGCTCGTCACCGCGATCGGCGCGCCACCCCTCGGCATCTCCTCGGCCGTCGGGCACGCCTTCGCCATCGCCGCCGCCACCTTCGCGCCGTTGCTCATCCTCGGGGTGTGGTGGCCCCGACTCACCGCGGTCGGCGCCGCGGCCGGCATGACCGTCGGTGCCCTCGCGACAGGAGGCGCGGCCCTGCTCTCGGTCCTCGACGTGCTCGAGCCGGGGTGGGGCCGGGCGCTCGCGGCGGCACCGGCCGCCTGGGCGACGCCGCTCGCCTTCGTCGTGACGATCCTCGTCTCGCTGCTCACCCGCCGGCCCCGGCGCTGGGAGCGCACGATGACCCGGCTGCACACCCCGGAGAGCGTGCTCGCCGACACCGCCTGACCGTTCATCGCTCGTCCGGTGCCGTTCGGCGCACCCCGGCGGGCCGTACGGCGACCCAGAGCTCCCGCCGACCGCCGGCCCCCGTCGCCCTCGTGGGCAGCCCCCGTGATCTGGACCACGCTGGAGGTTCCCGGGTGAAGGACCCCGGGCCCGTCCCTACCCCGGAGGTGACCATGAGCAACGACGCTCAGTCCCTCGGCGATCGCTACATCGCCGTGCAGGAGTCGCCGGAGTTCGGTGAGCTCCGCCGCAAGTTCCGCAGATTCGTCTTCCCCCTGACCGCGCTCTTCCTCGCGTGGTACTTCCTCTACGTCATCCTGTCGATGTTCGCCCCCGACTTCATGGGCACCAAGATCTTCGGCGCCATCAACATCGGGCTGGTGCTCGGGCTGGGGCAGTTCGTGACGACCTTCGCGATCACGATCGTCTACATCCGCTGGGCCGAGCGTGAGCTCGACCCGGCAGCGGACGAGCTCGCCGCCAGGGTCAGCGCCCACGAGCAGACGGAGGTGCGCGAATGACCACCGTGCTCGCAGAGACCGGCACGACCGGCTCCCCCACGCTCAACATCGCGATCTTCGTCATCTTCGTCGTGGTGACGCTGACGATCGTCATCAAGGTGGCGGCCGGCCACAAGACCGCCAGCCAGATGTTCACCGGAGGGGCCGCCTTCTCCGGCAAGCAGAACGGCCTGGCCATCGCCGGCGACTACCTCTCCGCGGCGAGCTTCCTCGGCATCGCCGGCGCCATCGCGCTCCAGGGCTACGACGGCTTCCTCTACTCCATCGGCTTCCTCGTGGCCTGGCTCGTCGCGCTGCTGCTCGTCGCGGAGCTCATCCGCAACACCGGCCGCTTCACGCTGGCCGACGTGCTCTCCTACCGGCTCAAGCAGCGGCCGATGCGCATCGCGACCTCGATCTCGGTGCTGGCGGTCTCCTTCTTCTACCTGCTGGCCCAGATGGCCGGCGCCGGCTCGCTCGTGTCGCTGCTGCTCGGCATCGACGGCGACCTCGCCCAGGACGTCGTCATCGGGGTCGTCGGCATCGTCATGGTCGCCTACGTGATGATCGGCGGCATGAAGGGCACCACGTGGGTGCAGATGATCAAGGCGGTGCTGCTCATCGCGGCCACCGCGATCATGACGGTGTGGGTCCTCGGCAAGTACGGGCTCAACCTCTCCTCGCTGATGAACGCCGCGGTGGAGTCCAGCCCGGAGGCGGGCGACAAGCTCCTCCAGCCGGGCCTGAAGTACGGGATCAACCTGACGACGAAGATCGACTTCATCTCGCTGTCCCTGGCGCTCGTGCTCGGCACCGCGGGTCTGCCGCACGTGCTCCAGCGCTTCTACACCGTCCCGACGAGCCGACAGGCCCGCAAGTCCGTGGAGTGGGCCATCTGGCTCATCGGTGGCTTCTACCTGCTCAGCCTCGTCATCGGCTACGGCGCCGGCGCCCTCGTCGGTGCGGACCGGATCGACAGCGCCCCGGGCAAGGCCAACGCCGCGGCCCCGTTGCTGGCCTACGAGCTCGGCGGGTCCTGGCTGCTCGGCATCGTCTCGGGCATCGCCTTCGCGACGATCCTCGCGGTGGTCGCCGGCCTGACGATCACGGCGAGCGCGAGCTTCGCCCACGACCTGTACAACCAGGTCTTCAAGAACGGCAACGCGAAGGAGGAGGACGAGGTGCGCGTCTCCCGCCGCACGGTCATCGTCATCGGTGTCATCTCGATCCTCGGCGGCATGCTGGCCAAGAACCAGAACATCGCCTTCCTCGTGGCCCTGGCCTTCGCGGTCGCGGCGAGCGCCAACCTGCCGACCATCCTCTACAGCCTCTTCTGGAAGCGCTTCAACACCCGGGGCGCGCTGTGGTCGATGTACGGCGGTCTCATCGCCGCCTTGACGCTCATCGCCTTCTCGCCGGTCGTCTCCGGGTCCGAGACGGCGATGATCCCCGGCGCCGACTTCGACATCTTCCCGCTGGCCAACCCCGGGCTGATCTCCATCCCGTTGGGCTTCTTCCTCGGCTGGCTGGGCACGGTGACGAGCGGCGAGTTCAACCGCGCCAAGTACGCCGAGATGGAGGTGCGCAGCCTCACCGGCCACGGCGTGGCCGAGGTCATCAACCACTGACGACCCAGACGAAGGGGGGAGGGCCACCGGCCCTCCCCCCTTCGTCGTGCTCCGTCAGGAGGCGACCAGGCCCCGGTCGGCGGCCTCACGGCGCATCCGGGCGACCATGTCGTCGTCGACGGTCGCGAAGAACTCGCCCACGACGTCCTCGAGGTGGTGCACGGAGCGGGCCGCGAAGAGCACCGGCTGGTACTTGGTGATGTCGTAGTTGAGGGTGCCCATGTCGGCCAGGTCCAGGTCCCGGATCTCCATGTGGCCGTACTCCTGCATCTCCCCGTAGCTGGAGAGGATGCCGGCGCCGTAGGCCTTGAGGTCATCGCCCTCGTACATGACGCCGAACTCGATGGAGAACCAGAAGACGTCGGCGACGAACTGCATCGCGTCGTCGGTCGCCAGCCGCAGCGAGGCCTGCCCGGCCGCCTCGACGATGGCGGCGAAACGGGGGGCCGCGAGCTGGTTCGCGTGCCCGATGACCTCGTGGATGATGTCCGGCTCGGGGGTGTAGAGGGGCTCGGAGGGGTGGCGCAGGTACTGGGTGGAGTTGAAGGTGCTGGCGCCGAGGTCGGCGTAGAAGTCGCGCAGCGGCACCAGCCCGGGGGCGGCCACGTAGCTCCACCCGCTCAGCGGGAGCAGCCGCTCGCTGACCTCGTGCAGCTGGGGCACGTGGTCGGTGGGGAGCCCGAGGCGCTCCTTCGCGGCGACGTACTCGCTGTGGGCGTGCTGCTCGTGCAGCGGTGCCAGCTCGGCGCTGACCCGGCGCCAGACCTCGTGCTCGGCCTCGGTGTAGTCGATGTGCGGGACCGGCTCCCCCGCCGCCCGGTCCCAGGCGAGGGCCGCGGTCGCGATGGTGCCCCGGCGCTCGAGGTACTCCGGGTCGTCCTTGCCGGGGTGGGTGTCGGCGAGGTGGACCTGGACGGTCCCGTCTTCGTCGGTGGTCACCGGTGAGTAGAGCTGTCCCTCTGTGAACATCGTGTACCTCC
>CAYSGN010000011.1:0-46445 GCA_964430615.1 uncultured Janibacter sp. | reverse complement strand
GGACGCTGCTGCACACCGGTGACTTCAAGATGGACCAGCTGCCGCTGGACCGGCGGCTCACCGACCTGCGCGCCTTCGCCCGGGCGGGCGAGGAGGGGGTCGACCTCTTCCTCACGGACTCCACGAACGCCGAGGTCCCGGGCTTCACGACGCCCGAGCGCGAGCTCTCGGCGGCGATCGACGACGTCTTCCGCAAGGCCCGCCGGCGGATCATCGTCGCCTGCTTCTCCTCCCACGTCCACCGGGTCCAGCAGGTCCTCGACGCCGCCGAGCGCAGCGGGCGCAAGGTGGCGATGGTGGGTCGCTCGATGATCCGCAACATGGGCATCGCCTCGGACCTGGGCTACCTGCACGTGCCCGACGGGGTGCTCGTCGACGTCAAGAAGCTCGACCAGCTGCCCGACGACGAGGTCGTGCTCGTGTGCACCGGCAGCCAGGGTGAGCCGATGGCCGCCCTCTCCCGCATGGCCAACCGCGACCACCGCATCGACGTGGGGGAGGGCGACACCGTCCTGCTCGCCTCGAGTCTGATCCCGGGCAACGAGAGCGCGGTGTACCGGGTGATCAACGGCCTGATGCGCCTCGGTGCCGACGTCGTGCACAAGGGCAACGCCAAGGTGCACGTCTCCGGTCACGCCAGCGCGGGTGAGCTGCTCTACTGCTACAACATCGTCGAGCCGCGCAACGTCATGCCGGTCCACGGGGAGTGGCGTCACCTCGTCGCCAACGGCGAGCTCGCGATCGCCACCGGGGTCGACCCGGACCGGGTCGTGCTCGCCGAGGACGGGGTCGTCGTCGACCTCGTCGACGGGCGCGCGCGTATCGCCGGGGCCGTCCCGTGCGGGTACGTCTACGTCGACGGCTCCAGCGTGGGCGAGGCCGACGAGGACCTGCTCAAGGACCGCCGGATCCTGCGTGACGAGGGCTTCATCTCGGTCATGGTCGTCGTCGACTCCTCGAGCGGCAAGATCGTCGCCGGCCCGCAGATCACCGCCCGCGGCTTCGCCGAGGACGACGAGATCTTCTCCCAGGTCGAGCCGAAGATCGTCACCGCACTCGAGGAGGCCACCCGCAAGGGCACGACGGACACCCATCAGCTCCAGCAGGTCGTGCGCCGCGCCGTCGGCGGTTGGGTGGGCGGCAAGATCCGCCGCCGCCCGATGATCATCCCGGTCGTCGTGGAGGCCTGAGCCGCTGGCGAAGGGGAGGTCCCGCTGAGGAGGCGCCGGGCCTCCCCTTCGCTCGTCTAGAGGGTGCGGAGCGCGGCCAGGAGCCGCTCGATGTGCTCCTCGGTCGTCGCCAGCCCGGCGCTGACCCGGACACCGGAGGTGTGGCCGGTGCCCGCCAGGAGCTCGTCGACGAGCGGGTGCGCGCAGAAGCGCCCGTCCCGCACGCCGATCCCGTGCTCGTCACCGAGGACGCGGGCGACCTCGCTGCTGTCGAGGCCGTCGACGGTGAAGGTCGCCACCGGCGCCCCGGACCCGCCGCCGAAGAGGGTGTGCACGCGCACGCCCGGGATCGCCGCGAGGCCGTCGTGGAGGCGGGTGCGCAGCGCCTGCTCGTGGGCCCCGATCGCCTGCTCGTGCTCGGTGACGACCTCGCACGCGGTGGCGAGCGCGACCGCGCCGAGGACGTTCGGGCTGCCGGCCTCGTGGCGGGCCGGGCCACGGGCCCACTCGGTGGCCCCCGCGGCCACGCCGGTCGTCGCCCCGCCGCCGGCGAGGTAGGGCTCGGCGGCGTCGAGCCAGTCGCCGCGCCCGACGAGCACCCCGGTGCCGAAGGGGGCGTAGATCTTGTGCCCGGAGAAGGCGAGGTAGTCCGCGCCGATCTCGTCCAGGTCGATGCGGCGGTGCGGCACGACCTGGGCGGCGTCGAGGGCGAAGCGGGCACCGTGCGCGTGGGCGGTACCCGCGAGGCGCTCGACCGGCCAGTGCTCGCCCGTGACGTTCGAGGCGCCGGTCGCCACGACGAGACGGTGCTCGCCGGGATGGGTGCGCAGCGCCTCGTCGAGGATCGTGATCGCCTCGGCGTGGCTGCGGGGGATCGGCAGCCGCACGGCGTGCTCCCACGGCAGCAGCGCGGCGTGGTGCTCGGAGGCGAAGACGAAGACCAGCGTGCCCGGGGGCAGGGCCCGGGCCAGCAGGTTGAAGGAGTCGGTCGTGTTGCGGGTGAAGAGGACGTGGTCCTCCTCGCGGGCGCCCACGAACTCCGCCACGACTTCACGTGCCTCCTCGTAGCGGGCACTGGTCAGACGCGAGGCGAAGCCCGCGCCGCGGTGGACCGAGGAGTAGGTGATCGCGGCGGCGGCGACCTGGTCGGCGACGGCGCGGAAGGCGGGGGTCGAGGCGCCGTGGTCGAGGTGGGCGTACTCGACGGTCCGCCCGTGGCGGTCGCGGTAGGTCAGCCCCTCCGAGACGAGTGCGGGCAGCGAGGTGGAGGTGGTCAGGTCGGTGGTGTGCAGGTCGGACAGCGTCACGGGATGCTCCCTGGGTCATGGACCCGGGGGTTCGACCGCGAGTCCGCGCTTGCCGAGCGGCACCGCGCCGCACGGCCAGGTCCTCACCCGGGGCACCCCACCGCGGAGGAGGGTTGCCGGCCAGCAAGCCGGGGCTTCGCGCTGGCACTCATGACCTTCGCCGGTGACGTTAGCGGAGGAGGGTGCCGTCCTGTCGAGCGGGGGCGGGTGGTGTCTCGGGTGGCGAGACGTCGCCCGTCGGGGCCGGGCGCGCCGGGCCCGGGGGCCCGGGGCGCGACGTCAGGCGAGGCAGACGGCCAGGAGGGCACCGCCCACGAGCCACGGGCCGAAGGCGAGGTGGGTCCCCTTCGTCGCCCGGCGGGTGAGGAGCAGGACGAGGGCCGCGAGGCCGCCGAGGACGAAACCGAGCCAGATCCCCACGGCGAGGTGGCCCCAGCTCAGCCAGGCCAGGGCGGGTGCGACGGAGAGCGTGAGCTTGGCATCCCCCATGCCGATGGAGCGGCCGTAGAAGAGGAGGGCGAGCGCCACGAAGCCACCGCCGACGAGGACGGTCGCCAGCCCCGCCCGCCCGAGAGCGGCCCGGTCGCCGGTCGCGGCGCTGGCGCCGGCGAGCAGGAGCAGCACCACGGGGACGAGGGGGAGGGTGAGCGCGTTGGGCAGCCGGTGCACGTCCGCGTCGACGGCCGCGAGGGCCAGCCCGGAGGGGATGAGGGCCAGGTAGGGCAGGAGGACCGGCCACGGATGGTCGGCCAGGGCGAGCGAGACGACGACCCCCGCGACGGGGAGGGCCGGTACGACCCACAGGTGGCCGGGCAGAGGGCCCCGCTCGTGCGCACGCCGGTAGCGCCCGGTGCGCAACCACGACCACAGGGCCACCCCGAGGGCGAGCAGCACCGCTGCGACGATGATCTGCTGCACCCGAGCGAGGCTAGCGGCGCGGGCGCCTCGCCGCCGGACGACCTGTGGATATCCGGGGTCTGGTGCGCGTGTGACGCGTGAGTCAGGAGGTGCTTTCGCCTAGTCTGCGGAACATGGCCACACGTGCGTCGACCACCTCGCGCAGCCGCAAGAGCGCGTCCACCCGCCCCAAGGGCAGTCGCCCGGCGGGTCGCAGCTCCGCGTCGAAGGGGAGGACCTCCAGCACCCGCAAGAAGCAGGGTGCCTCCGGGGGTGGCCTGCCCATGCCCCTGGCCGCGCTCGGGCGTGCCTGGACGGGCGTGGCCCACGCGACCGGTGAGGGCGTGCGCCGGATGGGGCACGGGGCCAGCCAGATCGAGCCGGAGCACCGGCGTGACGGGCTGGGCTTCCTCGCGCTCGCGCTGGCCCTCGTCGTCGCGGTGCGCGAGTGGTGGGGCCTGGAGGGCATCTTCGGCGACGTCGTGCACGCGGTCTTCGCCGGGACCTTCGGCCGGGTCGCCTACGCCCTCCCGATCGTCCTGCTGCTGCTCGGTCTGCGCCTGCTGCGCTCCCCGGGGGACGAGGCGGAGTCCGCGCGGGTCGGTTTCGGCACGGCGATGCTGCTCTTCGCCTCGTGCGGGCTGACGCACATCGCCAAGGACATCCCGCAGCCTCCGGACGGGGCGCACGGTATGCGCGACGCGGGAGGCATCGTCGGCTTCCTCGCCTCGGACCCCCTCACGACCGCGGTGACCGAGTGGCCCGCGATCATCCTGCTCGTCCTCCTGGGGCTCTTCAGCCTGCTGCTGCTCACGGGCACCCCGCTGCACGAGGTGCCCCAGCGCCTGGCCTACATCCGCTCGGCCTTCACCGGGGTGCCCCCGGCACACCTGTCCGCCGACCAGCCGGAGACCAAGGACGCGCCCAAGGCCGCGGTCGCCCGGGCGCGGCGCCGGCGGCGGCCGGACGACGAGGAGTCCGCCCTCTCGGGGCGGCGTGACGGCGACACGGCCTACGACCAGGCCGCCGTCGTCGAGCCCGCCGACGACGTCAAGGGCAAGGGGCGCCGCCGCAAGCCGGCGACCCAGAAGCCCGCCGCCGAGGAGGAGGCCGCTGCGGCGCCGAGCACGCCCGCGGCCGACGGCCCCCGGCCGGGGGAGAAGCGCCCGACGAAGAACCCCGCCGTCGCGCCGGTCACGAGCGGCACGACCGAGCTCCCGGCGCCGCCCACGGCACAGCTGCCGCAGCGGGTCGAGCAGCTGGCGCTCGCCGGCGACGTCACCTACACCCTCCCGGAGAGCGGGATGCTCAAGCCGGGCGCGCCGCACAAGGAGCGCTCGGCCGCCAACGACCAGGTCGTGGAGTCCCTGACGAACGTGCTCGACGAGTTCGGGATCGACGCCCAGGTCACCGGCTTCCACCGCGGCCCGACGGTCACCCGGTACGTCGTCGAGCTCGGCCCGGGCGTCAAGGTCGAGCGGGTCACCGCCCTCTCGAAGAACATCGCCTACGCGGTCGCCTCCGCCGACGTGCGCATCCTCAGCCCCATCCCCGGCAAGTCGGCGATCGGCATCGAGATCCCGAACACCGACAAGGAGATGGTCTGCCTCGGCGACGTGCTGCGCAGCGACGTCGCCCGGCACAACCAGCACCCGATGGTCATGGGGGTCGGCAAGGACGTCGAGGGTGGCTTCGTCATCGCCAACCTCGCGAAGATGCCGCACATGCTCGTCGCGGGTGCCACCGGGTCGGGTAAGTCCTCCTTCGTCAACTCCCTCATCACCTCGATCCTCATGCGCTCCACGCCGGACGAGGTGCGCCTGGTGCTCATCGACCCCAAGCGGGTCGAGCTGACCGCCTACGAGGGGATCCCGCACCTGATCACCCCGATCATCACCAGCGCCAAGAAGGCGGCCGAGGCGCTGCAGTGGGTCGTGCGCGAGATGGACATGCGCTACGACGACCTGGCGACCTACGGCTACAAGCACCTGGACGACTTCAACAAGGCGGTCCGGTCCGGCAAGGTCGAGCCGATCCCGGGCAGCGAACGCGTGCTGCAGCCCTACCCGTACCTCCTCGTGATCGTCGACGAGCTCGCCGACCTGATGATGGTCGCCCCGCGCGACGTCGAGGACTCGATCGTGCGGATCACCCAGCTCGCCCGCGCCGCGGGCATCCACCTCGTGCTGGCCACCCAGCGTCCGTCGGTCGACGTCGTCACCGGCCTCATCAAGGCCAACGTCCCCTCGCGGATGGCCTTCGCCACCTCCTCGCTGGCCGACTCCCGGGTCGTGCTCGACCAGCCCGGCGCCGAGAAGCTGCTCGGCCAGGGTGACGCGCTCTTCCTGCCGATGGGCAAGAGCAAGCCGATGCGCGTCCAGGGCGCGTGGGTCACCGAGTCCGAGATCCACGACATCGTCGGGCACGTCACGGGACAGCTGAAGCCCACCTACCGGGAGGACGTCGTCCCGGACACCCCGAAGAAGCAGATCGACGAGGACATCGGCGACGACCTCGACGTGCTGCTCCAGGCCACCGAGCTGGTCGTCAACACCCAGTTCGGCTCGACGTCCATGCTCCAGCGCAAGCTGCGTGTCGGTTTCGCCAAGGCAGGCCGTCTCATGGACCTGCTCGAGTCCCGCGGCATCGTCGGACCCTCCGAGGGGTCCAAGGCCAGGGACGTGCTCGTCACCCCGGAGGAGCTGCCGACCACGCTCGCCCTGCTCAAGGGGGAGGACCCGCCCGCGCCACCGCCCGGCGAGGACTCGACCCCCTACGACCCGGACGGGCCCGAGGAGGTCGAGCCGACCGAGGGAGCCCCGACCCAGGGGGCCGTACCGACCGACCGCTACGCCGAGGACCCGATCGGCACCGACCCGCCCGCGCAGGAGTGGGACGAGGACGACGAGGACGCCTGGTCACTCACCGACCGGCGCTGACCCCCTCGCCGGTGTGTCCGCCCGGTCCTGGAGGAGCCCGGCGTCGAGGAGCTCGGCGCGCACGTCCTCGATGAAGGAGCGCACCTGCGCGGCGCCCTCGACCGGGCCGCCGGCGAGGGTGCGGTCCATCCCGAGGAGCACCGCCCCCGGGGTGGCAACGTCGAAGATCCTGGACGTGGTCGCCTCCGGGTCCTGGAGCAGGAGCCCGGTGAGATGGGGCTGCTCCTCGAGCACGTCGGCCACCGGACGCCAGGTGACCGCGCTGACCCGGACCGGGCCGAGACGGCGGTCCCACTCGGGCAGGCTGGCGACCGCCTCGGCGCAGGAGGCGCAGCTCGTGGAGACGAAGACGAGCAGGTGCGCCCCCTCCCGGACCAGCTCGGTCAGCGGCAGGGTCCGGCCCGAGGCGTCCACGAGCGAGGCGAAGGGGAGCGGCGTCGCCGCGTACTCCTCGTCGGCGACCGACGGGACGGGGGCCTTCGTCGTGCCGTCGAGGGTCAGGAGGAGCAGCGCCGCGGTGAGCGCGCTGAGGGCCAGCCAGCCCCACGTGGGTGCCGGCGCGGCCAGGAGGCGCACGAGCGCCGAGTCGGTCGAGGTCGCCGACCACACCGTCAGGGCCGCGAGGAGCACGAGGAGCACGTTGCGCGCTGCCGTGCGCCGGGTGACCTCACCCAGGCCGAGCCGCCCGAAGCAGCCGCACGTGACCGGGTGGTCGAAGCCCAGCGCACGCACGACGACGCCGAGGTAGGCCAGGCACAGCAGGAGCGCGAGCCCGGCGACGACGAGCGCGGCGGGAGGAGGGGCCGTCACGAGCAGCACCGCGAGGACGATCTCGCCCCACGGCAGCAGCCGGGGCGCGGGTGACCGGGTCAGCCGGCGGGGCAGCTGCAGCTCCTGGAAGGCGCTGCGCGCGTCCTCGGGCGCGGCCAGCTTGGCGACCCCGCTGAGCGTGAGCAGGCCGGCGAGCAGGACCGGCGGAAGGATGAGCGGGCCGTCGAGCACGCCGTGAGTCTATGGCGGCCCCACGACCCGCGGGGCGCAGAGCGACCGTCGCCGGTGAGGACCTGCCCGTACAGTTGGCCGCGTGAGCAAGGCCTGGTACGAGCTGGACACCCGTCCCACAGGGGTGAGCTACTGGACCGCGGTGGTGCGCAAGCAGCCCTCCGCGATCCTCGTGACCGTCCAGCTGCTCGCCATCGCCTTGCTGCCGTGGGTCGAGGACGAGTCGTGGGGCCGGGCCTTCATCACCGGGATCTCCTTCGTCGCGGTGACCTTCGGCATCTGGGCGGTGCGCTCCACCCCGGCGCTGACGTGGCTGGCGCTGTGCATCGGGATGCCGGCCTTCCTGCTCGAGGTGTGGTCGGTCCTCGACCAGGAGAACACGGCGGTGACCTTCGTGGCGCACCTGCTGCTGGCCCTCTTCTACCTGTACATCGCCTACGGCCTGATCTCCTACGTCTTCGCCGACTCGTGGGTCACCAAGGACGAGTTCTTCGCCGTGGCGGCGGCCCTGACGGTGCTGCTCTTCGCCTTCGCGTACCTGTACGTGGCGATCCAGACGCTCGCGCCGGGGTCCTTCCAGAACGGCTCGGGCGAGGGGCACCGTTCCTTCCTCGAGCTGGTCTACCTCTCCTCGGCCAACCTCGCCGGCGTGGGCCTCTCCGACGTCGTGCCGGTCAAACCGCACGCGCGGGCCGCGGTGATCATGGAGCAGCTGACCGGTGTCCTCTACGTCGCGATGGTCATCTCACGGCTCGTGGCGCTGACGGTCACGCGTGCTCGGAGTTGAGTCGCGGCCGCATAGAGTAGGACGCATGTCCCCTTCCCGTAGCGTCGCCCTGGTCACCCTGGGGTGCACCCGCAACGATGTCGACTCCGAGGAGCTGGCCGGCCGGCTCGCCGCCGAGGGTTGGACCCTCGTCGACGACGCCGGTGCCGCCGACGTCGCGGTCGTCAACACCTGCGGCTTCATCGAGCAGGCGAAGAAGGACTCCATCGACGCGATCCTCGAGGCGAACGACCTGCGCGAGCACGGCCGCACGCAGAAGGTCGTGGCCGTCGGGTGCCTCGCCGAGCGGTACGGGAAGGAGCTGGCCGCCGAGCTGCCGGAGGCCGACGCGGTCCTCGGCTTCGACTCCTACACGGACATGTCCAGCCACCTGCGCGCGGTCCTCGACGGTCAGGTGCCGGAGGCGCACACGCCGGGGGACCGGCGCTCGCTGCTGCCGATCGCCCCCGTCGAACGGCCCGCCCTGGCCGACGAGGTGGCCCTGCCCGGGCACGGTGCGAGCGACCTGCCCCGGGTGCGTCTCGACGATCGACCGTGGGCGCCGCTGAAGATCGCCTCGGGGTGCGACCGGCGCTGCGCCTTCTGCGCGATCCCGACCTTCCGTGGCCTCTTCGTCTCCCGTCGCCCGAGCGACGTGCTGGCCGAAGGGAGGTGGCTGGCCTCCCAGGGGGTGCGCGAGCTCTTCCTCGTCAGCGAGAACACCACGTCCTACGGCAAGGACCTCGGGGATGTCGACCTGCTCGAGACCCTGCTGCCCGAGCTGACCGCGATCGAGGGCATCGAGCGGGTGCGGGTCTCCTACCTCCAGCCCGCCGAGATCCGTCCGGGACTGCTGCGGGCGATGGCCACGGTCCCCGGGGTCGTGCCCTGGTACGACATCTCCTTCCAGCACTCCTCGGAGAGCCTGCTGCGCCGCATGCGCCGCTTCGGGGGCACCGACTCCTTCCTCGAGCTCATCGAGTCCGTCCGGGCCCGGCAGCCCGAGGCCGGGATCCGCTCCAACGTCATCGTCGGCTTCCCCGGCGAGACGGAGGACGACCTCGCCGAGCTGGAGCGCTTCCTCCTCGCCGCCCGGCTCGATGTCGTCGGGGTCTTCGGCTACTCCGACGAGGACGGCACCGAGGGGGAGACGATGACCGACAAGGTCGACCCGGACCTCGTCGCCGAGCGGGTCGAGCGGATCACCCGGCTCGTGGAGGAGCTGACCGCGCAGCGGGCGGAGGAGCGCGTCGGCGAGAGCATCGAGGTGCTCGTCGAGGAGGTCGACCCCGAGACCGGGGAGGTCTCCGGGCGGGCGGCCCACCAGGGCCCGGACATCGACGGCGTCACGCTGCTCACCGGTGGGGCCGACGGACTGGGTCCCGGTGACCTCGTCCCGGCGGTGGTCACCGGCACCGAAGGCATCGACCTGCTCGCGGAGGTGCGGTCGTGAGCACGGACCACCAGGACCCTCGCCCCCCGTCGTCCGACGCGGCAGGTGACGCGCAGCCGAGCCCGTGGAACCTGCCCAACGCGCTGACGGTCATGCGGATCCTCCTCGTGCCGGTCTTCGTGTGGCTCGTGCTGCGCTTCGGCGGGGACGACACGGCCTCGCGCTGGTACGCCTTCCTCGTCTTCGCGGTCGCGATCATCACCGACCGGATCGACGGGGACCTCGCCCGGGCCAAGGGGCTGGTCACCGACTTCGGCAAGGTGGCCGACCCCATCGCGGACAAGGCGCTCACCGGTGCCGGCTTCATCACGCTCTCGATGATCGGGCAGATCCCGTGGTGGATCACCGTGCTCATCCTCGCCCGCGAGGTCGGCATCACGCTCATGCGCTTCTTCGTCATCCGGCACGGGGTCATGCCGGCCAGCCGCGGGGGGAAGATCAAGACCTTCCTCCAGGCGCTGGCGATCGGTCTCTTCGTCATGCCGCTGGCCAGCCTGCCGCTGGAGATCGTCTGGCGCGGCCTGGCCTGGGTCATCCTCGTCGCCGCCCTCGTCGTGACGATCGCGACGGCCGTGGACTACGTCATCAAGGCCACCACGCTGCGCAGCACGAGCGAGCGCACCCGGATGAAGCGGGCCCGACGCGAGGGCCGTGGCTGAGGCCGCCGACCTCATCGAGCGCCTCGTCGCCCAGGGCCGGACGCTCGGCACCGCCGAGTCGCTCACCGGGGGGCTGCTCGCGGCCACGGTCGTGGAGGTCGCGGGCGCCTCGCGGGTCTTCCGGGGCTCCGTGGTCGCCTACGCGGCCGAGGTCAAGGCCTCCGTGCTCGGCGTGGACCCGGACCTCCTGACCCGGGTGGGGACCGTGGATCCCGAGGTCGCCCGCCAGATGGCCACCGGGGCCCGTCGGGTCCTCGGCGTCGACGTCGCGCTCGCGACGACGGGGGTGGCCGGGCCCGGGCCGAACGAGGGCCATCCCGCCGGGACGGTGTGGGTCGCGTGCGCGAGCTCCTCGGGAGCAATCGCGCGGCACGTGGTGTTGAAGGGAGACCGTGGTGCCGTGCGGACCGGGGCCGTGGGCGAGGCCCTCGGGCTCGCGCTCGAGGTCGTCTGACCGTCGTCGGCGCCGGGGGGTACGGTTGGGTCAGGAGATCGTCAAGGAGGTGGACGCGATGGTGCTGCTGCGTGAGGAGCTCGGCGACGTGCTGCGCGGTGCTCGTCGTGCCCAGGGACGCACCCTGCGCGACATCTCCGGCAAGGCCTCGGTCTCGCTCGGGTACCTCAGCGAGGTCGAGCGGGGGGAGAAGGAAGCGAGCTCGGAGCTCATCGCCGCCATCTGCGAGGCGCTGGAGGTCCCGATGTCCATCGTCCTCTCCCAGGTGGCCGAGCGTGCCGAGCTGGCCGAGCGGGCCAGCGCGCCGCTCACCCTCCCGGTCGGCGTGCGCCGCGGCGAGGAGATCGTCTCCGCCGCCTGAGCCGGTCACGCAGATCGTCTCGGCCGCCTCGGCTGCCGGCGCGGCACCGGCGACGCCGGTCCGCCCGCTCGGAGGTCAGCGGCGGCGGTGCCCCAAGGGGGCCTGGGGGTGCCCGTCGTCGGTCGGGGCGAGGCCGCCCTGGCAGCCGGGGCAGGAGAAGAAGGCCCGATCATGGGCGCCCGTGCCCAGCGGGGCGAGCCGGATCGTCGACCCGCAGCGTCGGCAGGGACGTCCGGAGCGCCCGTGCACCTGCGAGCGACGGTCCGGCCGGTACTCGCCCGTCGAGGACTGCACGGCGTGCTCGCGGCCGCGCAGCATGAGGGCGTGCACCCGCTCCACGAGGGCCACAAGCTCGGCCTCGGACACCTCGCCGACCGGCTGCCAGGGGTGCAGGCGCTGGGCGAAGAGGGCCTCGCTCGCCCAGAAGGTGCCCACACCGGCGAGGTTGCGCTGGTCGAGCAGTGCGGCCGCCAGGCCCGCGTCGGGAGCGCGTATGAGGCGCGCCGTGGCCACGGCGGCGTCCCAGTCCGGTCCGAGCACGTCCGGGCCGAGGTGGCCGACGAGCCGTCGCTCCTCCTCGCGCGGGACGAGGTCGACCTCTCCGAGGCGCAGGCCGAGCGTGGTCCAGGCGGTCGTGCCGAGGGCGACGCGCAGGTCGGGGCGGCGCAGGCCGCGGGCCGCGGCCGGTGAGTCGCTGCCCTCGACCCGCCAGGTGCCCTCCATCCGCAGATGGGTGTGCAGGGTCCAGCCACCCTCGACGCGATGCAGCAGGTGCTTACCCCGCGGGAGGACCTCCTCGACCCGTGACCCACGGATCGGGCCCTCCCCGACGGTGCCCCACCGGATGTCGGCCAGGGTGAGCACCTCACCGGCGAGGGCCGCGGCCAGGCGGCGGGCGGTGCGCCACACGGTGTCGCCCTCGGGCATCAGCGGCTCCCGGACGGTCGCAGCCGCAGACCGCGGGGGGTCATCGTGAAGCCGGAGGCGGTGAGCGCCGTCGCGAGGGCCTCCGTCGAGCCCAGGACCGTCTCGCCGTCGGCCTTCTGGACCGTCAGGCGGCCGAGGGCGCCGCGTCGCACCGCTGCCGCCAGCGCCTCGGCCGCGCGGCCCAGGGTGGCCTCGTCCTCGCTCCACGTGAGCAGCGTGCGTCCACCACGCTCGACGTAGAGGACGAGCTCGCCGTCGACGATGACGACGACGGCGCCGGCCTTGCGGCCCGGCTGATGGCCGGCCCCGGCCCGCTCCGGCCAGCGGAGCGCCGCGCCCCAGGGGCTGGCCGGGTCGGTGGCCGCCAGGACGAGCGCGTCCGCGCCGGCCTCGACCGCGCGCACCCGGTCCACGGCACCGGGGACGGCGAACTGGGAGGCGCCGAGGCCCTCGACGAAGTAGCCGCGCCGGACCTGACCGGCCTCCTCGGCCAGCCCGAGCACCCGGTGCACCGCGGCGAAGCCACCCTCGACCTCCTCCGCGACGACCGCGCCGCGGGTGATGACCCCGTGACGATCGAGCAGTCCCTCCACGACGGCGTGGGTCCGCACGGTCTGGTCGGTCTCGACGCTCGGCAGCAGCGACCAGCGGCCGGCCACCTGCGGGGGCCCGGAGCGGGTGGGCGCGGGCGGGCGTCCCAGCCGGGGGCGCCCGCCGTAGCGTCCGCGGCTCGGGGCCCTGCGTGCCGGGCGGTGCGTCGTGCGCCCGCCGGCCAGCCGCCCCCGCACCGGGGCGAGGGTGTCACCGGTGACCAGGCCACGGTCCACGAGCGACCACAGCGCCTCCGCGAGCTCGTCGTCGGTCGGTGGGGCGCTCCCTGCGTCGCGGTCGGCGCTCACCTGCTCGGCGAGGTCACGGAAGAAGTACGCGCCCCCGCCGGAGAGGGCCTCCAGCACGGCGCTCTCCCAGGCTCCCAGACCGGTGCGGTCCGGCGCCGGGAGCGTGGTCCGTGCCCCGTCGGCCAGGTGCAGACTGATCCACGCGTCGTCCCCGGCGGTGCGCCCGTGCCCGGCCCAGAGCACCTCGCCGGAGGCCATGGCGTCGTCGAGGAGAGGGGCTGCCGGGTCGGCGAGGCGGGCCGGCAGGACGAGGGTCTCCAGCGCGCTGGCCGGCAGCGGTACACCGCTCAGCTGCTCGACGACCCGCAGGATGCCGTCACGTCCCCGCATGCCGGTGCCCACCCCCTGCCACGTGGGGAGGAACCGGGCGTACTGGCGCGGCTCGACCGGCTCCACCTCGTGGCGCAGGGCGGCGAGCGAGCGGCGGCGCAGCATCCGCAGCACCCCGACGTCGCAGTACTCCCCGCCGCGTCCGCCGCACTCGACCGGCAGGAGGTCTCCCTCGGTGACCCGTCCGGAGTGCACCAGCCGGCGGAGGGCGTCGACGGCGACCGCCCGCCCGATCCCGTAGCGCTCGGCGAGGTCCGCGGCGGCGAAGGGGACGTGCGTGCGGGCCCACCGGGTGACGAGATCGCCGAGCGGGTCGTCCACCGGCTCGAGGAGGGTCGCGGGCAGACCCGGCGGCAGGGTCACGCCGAGCGCGTCCCGCAACCGGGCCGCGTCCTCGACGACGGCCCAGCGCGCTGCGCCCGCGATGCGGACCGGGATCGCCTGGCGCGCGGCCGCCAGGGCGTCGAGAGCCTCCTGGACGGCCGTCTCGTCGAGCTCGGCGACGCTGCGCGCGACGAGCTCGGGCACATCCAGAGGGCCGAGGACCCGCAGCAGGTCGAGGAGGTCCTCGGCGTCCCGGGCCGCACGCCGCGGATCGAGGTGCTGGAGCTCGGCGGCCGAGGTCTCCACGGCCTGCGGGTCGAGGAGGTCGGCGAGGGACAGCTGCTCACCCCGGCCCAGCAGGTCGGCGAGCAACGTCGGGTCGAGGGTGAGTGCGGCGGCCCGACGCTCGGCGAGCGGGGAGTCCCCCTCGTAGAGGAACTGGGCGACGTAGCCGAACATCAGCGACGCGGCGAAGGGGGAGGGCCGCGGGCTCTCGACGTCGACGAGGACGACCCCGCGCCCGGCGACCTGCGTCATGAGCTCGGTCAGGCCGGGGACGTCGAAGACGTCCTGGAGGCACTCGCGCACCGTCTCGAGCACGATGGGGAAGTCGGCATGACCGCTGGCCACCTCGAGCAGTGCGGCCGCCCGCTGGCGCTGCTGCCACAGCGGCTGGCGCCGGTCCGGCCTGCGCCGGGGGAGCAGCAGGGCCCGGCCGGCGCACTCGCGGAAGCGGGCCGCGAAGAGCGCCGAGCCACCGATCTCCTCGGTGACGACCCGCTCGACCTCGGCGGGGTCGAGGGCGATCAGGTCGAGGATCTCGCCCGGACCGGTCCCGGCCTCGTCGAGCTCGAGGTCGGGCAGGCGCAGCACGATGCCGTCGTCGCCGTGCATGGCCTGCACATCGACGCCGAAGCGCTCGCGCATCCGGGCCGAGATCGCCAGGGCCCACGGGGCGTGCACCTGGGCACCGAAGGGGGAGTGGAGCGCCACCCGCCAGTCGCCGATCTCGTCGCGGAAGCGCTCGACGACGATCGTGCGGTCGTCCGGGAGATGACCGGTCGCCTCCCGCTGCTCGGCGAGGTAGGCGAGGAGGTTGTCCGCGGCCCAGGCGTCCAGGCCGGCCTCGGCGAGGCGGGCGCTCGCCCCCTTCGCATCGAGCGTGGCGAGCTCGCGCACGAAGCCGCCCACGGCCCGACCCAGCTCCGCGGGGCGCCCGATCTGGTCGCCGTGCCAGAAGGGGAGCTTGCCCGGCTGGCCGGGCGCGGGGCTGACGAGGACCTGGTCGTGGGTGATGTCCTCGATCCGCCAGCTGCTCGTGCCGAGGGTGAAGACGTCACCGACCCGCGACTCGTAGACCATCTCCTCGTCGAGCTCGCCCACCCTGCGGCCGGGACCGTCGCCGGAGGCGAGGAAGACGCCGTAGAGGCCGCGGTCGGGGATGGTGCCACCGCTCGTCACGGCCAGGCGCTGGGCGCCGCGGCGTCCGGTGAGGGTGTCGCTGCCCCGGTCCCAGGTGATCCGCGGTCGGAGCTCCGCGAAGTCCTCGTCCGGGTAGCGGCCCGCGAGCATGTCGAGCACCGCGTGCAGCAGGCTCGTCGGCAGCGAGGCGAAGGGGGCGGCCCGCTGCACGAGCCGCTCGAGGTCCGCGACCTGCCACTCCTCGAGGGCGCACATGGCGACGACCTGCTGGGCGAGCACGTCGAGGGGGTTGGCGGGCACGTGCAGGGCCTCGATCCGGCCGGCCCGCATCCGCTCGACGACGACGGCGGACTGGACGAGGTCGCCGCGGAACTTCGGGACGACGACGCCGTGGCTGACCGCACCGACCTGGTGGCCGGCGCGGCCGACACGCTGGAGACCGGAGGCGACCGAGGGTGGGGACTCGATCTGGATGACGAGGTCGATCGCCCCCATGTCGATGCCGAGCTCGAGGCTGGAGGTGGCCACGACGCACGGGAGGCGGCCGGACTTGAGGTCCTCCTCGATGAGCTCGCGCTGCTCCTTGCTCACCGAGCCGTGGTGGGCGCGGGCGAGCGTGGCCGGGGCCCCCGCGCCGGTACCGGCCTGGGCCATGACCTCGGCGGGAGGGCGGGCGGGGTGGCGACGGTGGACGTCGGAGGCGTCGACGGCCTTGTCGCCCCCGGGGGCGAGGCCCGCCTCCGGCTCGTCGGGGGGAGCGTTGCGTTCGTGCCAGATCTCGTTGAGCCGCCCGGTGAGCCGCTCGGCGACCCGACGGGAGTTGACGAAGACGAGCGTCGTGCGGTGCTGCGTGACGAGGTCGACGACCCGCTCCTCGACGTGCGGCCAGATCGAGGCCCGGCGCTCCTCCCCGGCGGCGGCCCCCGAGAGGTCGCCGGCCGGGGCGTCCAGCTCGGTGAGGTCGGCCACGGGGACGACGACCTCGAGCTGCCACTGCTTCGGCGACGGCGGCTGGACGACCTCGACCGGGCGGCCGCCACCGAGGAATCGGGCGACCTCGTCGACCGGCCGCACGGTCGCGGAGAGGCCGACCCGCTGGGCGGGCCGCTCGAGGAGGGCGTCGAGCCGCTCCAGCGAGAGGGCCAGGTGGGCGCCGCGCTTGGTGCCGGCGAGGGCGTGGACCTCGTCGACGATGACCGTCTCGACGCCGCGCAGCGCCTCGCGCACGCCGGAGGTGAGCATGAGGAAGAGCGACTCCGGGGTCGTGATGAGCACGTCGCTCGGGGCCCTGGCGAAGGCGCGGCGCTCCCGGGCAGGGGTGTCGCCCGAGCGCACCGAGACGGTGACCTCCGGGGCGCTCAGACCGAGGCGCGTCGCGGCGTGGCCGATGCCGACGAGCGGGGAGCGCAGGTTGCGCTCCACGTCGACGGCGAGGGCCTTGAGCGGGGAGACGTAGAGGACCCGGCAGCGGGCCATCGGGTCCTCCGGGTGCGGCCGGGCGGCGATCCGGTCGAGCGCGTGCAGGAAGGCCGAGAGGGTCTTGCCGGAGCCGGTCGGCGCGACGACGAGCGCGTGGCTGCCCGACCCGATGGCCCGCCAGGCACCGTCCTGGGCGGGGGTGGGCGCGCTGAAGCTGCTCCGGAACCACTCGCGGGTGGCGGGGGAGAAGCGCTCGAGGATCTCGTCTGCCATGGCTGGCTCCAGCCTGCCACCCCACCCCGACAGCGCTCGTCTCCCGGCCCACGCCCGTC
Organism: uncultured Janibacter sp.; assembly: GCA_964430615.1. GTDB lineage: Bacteria > Actinomycetota > Actinomycetes > Actinomycetales > Dermatophilaceae > Janibacter. The sequence goes on along the minus strand of CAYSGN010000011.1, from coordinate 29,785 downwards.
CACCTCTCCCTTCGCTCGTGGCCCGGGAGCGCCGGGTCAGCGTGAGGGGCGGGCCTGCGGGTCCGTGGTGAGCAGGGCACCGATCCGCACCAGGGCGAAGGTGAGGGCCCCGATGAGCGCGACGACGGCCACGGCTTCGAGGGGGTGGCCGAGCGCGAAGACCGGGATGAGGCGACCGGGCACCGCGACCGCCCCGACGAAGGCACCGCACAGGCCGAGCCAGCTACCGCGCATGTTGCCCTTGTGCGCGGCGATCCTGCTCCGGCGGGCGTTGACGACACCGAGCACGAGCGCGACGAGCGTGACCGTGGAGAGGATGTGCAGCAGCGAGAAGTCGCCGTCCCGGATGTCGCGGATCCAGTAGGAGCTCACCGCGACCCAGACCATGAGGACGACCCAGACCCGGCCGAGGAGGACGTGCCGGGCATCGCCCTTCGTCGGTCGGAAGATCTGGTACCCGCCGAGCGGCAGGGCGACCAGCGCCGCGACGAGATGGGTGAGCAGCAGCGGCGTCATGGTGACTCCTCGATGATCGCGGTGAGGCGACGGATGTCGATGGCGAGCGCATCGGGGTCGTGGCCGATGCCGCGGACGACCTCGTCGAAGGCGCCGCCGAGGGCCTCGCCGGCCCGTGCGAGGAGAGCCGCGCCCGCCTCCGTGACGTGCAGGGTCCGCCGGTTGCCGGTGCCGGGGGTGCGCCGGGCCTCGAGCCAGCCCGCCTCCGCGAGGGCGGAGACCGTGCGGCTGGCGTTCGCCTCGCTCTGGCCCAGCGCCGCCGCGAGGTCACGCTGGGTCGGCCCGTCGGCCGTGGAGACGATGAGCAGCGCCAGGTAGCGCGGGTAGCCGATGCCGAAGGGGGCCAGCCGCGCGTCCGCGGAGCGGTCCAGTGCCCGGACGAGCACGTGGAGGTCGTAGGCGAGGGTGCTCATGGAACAGATACTTGCAGAGGTAAGTTACGGATGCAAGTATCTGTCCAGGGGTCGCCCCGGGCAGCCTCCCGGGCGGAGCGGTCAGCGGGGTCGGTCCGGTTCCAGCCGCAGGGTGGTCAGGGTCGTCGCGAGCATGTCGTAGTGGCCGACGAGCAGGAGCAGCTCGATGGCCTCGCGCTCGCTGGTCACCGACCGCAGCCGGGCCCACTGGGTGTCGTCGAGGTCCCGGTTGCGCAGGAGGAGCCGGGCGGTGGAGCGCAGCACGGTCTCGCGGTCGCTCAGCGTCGGCACGGAGGTGTCGGCGAGGAGGGCCTCGACCTCGTCGTGGGTCAGGCCCGCCCTGCGGGCGAGGAGCCGGTGGTGCTCCCGCTCGTACTCGCAGCCGCGGGCGGTGGCGACGGTGAGGATGACGAGCTCGGACTCCCGGCGCGCGAGGGAGCCGAAGGGCATCAGGCGACCGGCGAAGTGCAGCCACCCGGTGAAGAGACCCCTGGTCCGCCCGAGCGTGGTGAAGATCGCCGGCGGCTCGGTGCCGGTGACCCGGCCCGCCACCCGGGCGAAGCCCCACCGGAGGGGGCCGAGGTCGCGCAGCTCCCCGGGCGCGATCCGGGCGCTCACGCGCCCTCCCGGGTGCCGGGCGTGGCGCCGCCGGCGGGCTGCTCGGTGGTGAAGTCCACCTGCTCGGTGCGGGCGATCTCGAGCGACTCGGTGAGGTCCGGCAGCGGCTTGAGCTCGACGACCCGTTGGGCGAGGTGACGGACCGGCACGACGGGCGCCACCCACGCCGGCGCCACGATCCTGCGGCTGCGCCGGGCGATGCCCCGCTCGAGGGCACGCAGCCCGGTCTCCAGCGGCGCGACCCCGGTGATCGTGCCGCCGCCGGTGAGCTTCCTGCCCGCCCGCGTCGCGAAGCCCCTCTCGGTCATGTCGGTCGCGAGCTCGGAGTAGTAGGCGACACCGACCCTGGCCCCGCTCGGTCGCACCTCCTGGCGCAGGGTGTTGCCGATGGCCTCGACCGCCGCCTTGCTCGCGCTGTACGCGCCGAGCAGCGGCAGGTGCACGGCGGCGGCCAAGGAGGCGGTCGCCAGCGCGTAGCCGCCTGCGTGGCTGATGTGCGGGCCGGCGGCCCGCAGGGTGTAGAAGACACCGAGGGTGTTGACCTGCAGGTGCGCCTCCATGACCCCGGGCTGGCCGCCGATGACGGGCAGCTGCCTGGCGATGCCGGCGTTGGCGACGACGACGTCGAGCCCCCCGAGCTCGGCGACCAGCTCCTCGACGGCACGGTCGACGGCCGCGGGGTCGGCCACGTCGCACTCCCGCCAGGGGGCGTGGTTGCGGGCGGCCACCTGCGAGAGGAGGTCGGGCTCGAGGCCGGCGAGGGCGACCCGGGCGCCGTGGGCGGTGAGCAGGTCGGCCAGCCCGGCGCCGATGCCACGGGCGGCGCCGGTGATGAGGACACGACGCCCACGCAGGGCCGGGGTGTGCTTCGGGCGGGGGGAGAGGTTCATTACCAGACGGTAACCCGCCCGTCGCCTCGACACCACCGGTACGCCCGAGGTCACGGCGACCTCGTCGTCAGACCTACGCCCGAGGTCCCGGCGACCTCGTCGTCAGACCTCCTCGCGCAGGCCGCGCACGAGCAGGGCCAGAGCCGCGGTGTAGGTCGAGAGGACGACCCCCGAGGAGATCGCCCGCGCCCGCGGGCTCCTCGCGAAGCGGCCGCCCACGATGATCGCGGCGTCGGAGAGGAGGAAGAGGGCCCCGCCCAGGCCCAGATCGCGGTGACCGCGGCCCCCTTCGCCCATCGCCAGTGCGGCCATCGACCCCAGGAGGAGCCCGTAGCCGGTGAGCACCGGGTCCGGCAGACCGCCGCCCTCACCGTCGACCACCGCGAGCCCGGCCAAGGTCGTGGCGGCGATGCCGGAGGGTACCGCCCGGGGCCGGGCGCCGTCGTGGACGAGCAGGGCGATCAGTCCCGCCTGCTGCACGCCGAAGGCGCTGGCCCCGCGCTGCATCTCCCGCCGGGAGGTCTCGCCCTCGGACCGGCTGGAGCGGTACATGAACCAGTCGCCGACCGTCGATCCCGCGAGGGCGGTGAGGAGGGTTCCGGTGCGCTTCGGGCAGCGCTCCTGCCGGGTGGCGACCAGGCCCGCGGCGAGGGTCGGCGCGAGCGCCAGCTTGCTCACGAGGTGGGCGCGGTCGCGACCGGTCATGTCGGCGAGCGTCGTCGTCACCGCGATCGGGACGTAGGCGAGCAGGTCGCCGCGGGTACGGAGGAAGGAGGTGAGGCTCATGCGGACTCCGGCTGTTGCTGGGTGATGCAGTGGATCCCGCCACCGCGGTCGTAGAGCGGGCGGGCGTCGACCCCGACGACCTCGCGGCCGGGGTAGACCTCCCGCAGGATCTCGAGGGCCCGCTCGTCGTTGGGGTCCTCGAAGGTGCAGGCGACGACGCCGCCGTTGCAGACGAGGTGGTTCACGTACGACCAGTCGACCGGGCCCTCCTCGTCGGTCGTCGTCGTCGGCGCCGGGATGCGCACGACGTCCAGGGAGCGGCCGGCGCCGTCCCGCGCCTCGCGCAGCACGGCCTCCAGCTCCCGGCTCACCGCGTGGTCGGGGTGGGTCTCGTCCTCCTGCCAGTGGAGCAGCACCCGGCCGGGCTCGGTGAAGGTCGCGCAGATGTCCACGTGGCCGCGGGTGCCGAACTCGTCGTAGTCGCGGGTCAGCCCACGCGGCAGCCAGATGAAGGTGTCCACCCCGAGGGTGCGGGTGAGCTCGGCCTCGACGTCGGCCCTGGTCAGATCCGGGTTGCGCCCCGGGTCCAGCTGCACCGTCTCGGTGAGCAGGAGGGTGCCCTCGCCGTCGACGTGGATGGCTCCCCCTTCGTTGACGAGGGGGGAGGAGACGGTGTGCGCCCCGGCGGCGTCGGCGACCAGCTCGGCCACCCGTGCGTCGTCCTCCCACGAGGCCCAGGCCTGGGCCCCCCAGCCGTTGAAGACCCAGTCCACGCCACCGAGCTGCCCGTCCGGGGCGAGGACGAAGGTGGGGCCGATGTCGCGCATCCACGCGTCGTCGAGGTCGGCGACGACCATGTCGATGGGATGGGCGGTGTCGTTGCGCAGGTAGTCGCGGCAGAGGTGGATGTCGTGGCCGGTGACGACCATCGTCACCGGTTCGAAGCGCGCGACGGCCCGGGCGACCTCGGCCCAGGTGCGGCGGGCCACCTCGGCCTCGGCCGCCGTGTCGCCGAGGGTGTAGCCGGCACTCGGCCAGGCCATCCACGTGCGCTCGTGCTCGGTCCACTCGGCGGGCATCCGCCAGCGGGTGGTCTGGGGCACCGTCGACCCTCCTCGTCGTCGTCGTGGCTGCAGTATGCCGCCCAGCGGGGACACCTACACTCTGCGACGTGCGGCTGAGTCGATTCTGGACCCTCATGGAGGACGAGTTCGGGCAGGCCTATGCCGACACCCTCGCGCGCGGCCACGTCGTCCAGGCCCTCGGCGACCGGACCGTCGCCCGGGCGCTCGAGGACGGTGTCCCCGCACGACGGGTGTGGGAGGCGCTGTGCGAGGACGTCGGGGTCCCGGAGGAGCGTCGCCTCGGGATCGACCGGCCGCCGATGGAGGTCCCGCCGGAGATCGCGAACGAGCCGGACTGACCTGTGCGTGACGGCTGCCGGGGCCGGGGGATAGCCTCGCCGCTCGTGAGCGAGATCCTGCTGAGTGCCACGGGCCTGACCAAGACCTTCGGCGAGTTCACCGCCGTGGACGGGATCGACGTGCACGTGACGAAGGGGGAGTCCTTCGGCTTCCTCGGGCCCAACGGCGCCGGCAAGTCCTCGACGATGAAGATGGTCGCGGCGACCTCGCCGCCGAGCGGCGGGGAGCTGCGGATCTTCGGGCTCGACCCGGTCACCGACGGCGCCGCGGTGCGCGCGCGGCTCGGCAACTGCCCGCAGCAGGACAACCTCGACGAGGAGATCACCGTCGAGGAGAACCTCCACGTCTACGGGCGCTACTTCGGCCTGCCGCGACGGGTGATCCGCGAACGCACCGACGAGCTGCTCGACTTCGCCCAGCTCACCGAGCGGCGCAGGGACACCGTCGAGCCGCTCTCCGGCGGCATGAAGCGTCGCCTGACGATCGCCCGCTCGCTCATCAACAACCCCGAGGTCCTCCTCCTCGACGAGCCGACGACCGGACTCGACCCGCAGGCGCGGCACGTGCTGTGGGACCGGCTCTTCCGGCTCAAGCGCCAGGGCGTCACGCTCATCATCACGACCCACTACATGGACGAGGCCGAGCAGCTGTGCGACCGGCTCGTCGTCATGGACCACGGCCGGATCGTCGCCGAGGGGTCACCCCGCTCGCTCATCCGGGAGCACTCCACCCGCGAGGTGCTCGAGCTGCGCCTGCCGGTCGAGGACCACCTCGCGGCGAGCGACCGGGTCGAAGGGATCGGGGAGCGGGTCGAGGCGCTGCCGGACCGGCTGCTGCTCTACACCGACCACGGCGACGACGCCCTCGACGCGGTGCTCGCGCGGGGGCTGGCCCCGATCAGCTCGATCGTGCGCCGCTCCACGCTCGAGGACGTCTTCCTCCACCTCACCGGCCGGACGCTGGTGGACTGATGAGCGCGACCGGCCAGTCCCTCGCCGCCGGGCGGGCCAGCGACCCGGGGGCGCGCCATCTGCACGGCCCGCGGGCCCCCCTTCGTCCCGCGGAGCGGGCCCTCGCGGTGGCCCGCTACTTCCTCGTCGTCTACCGGCGCACCTGGCGCGGCTCGCTCTTCAGCCGCTTCGTCTCGCCGCTGCTCTTCCTCCTGGCGATGGGCCTGGGTCTCGGCTCGCTCGTCGACGCCTCCTCCGGGGGCGTCGACGGGGTGCCCTACCTCCAGTTCGTCGCGCCCGGCATGCTCGCGGTGCAGCCGATGATGGTTGCGGTCAGCGAGTCGACCTACCCGGTCTACGGCCTCTTCACGTGGAACCGGATGTACCACTCGATGCTCGCCACCCCGCTCACGGTGAGCGACCTGCTCCTCGGCCACCTCACCGTCGTCGCGGGGCAGGGGGCGATCGCCACGGCCGCGTTCGTCCTCGTCGCGGCGCTCTTCGGCGGCTTCTCCTCGTGGTGGGTGCTGCTCGCGGTGCCGGTCGGGGTGCTGCTCACCCTCGCCTTCGCCGTGCCGCTCTTCGGCTTCACCGCCCGGGCGAAGGGGGACAGCGCCTTCAACGTCGTCTACCGCCTCGTCATCACCCCGCTCATGCTCTTCTCCGGGGTCTTCTTCCCGATCGACCGGCTGCCGGCGTGGTTCGAGCCGGTCGCCTGGGTGACGCCGCTGTGGCACGGGGTGGAGCTGGTCCGTGGCTGTGCCCACGGGAGCCTCGCCCCCGTCGACCTCGTACACCTGGCGGTGCTGGCGGTCTTCATCGGCCTCGGGTGGGTCTACGCCCACCGGGGCATGACCCGAAAGCTCGTCCCGTGAGCGCCGGGGTGGGGCCGCTGACCCCCGGTCTGGCGATGTGGCGCTCGGTCGTGGAGCGCAACGCGGTCTCCTTCCGCCGGCAGTGGGCCGCCTTCGTCACCGGCTTCGCCGAGCCGGTCTTCTACCTCTTCTCCCTCGGCATCGGGGTCGGGTCCCTCGTCCCGCTCGTCACGACCGACGGCGGGTCGCGGGTGAGCTACGCGGCCTTCGTCGCGCCCGCGATGCTCGCGGCCTCGGCGATGAACGGCGCCGTCATGGACTCGACGTTCAACGTCTTCTTCAAGCTCAAGTACGCCCGGATCTACGACGCCATGCTGGCCACCCCGCTCGGGCCGCGGGACGTCGCCGTGGGCGAGGTGGTCTGGTCCCTCATCCGGGGCGGGGTCTACGCCCTCGTCTTCTACCTCGTGGCGCTGGCCGTGGGGGTCGTCGAGTCGTGGTGGTCGCTGCTGGCGGTCCCGGCGGCGGTCTTCATCGGGATGGCCTTCTCCGCGGTCGGCATGTACGCGACGACCTTCATGCGCTCGTGGGTCGACTTCGACTGGATCATGCTCGTCATCCAGCCGCTCTTCCTCCTCTCGGCGACCTTCTTCCCGCTCGGCACCTACCCCGGGTGGGCGCAGCCGCTCGTCATGGCCACGCCGCTCTACCACGGCGTGGCGCTCGAGCGCGGTCTCATGCTCGGCGAGGTCGGCTGGGGCCTGCTCTGGCACGTGGCCTACCTCGTCGTGCTCGGCGTCGTCGGCATCGCGCTGGCCTCCCGGAGGTTCGGGACGTTGCTGCGCTCCTGAGGGCGCCGCCGGGCGAAGGGGACGCCCCTCGTGGGCGTCAGGCCAGGCCGAGGGCGCGGGCCTCCTCCCACAGCTCCGCCCGCACGCGCGGGTGGGCGGCCTGCTCGATGAGCGCCCGCGCCTGCTCCGTCTCGGGGGCCCCGAAGAGCGGGGCCACGCCCTGCTCGGTGACGATCGCGGTGGCCTGGAAGGAGGTGACCGGCTCGTCGACGAGGGGGACGATCGTGCTCACGTCGGCCTTGGGGTGCCACGAGCGCAGGGCGAGGAAGGCCTGACCGCCCGGGGAGTGCAGCGCCCCGACGATGAAGTCGGGCTGCCCGCCGAAGCCGCTGTGGATCCGCGCGTCGATGCGGGAGGCATTGGCCTGGCCGAAGAGGTCGACCTCGAGCGCGGTGTTGATCGAGGTCATCATCCGCTGCCGGGCGATGAGGCCGGGGTCGTTGGTGCGCTCGGTGCGGGCCATGCGCACGCGGGGGTTGCCGTCGACCCAGGCGTAGAGCTCTGGCGAGCCGAAGAGGAAGGAGGTCGTCAGCGGGTACTCGGCCTCGAGGGCCCCCTCCCGGTCCAGGGCCAGCACCCCGTCGGAGAACATCTCGGTCCACAGACGCAGCCCGCGGTGCCCGGTGAGCGAGGCGAGTGCGGCGTCCGGCACCGCGCCGATGCCCATCTGGAGGGTCGCGCCGTCGGGGACGAGGTCGGCGACGCGGCGTCCGATGGTCAGGGCGTCCTTCCCGAGGGGCGCGGCGGGGGCGGGCGACGGGAGGGGCTCGCTGACCTCGTGGGCGAGGTCGACCTCCTCCACGGGCACGAGGGCGTCGCCGTGGGTGTAGGGCATCCGGTCGTTGATCATCGCCACGACGAGCCCGCCGCGCGCACGGCAGGCCTCGATCGCCGCCGGCAGGAGGTTGACCTCGAGACCGAGGGAGAGGAGGCCCTCCCGGGGCGGGGCGCAGTGCACGACGACGGCGTCGACCGGCAGGTGCTCGCGGAAGAGGACGGGCACGAGCGAGAGCCGGCTCGGCAGGTAGCTCAGGCCACGGCGGCGGCGCTGCCCGGCGCCGACGAAGCTCGTCTCCAGGGTGACCCCGTCGCGGTCGGGGATCCCGGGCGGTCCGTTGAGCATGTTGAGCACGTAGGTCTCCACGTGCGCGTCGAGGACCCGCAGCACCTCCCACGGGACGCTGTGGTTGCCGGAGGCCACGACGCGGGGGCGCTCGGGCAGGGCACGGAGGGCGGTGGCCAGGGCGGCGGTGTCGACGATCTGCACGTCGGCATCGTCTCGTGCCCCGCCCCCCGGCGCACGCCCCCGTGGCGGCGCGGGACGCCCGGTGGCACGGTGGGGACATGGGCCAGCGGATGTTCGTCTCGGTGGTCCCGCCCGAGGACGTCGTGGCGGACCTGTCGGACTTCCTCGCGCCGCGGGAGGGCATGCCGTGGATCGACCCCGCGCAGTGGCACCTCACCCTGGCCTTCATGGCCTCGGTGCCCGAGGCGCGGGAGGAGGAGCTGCTCGAGCGGCTCGAGGAGGTCGCCGCCCGGGTGGCCCCCTTCGACGTCGTGCTCGGCGGAGCCGGCTGCTTCCCCGACCCGAGCCGGGCGAAGGTGCTCTGGCTGGGGGTCGACGCGGCGGCGGGGGAGTCGCTCGCCCGGCTGGCGACGGGCGCGCGGGCGGCGGCGAACGTCACCGGGGCCACGCCGGACGGCAAGGACTTCGTGCCGCACCTGACCCTCGCGCGGCTGAAGCGGTCGATCGAGGCGACGAGGTGGCTGCGGGTGCTCGACACGTGGCGCTCGCGCCCGTGGCGGGCCACGGAGATGGAGCTCGTCGCCTCCCACCTGCACGAGGGTGCGAAGGGGAGACCCCGCCACGAGACGGTGGCCCGGCCGGCGCTCGGGGACTGATCCGGCGTGTCGGCGTGCCCGTCCCCATCTCGAACAGGTGTACGGGTACTGTTGTCCACAGGTGCTCTCCCGACGGCACCGGTGTCCACAGTCCCACGGCGACCGCGGACCGTTGTCGGGGGTGGCTCCTAGCGTCTGACCAGAGAAGCGCAACGAGTCCGACAGCGTGGGCCTGGTCGCCGGTGGGCGCGCCCGACACGAGTTCAAGGAAGGTGTGGCATGGCTGAGATCGCGAACATCGACAGCAAGCTCCACGAGCAGAAGCTGAAGTCCCTCGAGACCGTCATGGGGCAGGTGGAGAAGCAGTACGGCAAGGGCGCGGTGATGCGCCTGGGCGACGACGTGCGTCCTCCGATCGCGACCATCCCGACGGGGGCGATCTCCCTCGACGTGGCCCTCGGCATCGGCGGGCTGCCGCGTGGTCGGGTCGTCGAGGTCTACGGCCCGGAGTCCTCCGGCAAGACGACGGTCGCCCTGCACGCGGTGGCCAATGCCCAGAAGAACGGCGGGATCGCGGCCTTCATCGACGCCGAGCACGCGCTCGACCCGGAGTACGCGAAGAAGCTCGGGGTGGACACCGACGCGCTGCTGGTCAGCCAGCCCGACACCGGTGAGCAGGCGCTGGAGATCGCCGACATGCTCGTGCGCTCCGGTGCCCTGGACATCATCGTCATCGACTCGGTCGCCGCCCTCGTGCCGCGGGCCGAGATCGAGGGCGAGATGGGCGACAGCCACGTCGGTCTGCAGGCCCGCCTGATGAGCCAGGCGCTGCGCAAGATCACCGGCGCGCTGAACTCCTCGGGCACGACCGCGATCTTCATCAACCAGCTGCGCGAGAAGATCGGTGTCATGTTCGGCTCCCCGGAGACGACCACGGGTGGCAAGGCGCTGAAGTTCTACGCCTCCGTCCGCCTGGACGTGCGCCGGATCGAGACCCTCAAGGACGGCAGCGAGCCGGTCGGCAACCGCACGCGGGTCAAGGTCGTCAAGAACAAGGTCTCCCCGCCCTTCAAGCAGGCCGAGTTCGACATCCTCTACGGGCAGGGCATCTCCCGTGAGGGCGGCCTCATCGACATGGGTGTCGAGCACGGCTTCGTGCGCAAGGCCGGTGCGTGGTACACCTACGAGGGCGACCAGCTCGGGCAGGGCAAGGAGAACGCGCGCAAGTTCCTCAAGGACAACCCCGAGCTCGGTGACGAGATCGAGGCCAAGATCAAGAACAAGCTCGGCATCGGGGTCCAGCCGGAGACCGACGAGACCGCGGAGTCCCCGGCCGAGGTGCCGGTCGACTTCTGATCCGCATGTCGCAGGAGAAGTCGACGGAGGCCGCCCCGCGCACGCTCGAACAGCTGCGCGCGGCGGTCTCCGCCATCGAGGAGGACCGTGCGGCCCCCGAGGCGACCGAGCGGCGGCCGGCGGCCCCGCCGCCCGACCCGGCGACCGCTGACCCGGACGCCGACCCCGAGGCGGTGGCGCGGGCGGTCGTGCTGCGCCAGCTGACCGGGGCGCCGAAGAGCCGCACGCAGCTCGAGGACGCCTTGACCCGCAAGGGATGCCCACCCGACGTCGCGGCACGGGTGCTGGACCGCTTCGAGGAGGTGGGCCTCGTCGACGACGTGGCCTTCGCGCAGACCTTCGTCCGGTCCAAGCAGGCCGGCCGGGGCCTGGCGAGGCGTGCCCTGGCCCACGAGCTGCGGGCGAAGGGGGTCGACGACGAGGTCGCCCGCGGGGTGCTCGACGAGGTCGACCCCGAGCAGGAGCGCGCCCGCGCGCACGAGCTCGTCGCGAAGAAGCTGCGCACGATGCACGGCCTGGACCGGACGAGGCAGGTCCGGCGGCTCTCCGGGATGCTCGCTCGCAAGGGCTACGGCCCGGAGGTGACCCGCCTCGTCGTCAACGAGGCCCTCGACGCCACGCCCGAGCAGGCACGGGACTGACCCCGGCGGTCGCCGGGAGACGTCAGCGCGGACGCGGCCTTCTCGCCGAGAGGAAATGCCGGGAAGCGTCGAGTCCGCCGGGCCCGCTGCCTGCGTGCGCCGCTCGAACCTGCCCGCCGGGCCCTCCTCGTGGTTAGTGTGGCCACGTGACGGACAACGCACTCGACTCACTCTTCGGGACGCAGTACGACCCCGGCGCGGCCTGGGACGAGATGCTGGACGAAGGGGGGCTACCCCGGCCCCCGTACAAGCCGGTGCACCACACCCTTCGCTCCATGGAGGCCGGTGCGCTCACGGAGCGCGCCGACTCCCTCGCCCGGATGTTCTTCGAGCAGGGGGTCACCTTCGACCACGCCGGCGAGGAGCGGCCCTTCCCCCTCGACGCCGTCCCGCGGGTCATCGACGCGGACGCGTGGGAGACCGTCGAGCGCGGGGTCGCCCAGCGGGTCAAGGTCCTCGAGGCCTTCCTCGACGACATCTACAGCCGGCCGAGCGGGCTGCCGCGCGCCGTCGAGGACGGCATCGTCCCGTGGAAGCTCATCGCGACCTCGAGCCACTACCACCGCGCGGTGTGCGGCCTGCGTCCCCCGAACGGCGTGCGGGCACACGTCAGCGGCATCGACCTCATCCGCGACGAGGAGGGCACCTTCCGGGTGCTCGAGGACAACGTACGCGTCCCCTCGGGGGTCTCCTACGTCATCGCCAACCGGCGGGCGATGACCAACGTCTTCCCCGAGGCCTTCGCGACGATGCGCATCCGTCCGGTGCACGGGTACCCGCGGCTGCTGCTGCAGGCGCTGCGCGCCAGCGCCCCCGAAGGGCGGCCGGACCCGACGGTCGTCGTGCTCACCCCCGGGGTGTACAACAGCGCCTACTTCGAGCACTCGCTGCTGGCCCGGATGATGGGCGTCGAGCTCGTCGAGGGCCGTGACCTCGTCGTGCGGGGTGGCGAGGTGCGGATGCGCACGACGCACGGCGAGGAGCGCGTCGACGTCATCTACCGACGTATCGACGACGACTTCCTCGATCCGGTGCACTTCCGCCGGGACTCCCTCCTCGGGGTCATCGGACTCATCTCGGCCGTGCGCGCCGGCCGGGTGACCCTCGCCAACGCCGTCGGCAACGGCGTCGCCGACGACAAGCTCGTCTACTCCTACGTCCCCGAGCTGACCCGCTACTACCTCGACGAGGACCCGATCCTCCCGAACGTCGACACCTACCGGCTCAACGAGCCGGACGCCCTGAGCGAGGTCCTCGGTCGGCTCGACGAGATGGTCGTCAAGCCCGTCGACGGCTCCGGCGGCAAGGGCCTGGTCATCGGGCCGGAGGCCACCGGCGAGGAGCTGGACACCCTGCGGGCCAAGCTCCTCGACGACCCACGCGGATGGATCGCCCAGCCGGTCGTGCAGCTGTCCACCGTGCCCACGCTCATCGACGGTGAGCTGCGACCCCGGCACGTGGACCTGCGCCCCTTCGCGGTCAACGACGGCGAGGAGGTCTCGGTGCTGCCCGGAGGCCTGACCCGCGTCGCGCTCCCCGAGGGGCAGCTGGTCGTCAACTCCAGCCAGGGTGGCGGCTCGAAGGACACCTGGGTGCTCGCCGGCCGCTACCACCGGCTCCCACCGGACCGCGACGAGCGCGAGGTCATCTGGGTGGGCACGACCCGGGCCGAGCAGGCCCAGGCCCAGTCCTCGCGGACCGACCAGGACACGAACGAGGAGGAGCGCTGATGCTCAGCCGGATCGCCGACTCCCTCTTCTGGATCGGCCGCTACGTCGAGCGCGCGGACGGGACCGCCCGGATCGTCGACGCCCTTCGCCTCCAGCTCCTCGAGGACCCCGCGGCGGTCGAGCAGGACGCGTGCACGATGGTGCTGCGGGGGATCATGGGCTACGGCGAGCTCGGGGAGATCGACTACGCCGAGACCAGCCGGCTGCTCGTCTTCGACGCGAAGAACCCGAACACGATCTCCGGGTCGTGGCACGCGGCACGCGAGAACGCCCGCCGGGCCCGGGAGGTCATCTCCACCGAGACGTGGGAGACGATCAACACGACCTACCACCGGTGGAACTCCTTCACCCCGGGCCGGGCGACGCAGTACCACCTCGCCTGGGTCCGCGAGCGGGCCGCGCTGCTGGACGGGATCTCCGACTCGACGATGAGCCACGACGACGCGTGGGACTTCCTCGTCCTCGGCCGGACCCTGGAGCGGGCCGACATGACCGCCCGGCTCGTGGCCATCGGCGCGACCCCGGCCGGACCCGCATGGGGCTCGGTCCTGGCCAGCTGCGGTGCGCAGCAGGCGATGCTGCGCACCATGCGCGGGGTCATCACCGACCGCACGGCGGCCGCCTTCCTCACTCTCGACCGGCGCTTCCCGCGGTCGGTCATCGCCGCGCTGAAGGAGGCCGAGGACCGCCTCGTCGTCCTCGCCCCGGACAAGGACCGGGTGGGGTTCTCGGACGAGGGGCGCCGGATCCTCGGCCGGGTGCGCACCTCGCTCGAGTTCAGCCCGCCCGACGAGGTGCTGCGCCACCTGCCCGAGCGGATGCAGGAGGTGCAGGAGGCGGTCATGGCCGCCTCGGACGTCATCGGCGACCGCTACTTCAGGTCGGAGCCGGTGCAGGAGTGGACGGGAGAGATCGTATGAGCACCCGGCGTCACCGGATCGTGCACCGCACGACGATGCACTACGACGAGGAGGTCACCGCCTCGCACAACGAGCTGCGGATGGTCCCCGTCGACGAGCCGGGGCAGACCACGCTCGAGGCCCGCGTGCGGGTCAAGCCGCTCACCTGGAGCAACGGCTACGTCGACCACTGGGGCACCCAGGTCATGGCCCTGGAGTCACGGACCCCGCACCGCCAGCTCGAGGTGGAGGCGACGAGCACGGTGGAGCGCTCGAGCAGGACGCCCCGGGGCGAGTCGGCGGGCTGGGCGGACCTGCGCGGCGAGTCCGTCCAGGACCGGCTCAGCGAGTTCCTCGCCCAGACCACCCGGACCGCCCCGCCGGAGGCGGTCGCGACGATCGCCGAGGAGGTCGCCGACGCGGCCACCCCACGGGAGGCGGCCCTCGCCTTCGCCGACCGGGTCCAGTCCGCGCTGGAGTACGAACGGGGCATCACCGGGTGGCAGGCCACCGCCCACGACGTGTGGCAGAGCCGGCGCGGCGTGTGCCAGGACTTCGCCCACCTCACCCTCGGCGGGCTGCGGCACATCGGCATCCCGGCCCGGTACGTCAGCGGCTACGTCACGGTGGAGGACACCGGCGAGGCCGGGCTCGAGGTGGGGGCGAGCATCGACGGCCGCAACCACGCCTGGCTCGAGCTCTGGGCGGGGGAGTGGCTCCCGCTCGACCCGACGAATGTCGGCAGCGTCGGCCTCGACCACGTCGTCATCGGCCGCGGCCGCGACTACGACGACGTCTCGCCCTTCCGCGGGATGTACGTCGGACCCGAGCGCAGCCGGCTGACCATCGAGATCACCTACACCAGGGTCGGCTGACCCGGCCCGGGACGAAGTGGGGCGGCTGCCGCCCCCTTCGCCCGCCCCGAGCTGCCCCCGGTGCGGCGCCGCGCGTCCGCGAGGTCGGGCCTCAGGCGCCGGCGGCGGTCTCGACGTTCTCCACCGTCGTCACCTGGCGGCGCATCCGGCCCTCGAGGTGGACGGCCAGCCTGGAGAGGCTGTAGTTGATGATGATGAAGACCGCGGCCAGCACGATCCCCACGGCCAGCGGGTTGTCGTAGAGCGGCGAGATGTAGATCCGCTCGCCGATGTCGACGATGCCGCCGGCGCCGATGACGAAGCCCAGGGCGGTGTCCTTGAGCGCCACCACGCACTGGCTGATGATCGCCGGCAGCATCGACCGCAGCGCCTGCGGCGCGAGGATCTGCACCATGACCTGGGACTTGGTCATGCCCACGGCGTAGGCGGCCTCGCTCTGCCCGCGCGGGACGGCCTGCACGCCCGCACGGAAGATCTCCGCGAGCACCGAGCCGTTGTAGAGCATGAGGCCGAGGACGAGTGACCAGAAGGGACCGAGCGTGCTGCCGAAGCCCACGAAGATGACGAGGATGAGCAGCAGCAGCGGGACCGCTCGGAAGAACTCGACGACGACCCTGCTCGGCCAGCGCAGCCACCCGCGGTCGGAGAGCCGGCCCGCGGCGAAGACGGCGCCGAAGCCGACCGCGAGGACGATGGCGACCGCGGCCGCTGCGAGGGTGTCGAGCAGCCCCTCGAAGAGCCCCTCGATGATCTGCGCCTCGCCGAAGGCCTCCCACTGCTCGGGGGTGATCTGCTCCTTGCTCCACAGCTGCCACAGCGCCAGCGCGGCCACCGCCGCGAGCACGACGAGGGCGACGGCCGTGTACCCACGGTGACGCATGCGGGTGCGCGGGCCGGGGGTGTCGAAGAGGACGGTGCTCATCGGCTCACCACCACCCGGCGCTCGAAGCCGTTCGCGACGAGCGAGAGCACCGCGACGATGAGCACGTACCCGGCCGCGATCCCGGCGAAGTTGTACCAGAGCGAGCCGGGGAAGTCCTCGATGAGCCCGCTGAGCTGGTAGGTCGCCTCGGTGACGCCGAAGGCTGCGGCGACCGAGGTGTTCTTCGTCAGCGCGATGTAGACGCTGACCAGGGGCGGGATCACCGCCCGGAAGGCCTGGGGGAGGACCACGAGGCGCAGGGAGGTGCCGAAGCCCATCCCGATCGAGCGGGCCGCCTCCGCCTGCCCTGGGTCGACCGTGTTCACCCCCGCGCGGATGCACTCGCAGACGAAGCCGGCCGTGTAGAAGGAGAGCGCGATGACGGCGCGCCAGAAGAAGCTCGGGCTGATGCCGACCCCGGGCAGCCCGACGACCGCGATGAGGAAGAGGACCACGAGCGGGGTGTTCCGGAAGATCGTCACGTAGGCCGTGCCGAACGCGCGCAGGGGGGCGACGGGCGAGACGCGCATCGCCCCCAGCACGGTGCCGATGATCGTCGCGAAGAGCAACGACCAGCCGAGCAGCTGGAGGGTGACCAGGAAGCCTTCGGCCACCTTGGTGGCCAGCTCGGTCAGGTAGTCAGGACCCACGGACGTCCTCTCGTGGCCTCGGGGTGGTCAGTGTCCTCGTCCGGTCAGGCGGCCTTGCAGCCCTTGTCGACCTTCGGCGGCTCGGGGGTGTCCACGCCGGACTCGCCGAGCGTCTTCTCGAAGGCCTCGGCCCAGGAGCCGTCGTCGAAGGACTCCGTGATCGAGTCGGTGAGGAAGGTGCACATCGCGTTGTCGCCCTTCTTGAAGCCGATGCCGTAGCGCTCCTCGCTGAAGGTGTCGCCGACGACCTCGAGGTCGTCGGGAGCCTCCGCGGCGTAGCCGAGCAGGATCGCTCCGTCGGTGGTGACCGCGTCGACGGAGCCGTTCTTCAGCTGGGTCACGCAGTCGGAGTAGGTGTCGAAGGGGACCGGCTTGGCGCCGAACTTCTCGGTGACCGTCTCGATCGACGTCGAGCCGGTGACCGAGCAGACCTTCACGCCCTCGAGGTCCTTCGGCCCGGTGATCTTCTTCTTGTCCTCCTCGCGCACGAGCAGCTGCTGGCCGGTGACGTAGTACGGCCCGGCCTGACCGACGACCTTCCGGCGCTCCGGGGTGATCGAGTAGGAGGCGATGACCATGTCGACGGTCCCGTTCTTGAGGAACGGCTCGCGGTTGTCCGAGACCGTCTCCTTCCAGGTGATGTCCTCCGGGGCGATGCCCAGCTTGCCGGCGATGATCTTGCCCATCTCGATGTCGAAGCCCTCGGGCTCGTCGGCGCCGGGGGCGAGGTAGCCGATGCCGGGCTGGTCGTACTTGACCCCGATGGTCACCTTGCCGGAGTCGGCCAGCTTGGCCATCGTCGTCCCGGACTCGAACTCCGGGTTGTCCTCGACCTCGACGTCGCTGTCGCCGCCTCCGCCGCACGCGGTCATCGCCAGGGCCAGGACGGCCGCTGCGGCGAGGGCCTTGGTCTTCTTCAGTGCCATCGTCTTCCTCTTTCCTCCGGGCTCGTGTCGAGCCGTGGCGTCTGCGATCGGTCAGTGCTCGAGGATCTTGCCGAGGAAGTCCTGGGCGCGATCCGACTGCGGGTTGGTGAAGAACTCCTCCGGGGTGTTCTCCTCGACGATGCGGCCGTCGGCCATGAAGACGACCCGGTGGGCCGCGGTGCGGGCGAAGCCCATCTCGTGGGTGACGACGACCATGGTCATGCCCTGCTCGGCCAGGTCGACCATGACGTCGAGGACCTCCTTGATCATCTCGGGGTCCAGGGCCGAGGTGGGCTCGTCGAAGAGCATGACCTTCGGCTGCATGGCCAGCGCCCGGGCGATGGCGACGCGCTGCTGCTGGCCGCCGGAGAGCTGGGCGGGGTACTTGTCGGCCTGCTCGGCGATGCCGACGCGGGTGAGCAGCTCGCGGGCTCGCTCCTCCGCCTCAACCTTGGGGGTGCCGAGGACCTTGATCGGGCCGAGGGTGACGTTCTGGAGGATCGTCTTGTGCGCGAAGAGGTTGAAGCTCTGGAAGACCATGCCGACCTCGGCGCGCAGCCGGGCGAGCGACTTGCCCTCCTGCGGAAGGTCCTGCCCGTCGAGGGTGATCCGTCCGGAGTCGATCGGCTCGAGCCGGTTGATCGTGCGGCACAGCGTCGACTTGCCCGACCCCGACGGCCCGATGACGACGACGACCTCGCCCCTCGTGATGGTCAGGTCGATGTCCTGGAGGACGTGCAGCTGCCCGAACCACTTCTGGACGTCCTCGAGCACGACGAGGGGCGCACCTCGCGCAGCGGACATGCTGGTGGGGGGAGTGACGGCCATGTTCGGAACCTAGCGTGATGCAGGTCACGATTGTGGTCCGGCGGTGAGGTCGTGATGAAGAATTTGCCGGTGCTCCGGCACTGCGCGGTCCTCCTTGCGCGCCACGTACCCTGGACGGGCCATGACTGCAACGCCCAAGACCTACGACGTGCGCACCCACGGGTGCCAGATGAACGTGCACGACTCCGAGCGCCTCGCCGGCCTGCTCGAGACGGCCGGGTACGTCGACTACGCGAGCCTTCCCGGGGAGGCTCGCGGCGAGGTGGCCGATGTCGTCGTCTTCAACACCTGCGCGGTGCGTGAGAACGCCGACAACAAGCTCTACGGCAACCTCGGCCAGCTGCGCCCGCTCAAGCAGCGCCACCCCGATCTGCAGATCGCGGTCGGTGGCTGCATGGCGCAGAAGGACCGCGACACGATCGTCGAGCGGGCCCCCTGGGTCGACGTCGTCTTCGGCACCCACAACATCGGCTCGCTGCCGGCCCTGCTGGATCGTGCGCGGCACAACGAGGAGGCCCAGGTCGAGATCCTCGAGGCGCTCGAGACCTTCCCCTCGACGCTGCCCACGCGGCGGGACTCGGCCTACTCCGGGTGGACCTCGATCTCGGTCGGCTGCAACAACACGTGCACCTTCTGCATCGTGCCCGCGCTGCGCGGCAAGGAGAAGGACCGACGCCCGGGGGAGATCCTCGCCGAGGTCGAAGCGCTCGTCGCCCAGGGCGTGGTGGAGGTGACCCTGCTCGGGCAGAACGTCAACTCCTACGGCGTCGAGTTCGGCGACCGGCTCGCCTTCGGCAAGCTGCTGCGCTCCTGCGGCGAGATCGAGGGTCTGGAGCGGGTGCGCTTCACCAGCCCGCACCCGGCCGCCTTCACCGACGACGTCATCGACGCGATGGCCGAGACCCCCAACGTCATGCCGAGCCTGCACATGCCCTTGCAGTCCGGCTCGGACCGGGTGCTCAAGGCCATGCGGCGCAGCTACCGCTCCCGCAAGTTCCTCGGGATCCTCGAGCGGGTGCGCGAGCGCATCCCCGACGCCGCGATCACCACCGACATCATCGTCGGCTTCCCGGGAGAGACCGAGGAGGACTTCGAGGAGACCCTCCGCGTCGTGCGGGAGTCCCGCTTCTCCTCGGCCTTCACCTTCCAGTACTCCATCCGCCCCGGGACCCCGGCGGCGATGATGGCCGACCAGGTGCCCAAGGAGGTCGTCCAGGATCGCTACGAGCGCCTCATCGCGCTGCAGGAGGAGATCTCGTGGGAGGGCAACCGTGCCCAGGAGGGGCGTGACCTCGAGGTGCTCGTCGCGACGGGGGAGGGCCGCAAGGACACCGAGACCGCCCGCCTGAGCGGTCGGGCCCGGGACAACCGGCTCGTGCACTTCGCGGTCCCGGAGGAGGCCGAGCGGCCGCGTCCGGGGGACATGGTCACCGTGGGCGTCACCTACGGCGCCCCCCACCACCTCGTCGCCGACGCCGCGCTCGTGGGCGGCACCTACGCCGTGCGCCGGACGAAGGGCGGCGACGCCTGGCAGGCGCTCCAGGAGGGCGCCTCGCCGGGTGCGTCGGCGAAGCCGGCGGTCAGCCTGGGGATGCCTCGGATCGGTGCCCCGGAGACGGTGCCGCAGGCGCCGTCCTGCGGGATCTGACCCATGGGCACGACGAAGGGGGCGGAGCACCGACCGGTGCCTCCGCCCCCTTCGCGCACGTGCTCAGGTGGTCACTCGCCGACCTTGCCGTCGAGGAAGTCCTTGCCCTTGTCGACCTTGTCGCCGCCAACGCCCTTCCCCTCGGCGAACTCGCCGGCCTTGTCCAGGCCCTGGTCGCTGACCTCTTCCACCTTGTCGCTGTTCTCGCCGAGCGCGTCGGTGGCCTTGCCCTTCAGGTCGTCAAAACCCATGGCGAAACTCCTTCTCGTTGACTTCCCCGTACAGGGGCGATGTCTCCAGAGAAACATGCACGAGAGGTCCTATCAACCCGAAACGGGTGACGAAGTCGGGAATAATTGACGCATCAACTACATTGCTCGTACTGTCGAAGCACGACACCGAACCCCCTCCCGACCCCCTACGAAGGAGCGACACATGTCCGACCTGTCCACCCTCGCCCCCGGTACCTACGAGATCGACCCGAGCCACAGCGAGGTGAGCTTCCTGGCCCGCCACGCGATGGTGACCAAGGTCCGCGGCTACTTCCGCGACCTCGCCGGCACCATCGAGGTCGCCGAGGACCTCGCGGGCTCGACCGCCTCCTCGGTCCTGAAGACCGCATCGGTCGACACCGGCAGCGTCGACCGCGACGGGCACCTGAAGTCCGCCGACTTCTTCGACGTCGACACCCACCCGGAGATCTCCTTCCGCTCCACCGGCATCTCGAACGTCTCGGGCAGCACCTTCGAGCTCACCGGCGACCTCACGATCATGGGGGTCACCAAGCCGGTGACCCTCGAGGCCGAGTACGAGGGGACCGCCCAGGACCCCTTCGGCAACGTCCGCGCCGGCTTCACCGCGTCCACCGTCGTGCAGCGCGAGGAGTGGAACCTCAACTGGAACGCCGCCCTCGAGACCGGTGGCGTCCTCGTCTCGAAGAAGATCACGCTCAACGTCGAGGTCTCGGCCGTCAAGCAGGGCTGAGCCGGCCCACCGGGTCCCGGCAACCGGTGGTCCGGCGGTCGTGCGGGGAGTGAGAAGATGCCCCCATGACCATCCACCCGATCACCATCTACGGTGAGCCGGTCCTGCACGAGCGGGCGCAGCCGGTCGCCGAGTTCGACCCGACGCTGCGCACCCTCATCGAGGACATGTACGAGACCCAGGACGCGGCACGAGGTGTCGGGCTCGCAGCCCCGCAGGTAGGAGTGGGGCTGCGGGTCTTCACCTGGAGCATGGCCAACGAGGACGGCGTGCCGAGCCTCGGGCACATCATCAACCCCTACGTGAAGGCCACCAAGCCGGCCGTCGGCGAGCCCGACCGCGAGCACGAGTCCGAGGGCTGCCTCTCGGTCCCCGGCTACTCCTTCCCCCTTCGCCGCGGGGAGTCGGCCACCGTCACCGGATACGACTGGGACGGCAACGAGCTGAACTTCACCGCCACCGGCTGGTTCGCCCGCTGCATGCAGCACGAGTACGACCACCTCAACGGCTTCCTCTACGTCGACCGCCTCGGCCCGCGGTGGAAGAAGAAGGCCAAGAAGGCGCTCAAGGCCGAGGGGTGGGGCGTGCCCGGCCGCACCTGGCTGCCCGGCACGGACACCGACCCCTTCGGCCACGACGACGAGGACGAGGACGACGCCGCGTCGTGAGCCTGCGCCGTCCCGAGGTCGTCGCGGTCGTCGGAGCCACGGCCACGGGCAAGTCGGACCTCGCGCTGGGCCTCGCCGAGCTCCTCGACGGTGAGGTCGTGGGCGCCGATGCGATGCAGCTCTACCGCGGCATGGACATCGGGACGAACAAGCTCGCGCCCGGGGAGCGGCGCGGGGTCCCGCACCACCTCATCGACGTCCTGGACGTCACCGACGAGGCCACGCTGGCCGACTACCAGGAGCGTGCCGAGGCGGCCATCGCCGACGTCATCTCCCGTGGGCGCGTCCCCGTGCTCGCGGGCGGCTCGGGGCTCTACGTGCGCGCCGCCCTGGACCACCTCGAGATCCCTCCGACCGACCCGCGGGTGCGTGCCCGCCTCGAGGCGGAGGCGGAGGAGGAGGGCGGCCCGGAGCGCCTCCGGGCCCGCTTGCGCGAGGTCGATCGCGCTGCGGCAGAAGCGATCCAGGCGAACAACCTGCGCCGGATCGTCCGCGCCCTGGAGGTCGTCGAGATCACCCGGCGCCCCTTCTCGGCGACCGCGCCGACGAAGCGCTACCGTCGCCCGTCGCTCGTCCTCGGGCTGTGGGAGGACCGGGAGACCCTCGATGCCCGCATCGGCGCGCGGGCCGAGCGGATGTGGGCCGACGGCCTGCTCGACGAGGTCGCCCGGCTCGACCGCATCGGCCTGCGCGAGGGGCGGACCGCCTCCCGGGCCATCGGCTACGCCCAGGCGCTGGCCCAGCTCGACGGGCGGATCGGGCGCGCGGAGGCGATCGACGACACCGCCCGGGCCACCCGCCGCTACGCCCGCCGGCAGGACTCGTGGTGGCGCCCCGACCAGCGCGTGCGATGGCTGGAGGCACGCCGCCCCGGTCTGACCGAGGCGGCCGCGGAGCTCGCCCGCACTCCGACAGAATGGACGCCATGAGCCTGACCTTCACCAAGGGCCACGGCACGGAGAACGACTTCGTCCTCGTGCCCGACCTCGATGCCCGACTCGACCTCACCGCGAGCCAGGTGGCCCTGCTGGCCGACCGACGGGCCGGGATCGGTGGTGACGGAGTGATCCGCATCGTGCCCACCGCCGCCTCGGACGAGGAGGCGGTGCGCGCCCAGGCCGGCGAGGCCGAGTGGTTCATGGACTACCGCAACGCGGACGGGTCGCTCGCGCAGATGTGCGGCAACGGCACCCGGGTCATCGCCACGTGGCTGCGGCGCGAGGGGCTCGTCGGGGAGGAGTTCGCCCTGGCCACCCGGGCCGGGCTGCGTCGGATCCGCTTCGACGGTGAGCACGTGGTGACCCACATGGGCGCCTGGTCCTTCGTCGACGAGGCGAAGGCGCAGTCGGAGGGATTCGACAGCCTCGTCCACGTCGAGGAGGCCGAGCAGGTCACCGAGCCGTACTCGGCGCTCTCCCTGGACCTCGGCAACCCGCACACCGTCGTGGCGCTCCCGCCGAATGTCGCCCTCGAGGGGCTGGACCTGACGAAGCCGCCGGTGGTCAACCCGACCCCGCCCGAGGGCAGCAACGTCGAGTTCGTGCGTGTCGTCGGGCCCGGCCACGTGCGGATGCGCGTGCACGAGCGCGGGGTGGGCGAGACCCGCTCCTGCGGCACCGGCGTGGTGGCCGCCGCCGTGGGGGTCGCCTTCTGGTCCGGCGCCGCCGACCGCACCGGCTCCGCCCGCGTCGACGTCCCCGGCGGCACCCTCGAGGTGCGTCTGCTCCCAGGGCGCGAGGTCGAGCTCGCCGGCCCCGCCGTGCTCGTCGCCGACGGGACGACCTCGCTCATCTGACGTCGCACCCGGTGGAGCGAAGGGCGGCGGCCGTGCAGCGCGACGAGGTGTCCACCGGCCCGTCTCCCTTCCTCTGCCTGTCGAGCGGGGCTCGGCGAAGGGGGTGGGTCAGCGGGGAGGACCCACCCGTAGCACCCGGAAGCCCGCGCGGGAGGCGGCCCGCGAGACCGGCAGGTCCAGCTCGCGCGCGATCCACGCGGCGAGGGAGTCGGCGCCGAGGTTCTTCCCGACGACGAGATGGGCCTCGGCCCCCGTCGCCAGCCGGGGGAGCCAGGTGCGCATGAGGTCGTGGACGACCGCCTTGCCCACCCGGATCGGCGGGTTGGACCAGATGGCGGCGAAGGGGAGGTCCGCCGGGACCTCCTCGGGCCGCACGGCCCGCACGTTGTCCAGACCGAGGGTGGCGGCGTTGCGCCGGGTCAGGTCGAGCGCACGCTCGGTGACGTCGACCGCCCACACCGTGGCCCCGGGGGAGTCCTGCGCCAGCGTCAGGGCGATGGGCCCCCAGCCGCAGCCGAGGTCGAGCAGGTGCCCCTCGGCCGGCGGGTCGGGGACGATCTCGAGGAGGGTCGCCGTCGCCTTGTCCAGCCGCCCGGGGGAGAAGACCCTGCCCGCCGTCTCCAGGGTGACCTCCCGGCCGGCGAGCCGAAGGGTCAGCGCCCGGCGTTCGTCCTCCCGGGCGGCGGGGGAGTCGGTGAAGTAGTGGTCGGTCACTCGACGTCCTCGTCGACCCAGTCGAGGGACTTGCCGATCGCCTTGCCCCAGTTGCGCAGCTGACGCTCGACCTCGGCCGAGTCCATCTGCGGGGTCCAGCGGGTGTCCTCCCCCCAGTTGTCGACGATCTCGTCGGTGGACTCCCAGTACCCGACCGCGAGGCCTGCCGCGTAGGCCGCGCCGAGGACCGTGGTCTCGATGACCTGCGGGCGGACGACGTCCACCCCGAGGATGTCGGCCTGGAACTGCATGAGCGTCTCGTTCGCGACCATCCCGCCGTCGACCTTGAGCTCGGTGAGGCGGCCGCCGGCCCGCTCGGCGTCCTCCTGCATCGCATCGAGCACGTCCCTGGTCTGGTACGCCGTCGACTCCAGGACCGCCCGGGCCAGGTGGCCCTTGTTCGCGTACCGGGTGAGCCCGACGATGGCGCCGCGGGCGTCCGGTCGCCAGTGCGGGGCGAAGAGCCCCGAGAAGGCGGGTACGAAGTACACGCCCCCGTTGTCCTCGACCGAGGCGGCCAGGTCCTCGATCTCGGGTGCCTTCGAGATGAGGCCGAGGTTGTCACGGATCCACTGCACGAGGGACCCGGTGACGGCGATCGAGCCCTCGAGCGCGTAGACCGCGTCCTGCTCGCCGAGCTTGTAGCAGACGGTGGTGAGCAGACCGTTCTCGCTGGAGACGATCTCGGTCCCGGTGTTGAGCAGCATGAAGTTGCCGGTGCCGTAGGTGTTCTTCGCGCTCCCCGGCTCCAGGCAGGCCTGGCCGAAGGTGGCCGCGTGCTGGTCACCGAGGATGCCGGCCACGGGGGTGCCCGCGAGGACACCCGGCTGGCACTGCCCGTAGTCCTCGGACGAGGAGCGGATCTCCGGCAGCAGCTGGGTGGGCACGCCGATGGCCTCGCAGATCGACTCGTCCCAGTCCAGGCTGCGCAGGTCCATGAGCATGGTCCGGGAGGCGTTGGTGACGTCGGTGACGTGCACGCCGTCGTTCTCGCCACCACCGGTGAGGTTCCACAGCAGCCAGGTGTCCATCGTGCCGGCGAGGAGCTCCCCGGCCTCCGCGCGCTCGCGGGCACCCTCGACGTGGTCGAGGGTCCAGGCGATCTTCGGCCCGGCGAAGTAGGTCGCGAGCGGCAGCCCGCACACGTCCTTGAAGCGCTCGATGCCCCCGTCCTTCGCGAGCTCGTCGACGAGCGCCTGGGTCCGCGTGTCCTGCCAGACGATCGCGTTGTGGATCGGCTTGCCGGTCGCCTTCTCCCAGACGACGGTCGTCTCGCGCTGGTTGGTGATGCCGACCGCCTCGATGTGCCGGCTGTTGAGGTTGGCCCTGCTCAGGGCGCCGCCGATGACCCGACGGGTGTTCTGCCAGATCTCGAGGGCATCGTGCTCCACCCAGCCCGCCCGCGGGAAGATCTGCTCGTGCTCGAGCTGGTCGCTGGCGACCGGCCGGCCGGCCCGGTCGAAGACCACGGCCCGGGTGCTCGTCGTGCCCTGGTCGATGGCCAGGACGTAGGTGCTGCTCATCTGCGGTACTCCTTGGTGAGAGGGGTGGCGGGCGAAGGGGGCTCAGACGTAGCCGACCACACGTGCGGCCGTCCCGGCCAGCACCGCGCCGACGACCGGCCCGATGACGGGGACCCAGGCATAGGACCAGTCGCTGGGCCCCTTGCCCCGGATGGGCACGACGGCGTGCGCCAGGCGCGGGCCCAGGTCGCGCGCCGGGTTGATCGCGTACCCGGTGGGGCCACCGAGGCTCGCGCCGATGCCGACGACGAGCAGCGCGACGGGGAGCGGGCCGAGCTCGCTGGGGGTCTTGCCGAAGGAGAGGATGACGAAGACGAGGATGAAGGTCCCGATGACCTCGGTGGCGACGTTCGCCCTGATGTTGCGGATCTCGGGGCCGGTGGAGAAGACGCCGAGGGTGGTGTCGGCATCGCTGTCGTCGTGGTCGAAGTGGTCGCGGTAGGCGAGCCAGCACACGGCCGCGCCGATGAAGGCCCCGAGCAGCTGGGCCCCGATGTAGCTGAGGACCTCGAGCGCGGTGAAGTTCTGCCCGGATGCGAGCAGACCGAGGGTGACCGCCGGGTTGATCTGCCCGCCGGACTTGTAGGCGACGTAGACGCCGGCGAAGACACCGATGCCCCAGCCGAAGTTCACGAGGAGGAAGCCGGCCCCGGCCCCCTTCGTCCGGGCCAGTGCCGTGTTGGCGACCACCCCGCAGCCCAGCAGCACGAGCGTCGCCGTGCCGAGGGTCTCGAACATCCAGATGTCGGCGAGCGAAGGATCCACGAAGTCGTCTCCTCTGCGGGTCGGGTTCGTGCCTCTGCCGGATCACGCTAGACCCGACGATCCGAGCGCGCGCGGTGAGAGGCGCTCGGCGTCCGCTCCCGTCGCGAGGAGGCCGGATCGCCGCGTAACGTGGCGGGCGCAGGGGGATCCGCTCCCTTCGCCACGCCGACCATCTGGAGGTCTCATGCCTGCCCCCACCCCGTTGGATGCCGCCGCGCGTGCCCGCGCCTGGCAGCGACTCGCGGAGGAGGACCTCGACGTCCTCGTCGTCGGAGGGGGTGTGACCGGTGCGGGGACCGCTCTCGACGCGGCGACCCGAGGGCTCAAGGTCGCCCTCGTCGAGCAGCGGGACTTCGCCTGCGGCACCTCCTCACGCTCGAGCAAGCTCTTCCACGGCGGGGTGCGGTACCTGGAGCAGCTGAACTTCGGGCTCGTCCGCGAGGCGCTCCAGGAGCGCGAGCTCATGCTCACCCGGATCGCCCCGCACCTGGTCAAGCCGGTCTCCTTCCTCTACCCCCTCAAGCACGCCTTCTGGGAGCGTCCGTACGTCACGGCGGGCCTGACGATGTACGACACGATGGGTGGCGCCCGATCCGTGCCGCGCACCAAGCAGCTCTCCCACGGCGGGGTGCGGCGGATCGCGCCGGCCCTCAGGCCCGACGCCCACCACGGGGGGCTGGTCTACCACGACGCGCAGACCGACGACGCCCGCCACACCCTCACCGTCGTGCGCACCGCGGCCGCCTACGGCGCCACCGTGCTCAACTCCGCGAAGGTCACCGGGCTCAAGCACGCGGGGGAGCGGGTCGTCGGGGCGAGCGTGCTCGACGTGGAGACCGGCGACGAGGTCGAGGTCAACGCGTCGGTCGTCATCAACTGCACCGGCGTGTGGACCGACGACATCCAGACCATGGCCGGCGGTCGCGGGCGCTTCCACGTGCGGGCGAGCAAGGGGGTGCACCTCGTCGTCGCCCGGGACCGGATCAACTCCGAGACCGGCCTCATCCTGCGCACCGCGACCTCGGTGCTCTTCTGCATCCCCTGGGGCACGCACTGGATCATCGGCACGACGGACACCGACTGGAACCTCTCCCGGGCCCACCCCTCGGCGACCTCCGCGGACATCGACTACCTCCTCGAGCAGATCAACGGCGTGCTGCTGACGCCGCTGACCCGCGAGGACATCCAGGGCGTCTACGCCGGCCTGCGGCCACTGCTCGCGGGGGAGTCGGAGGAGACCTCCCAGCTCAGCCGCGAGCACGCGGTCGCCCGGCCGCAGCCGGGGCTCATCTCGATCGCCGGCGGGAAGTACACGACCTACCGGGTCATGGCGGCCGATGCCGTCGACGCGGCCCGTGAGGACCTCTCGCCCGGCGTCCCGGACAGCGTCACCGAGCACATCCCGCTCCTCGGGGCCGAGGGCTACCAGGCACTGGTCAACCAGATCGACTCGCTGAGCCGACGGCACGACCTGCCCGTCTGGCGGATCACCCACCTCCTCGACCGCTACGGGTCGATGGCGGTGGACCTCTTCGAGATGATCGACGAGGACCGGGCCCTCGCCGAGCCGCTCGAGGGCGCCGAGGAGTACCTCACCGTGGAGGTCGTCTACGCCGCACGGCAGGAGGCCGCGCTCCACCTCAACGACCTGCTCACCCGCCGTACGCGCATCTCCATCGACACCACCGATCGGGGCGTCGAGAGCGCGGCCCCCGCCGCGGAGCTCCTCGGCCGCGAGCTCGGCTGGGACGAGGAGACCGTCCGCGCGGAGGTGGAGCACTACCTCAGCCGGGTGCAGGCGGAGATCGACAGTCAGCAGATGACCGAGGACGAGCGGGCCGACGACGAGCGGACCCAGGTCAAGGACATCCGCACCCTCGCGAAGGGGTGAGGGGCGCCCCCCTTCGCCCTCGGGTGGCGAAGGGGGACCGCTGCCCCCTTCGCCACCGGCACCTCGTGACGAGGGTGCTCGGGTCGCCCCGGCGCCGCGGGAGCCCTCAGTCGAGGGACATCCGCTCCCGGCCGCGGCCCCGGACGAAGGCGAAGTACGCCGCGGTCAGCACGAGGAGCATGCCCGAGCCGACGATGAAGGCGTGCCGACCGGATTCGGTCATCGCCAGGAGCAGGATGACGCCGAGCATGAACGCGATCGCGACCGCGTTCGGGATCGGGAAGAAGGGCACCCGGTAGGAGGTCGCCGCCGCGCCGGAGCGGGCGATCCGGACCCGCATCCGCCAGTGCGCCAGGAGGATCATCAGCCACGTGAAGACCGTGGCGAAGGTGGCGATCGCGGCGACGTAGAAGAAGAGCCGCTCCTGGATGACGAGGTACAGCCCGACCCCGACGAGACCCGTCGCGAACATGCAGGTGACCGGGATGATCGGGATGTGGCTGCGCCGCGAGAGGCGCAGGAAGGAGCGGGGCGCGTGCCCCTGCTCGGCGAGCCCGTACATCGTGCGCGAGCACGAGTAGAAGATCGCGTTCATCGCCGAGAGCGCCGCGGTGAGGACGACGAAGTTCATCAGGTGCTTCGCCGCCGGGACCTGGAGCGCGGCGAAGACCTCGACGAAGGGGGATGACTGCCCGTCGACCTCGGTCCACGGGATGATCGACATGATGACCGCGAGCGCGGCCACGTAGAAGAGCAGGATGCGGAAGGGCACCGTGTTGACCGCGCGCGGGATGGAGCGCTCCGGGGTGTCCGCCTCGCCGGCGGTCATGCCGAGGGTCTCGATGCCGCCGAAGGAGAAGACGACGACGCTGAAGCTCATGATGATCCCCCACAGGCCGAAGGGGGCGAAGCCGTCGTGCTGCCACAGGTGCGCGACGTCCGGGGTGGTGCCGCCGACCTCGCGCCCCCAGACGATGAGGACGATCCCGCCGACGACGAGCGCGAGGATGGCGAGGATCTTGATGAGGGAGAACCAGAACTCCATCTCGCCGAAGACCCTCACCGCCATGAGGTTGAGCGTCCCGATGAGGGCGATGGCGGCGAGCATCCACACCCATCCCGGCACTCCCGGGAACCACAGCCCCATGTACGTGGCCACGGCGGTCATGTCCGCGATGGCGACGACCGCGAGCTCGAGCCAGAAGACCCATCCGACGATGTAGCCGGCCCACGGACCGAGGAAGGACCCGGCGTACTGGGCGAAGGAGCCGGCCACGGGGTGGCGCACGGCCATCTCGCCGAGGGCGCGCATGACGATGAAGACCATGGCGCCGGCGACGACGTAGGCGGCGAGCACGGCCGGCCCCGCCGCCTGGATGGTCTCGGCCGAGCCGTAGAAGAGGCCCGTGCCGATGGCGGTGCCGAAGGCGATGAACTGGACGTGGCGGGGGTTGAGGCCACGCGTCAGGTGATCGGACGGTGACAGGTGCGTGCCGGTGTCGGCCTGGAGGCTCATCGTGGGGGTCCTGGGTGCCGGTGGACATGAGAAGAGCGCTCACCGGGTGCGGTGGACGCCTGGTGAGGACTGTACGACCTGTGCCCGGGACGCGCGCCCCGGAACCGGCGAACGGGAGTAATCGCTGGCCGGATGGCGTTCCCTGGTGAGACCCTTGAGGAGAACATGAGCGAGACACCGCACCGGCAGCACACCGTCGACGAGGAGCACACCATCGAGCCAGACCCGATCCACGAGGAGGACCTGCTCTCCCGCCGTGCCCAGGCGCTCGCGGGCGAGGCGTCCGCGGACGGCTTCCACGACGGTGACCAGCTGGACCGGGAGGAGCGCTCCGCCCTGCGCCGCGTCCAGGGCCTGTCCACCGAGCTCGAGGACATCACCGAGGTCGAGTACCGGCAGCTGCGCCTGG
>CAYSGN010000010.1:18942-47738 GCA_964430615.1 uncultured Janibacter sp. | reverse complement strand
TGACCGACCGTCCGCAGCACCACGACGCGCCTCCGGCGAACAAGGCACTGCTCACCCTGGCACTGGTCCTGCTGGCCATCCCCATCGTGGCTCTCATGGCGGTCGGGACCTACGCCAAGGATGAGCCGCGACTGCTCCACTTCCCGTTCTTCATCTGGTACCAGTTCCTCTGGGTCGCGCTCTGCTCGCTGCTGACGTACACCGCCTACCGGATCGTGCTCAAGGCCCGTCCGCACCGCCCGATGAACGAGCAGGGCACCGAGTTCATCGAGGAGGACGAGCGATGAGCGACCCGCAGACGGGCATCAACTGGGTCGCCCTCGGCGTCCTGATCTTCGTCTTCATGGCCCGGCTGTGGTCGGTCTCCCACCGCCACGGCTACGTGACGCCGGCCGACTTCGTCCAGGGTCGCTCGGGCTCACGGGCCCTGACCCTCGCCGTGGCGGTCACCGGGTTCCTCGCGACGATGCCCTACATCGCGCTCCAGCTCGTGGGCATCCAGGCGGTGCTCGAGGTGGCCGGTGTCGGCGGCGGGGACAACATCATCGCCAAGGACGCGCCGATCTTCATCGCCTTCCTCGTCCTCGCGCTCTACACCTACACCTCGGGGCTGCGCGCGCCGGCGGTCATCGCCTTCGTCAAGGACATCCTCATCTACCTGGTCATCATCGTCGCGGTGATCTACCTGCCGGCCCAGGTCGGCGGGTGGGAGCACGTCTTCGACGCGGCCGAGGCCAAGATGACCCAGACCGACCCGGAGACGGGCAAGCCGGTCGGCGCCTTCATCCCGCAGGGCGGGCAGTTCTGGGCCTACGCGACGCTCGGCCTCGGGTCCGCGATGGCGCTCTTCATGTACCCGCACTCGGTGACGGCGACGCTCTCGGCCAAGAGTCGCAACACGATCCGCCGCAACGCCGCGATCCTGCCCGCGTACTCCTTCCTGCTCGGCCTGCTCGCCCTCCTCGGGTGGGTCGCCATCGCCGCGGGCACGCAGCCGATCGGTCTCGACGGCAAGCCCAACCCGCAGCTGGTCGTCCCGCAGCTCTTCGAGGACTTCTTCCCCGCGTGGTTCACCGGCGTCGCCTTCGCGGCCATCGCCATCGGCGCCCTCGTCCCCGCGGCGATCATGTCGATCGCCGCGTCGAACACCTTCACCCGCAACATCTACAAGGCCTACCTGCGTCCGGGTGCGACCGAGAAGGAGGAGGCGCAGGTCTCGAAGATCACCTCGCTGGTCGTCAAGGCCTTCGCGCTGGTCTTCGTCCTCACGCTCGACAAGACCAAGGCGCTGAACTTCCAGCTGCTCGGCGGGATCTGGATCCTGCAGACCTTCCCTGCGGTGGTCTTCTACCTCTACACGAAGTGGTTCCACCGCTGGGGCCTGCTCGCCGGGTGGGCGGTCGCGATGGTGTACGGGACGGTGACCGCCTACAACGTCATCGACCCCACGACCGGGAGGCACTTCGCGGGCTCCGTCGAGGCCATCCCCGGCCTGGGCGAGCTCGGCTACATCGCGCTGACGGCCTTCGTCCTCAACGTCGTCGTCGCGGTCGTGGTCAGCGCCGTGCTCCGGGCGCTCAAGGTGCCCGACGGTCACGACGAGACGATCCCCGCGGACTACTTCGCGGACGCCGGCGACCCCCGGGTCGTCAAGGACCTGGAGGTGATGCCGGAGCAGACCGGGGCCTGACCCGGCGAAGGGGGAGGCTCACGCGCTGAAGAGAGCCTCCCCCTCCTCCACGCTGCCGGGGAGCGAGGACAGGTCCAGCGAGTCGGCGGGCCGGTCGAGCACGACGACCGGCACCTGGCGCGAGATCGCCTGCTCCCCCACGACCTCCGGCAGGTCCGCCGGGTCCCAGGTGACCATCGCCGCTCCCGCGGCCACCTCGTCCCCCTGCTCGACGTGCACCTCGAAGCCGGCCCCCTCGAGGAGCACGGTGTTGATCCCGAGGTGGACGAGCACACCGGCCCCGTCGGCACCGAGGACGACGAAGGCGTGCGGGTGCACCTTGACGACCTTGCCGGCGAGGGGCGAGGTGACCGTCGCCCGGCCGTCGGGCGGGTCGATGACGACCCCCGGGCCGACCAGCTGCTGGGCGAAGACCTCGTCGACGCACTCGGTGACGGGACGCACCCGTCCGGCCGCCGGAGCGAGCACGTCGCTCACATCAGGTCCTCGATGTCCTCGGCCAGGGTGTCCGCCTCGGGGCCCACCACGACCTGGACGACGTTGCCGCTGGCCATGACCCCGTGAGCCCCTGCCGCCTTGAGCGCCTTCTGGTCGACGACGGAGCCGTCGTGCACCTCGGTGCGCAGCCGGGTGATGCACGGCTCGATCTCGATGATGTTCTCCGCCCCGCCGAGTCCGGCGAGGATCTGCTCTGCCTTGCTGGCCATGGTGTCTTCCTCTCGTGGGTGTGGCTCGTGCTGTCAGTCTGTGTCGGTCCGGGTCACCTTGGCCAGACCACGGGGGTTGTCCGGGTCGCGACCGAGCGCCCGGGCGAGCCGCTCGACGAGCAGCTGCGCGGGCGCGAGCAGCGCCGTGGGAGCCACCGTCTCGGGCAGGTCCGGCCCGGGCAGGTGGACGCCGCAGGCCGCGGCGAAGGCGTCCTCGCCACCGATCCCGACGATCGTGGCGCCACGCTCGCGCAGGTCCGCGGCGAGGTCGATCATCGGCCGCAGCATGGGGCCGTCCGGGGCGGCCACGAGCACCGCCGCCACCGACTCCCCGACGACCGAGATGGGCCCGTGCCGCAGGTCGGCGTAGGAGTAGCCGCGGACCGGGACGAGGCAGGTCTCCTCGATCTTCAGCGCCGTCTCGACCGCCGCGCCCAGGCACAGCCCGCGCCCGGAGACGACGACGTGCCGGGCCCCGCGCAGCACCGGCACCGCCTCGGGCACGCCGACCTGGTCATCGACGAGCGCAGCGACCTGCGCAGGCACCCGGCGCAGGTCCTCCGCCACGCCGGCCCCGAGGGCGTCGGCGAGGACCGCCGTCGCGGCGAAGGCCGTGGTGCAGCTCTTGGTCGCGGGCACCGCGAGCTCCGGTCCCGCCATCGTGACGAAGGGCAGGTCCGCCGCCTTCGCCAGCGGGGAGTCCGGGACGTTGGTGATGCCGAGGACCGCAGCACCGTGGG
The DNA here is from genome assembly GCA_964430615.1 of uncultured Janibacter sp. Lineage (GTDB taxonomy): Bacteria > Actinomycetota > Actinomycetes > Actinomycetales > Dermatophilaceae > Janibacter. Next base: position 44,601 of record CAYSGN010000010.1, on the reverse strand, counting down.
CGCGCGCCCATTCCGCGGTCTCGAGGATCTCCTCGGTCCGGCCGGACTGCGAGACGGCCACGAGGAGGGTGTCCTCGAGGTCGAGGTCGGCGCCGTAGTGGGTGGCCAGGCTCGGCGCGGCCGGCCCCGCGGCGACCCCCGCCCGGGCCTCGAGGAGGTAGCGCCCGTACGTGGCGGCGTTGTCGCTGGAGCCGCGGGCGGCGAAGAGCACCCGGCGGCGTCCGCGCCACAGGGAGCGCAGCTCCTCGCGCAGCGGGAGGAGGGACTCGAGGGTGCGCTCGATCGCGGCCGGCTGCTCGGCGATCTCCCGGCGCATGGTCGTCTCGATGCTTGACACCTCCCACGACGGCGTGGATGCTCAACTGGTACGTACCAGACCGTACCAATGAAGGAGCGGGTGTGGCCACGGAAGAGCTGCGTGGATCGCGGCCCAAGCACGCCCAGCTGCGTGACGCGCTCGTCCGGCTCGCGGGCGACCTCGGCCCCGAGGCCGCGATCCCCTCCGAGCGCGAGCTGATGGCCACCTACGACGTCTCCCGGGCGACGGTGCGCACGGCGATCGACGCGCTCGTCGCCGACGGCCTGCTGCACCGGGTGCACGGCAAGGGGACCTTCGTCGCCCGGCCGCGCCTCGAGAGCCGGCTGCACCTGGCGAGCTTCAGCCAGGACATGCGCCGCCGCGGCCTCGCGCCGGCCACCCGCCTGCTCGCGATCGAGCGGCTGGAGCCGCCCGCGGACGTCGCCGACTTCCTCGGCGGCGGGGAGGCCTGGCGCATCGACCGGGTGCGACTGGCCGACGGTCAGCCGATCGCGCTCGAGCACGCCTGGTACTCGGGCACGCTCCTGCCCGGGCTCGACGGGCACGACCTCGGGGGCTCGCTCTACGCGCTGCTCGCCGAGGAGTACGACGTCGTCATCGACGCCGCCGAGCAGACCATCTGGGGGGAGAGCGCGCAGGGGCGCACGGCCGGCCTGCTCGCCGCGTCGCCGCACACCCCGCTCCTCGTCTTCCAGCGCCTCTCGAGCAGTCTCGGCCGCCCGGTCGAGCACGTGGTCTCGCGCTACCGCGGCGACCGCTACCAGCTGCACATGTCGTTGAGCCGGGACGACTCCACACCGCCGGCAGCACCACACGAAGGGAATGCGCCGTGACCACAGCCAACGGGCCCGCAGACGTGCCCGGGGACAAGCCCGGACGCAAGAAGTTCAACATCGCCCCGCTCCAGAAGTTCGGACGGGCGCTCATGCTGCCGATCGCGGTGCTTCCGGCAGCGGGGCTGCTCGTGCGCCTCGGGCAGCCGGACATCCTCGGCGAGGACCGGCTCGGGTGGACGAAGGTCGCGGCCGTCGTCGGCGCGGCCGGGGACGCCCTCCTGACCCAGTACCTCCCCCTCCTCTTCGCCATCGGCATCGCCATCGGGCTGGCGAGGAAGGCCGACGGCTCGACCGCCCTGGCCGCGGCCGTGGGCTGGGTGGTCTTCAAGGCCGTGGGCGATGCGATGTCCCCCTTCGTCCTCGACGCCCCCGCGAAGGGCGACCCGGCGCCACTCATCAACTACGGGGTCTTCGGCGGCATCGTCATGGGCCTGGTGACCGCGTGGCTCTGGCAGCGCTACCACCGGATCAAGCTCCCCCCGTACCTCGCCTTCTTCGGCGGGCGCCGCTTCGTCCCGATGATCACGGCCGTCGCCGCGATCATCATCTCGGTGCTGATGAGCTTCGTGTACCAGTACTTCGACGCCGGGATCACCGAGATCGGCGAGTGGGTGGCCGACAACAAGGTGCTCGGCGGCTTCGTCTACGGCACGCTCAACCGGCTGCTCATCCCCACCGGGCTGCACCACATCCTCAACGCCCCGCCGTGGTTCCTCATCGGCTCCTACACCCCCGAGGGCGGTGGCGCCGTGCACGGCGACATCGCGCGCTTCCTCAACGGCGACCCCACGGCGGGCACCTTCATGACCGGCTTCTTCCCGATCATGATGTTCGCCCTGCCCGCGGCCGCCCTCGCGATGATCCAGGAGGCGCGCCCGGAGCAGCGCAAGCTCGTCGGTGGCATCCTGGGCTCGGCCGCCCTGACCGCCTTCCTCACCGGCGTCACCGAGCCGCTGGAGTTCGCCTTCATGTTCGTCGCCTGGCCGCTCTACGTCCTGCACGCCGTGCTCACCGGGACCTCAATGGCCCTCGTGAACGCCCTCGGGATCCGGGACGGCTTCAACTTCTCCGCCGGGCTCTTCGACTACGTCTTCAACTTCGGGATCGCGGAGAAACCGTTGCTGCTCATCGTCGTCGGGCTCGGCTACGCGGTCGTCTACTACGTCCTCTTCCGGATCGTCATCCGCAGGTGGAACCTGCGCACCCCCGGGCGTGAGGACGAGGGCGAGGAATCCATCGTGGCCGCGGACGACAGCGCGTGATCCTCACCGCCGACCGCATCGTCACCCCGGGGCGTCCGAGCGCCCCGGGGTGGCTGCGCGTGGACTCCGGACGGATCACCGAGGTGGGCGACGGGAGCCCGCCCCACCCGGTCGACGTGACGCTCGCCGGGACCCTCGTGCCCGGCTTCGTCGACACCCACTGTCACGGCGGCGGCGGCGCCTCCTTCACCGTGGGCGACCCGGACGAGGCCGAGGTGGCCGTCGAGGCGCACCTGCGACACGGCACGACGAGCCTCGTCGCGAGCCTCGTCAGCGACGAGGTGTCCGCGCTCGAAGGAGCGGTGCGCCGCCTCGTGCCGCTCGTGACCGACGGGCTGCTCGCCGGCATCCACCTCGAGGGTCCGTGGCTCTCCACCGACTTCTGCGGCGCCCACCAGCCGGAGCTGCTGGGCCCCCCGTCGCCCCGTGACGTGGAGCGTCTCCTCGCGGCCGGCGACGGAGCGCTGCGCATGGTCACCCTCGCCCCCGAGCTCGACGGGGCGATCGAGGCCGTCCGGCGGATCACCGCGGCCGGGGTCGTCGTCGGGGTCGGTCACACCGACGCGACCTACGAGCAGGCCCGCGCGGCCATCGACGCCGGGGCGAGCGTCGCCACCCACCTCTACAACGGGATCCGCGGGCTGCACCACCGTCGCCCCGGACCGGTCGCGGCGCTGCTCGAGGACGCGTCGGTCACCATCGAGCTCATCTCCGACGGCGTGCACGTCCACCCGGCGATGCTCCGGCTCGCGCTCGCCGCGGCACCGGGGCGGATCAGCCTCGTCACCGACGCCATGGGGGCGGCCGCCGCAGACGACGGGGACTACCACCTCGGCCCGATCCACGTGCAGGTCCGCGACGGGGTGGCCCGCACCCCCACCGGGGCCATCGCCGGGTCGACCCTGACGATGGACGCCGCGGTCCGCCACGCGGTGACCAGCGGATTCACCCTCGAGCAGGCGATCGACGCCGCCACCCGCGCGCCCGCGGCCGCGCTCGGGCTCGCCGACGTCGGGGAGATCCGCCCCGGCGCCCGGGCGGACCTCGTGCTGCTCGACGACGAGCTCCGGGTGACGACGGTGCTGCGGGCCGGCGAGGAGGTCGGGCCGGCAGGGCGCGACCCGCTCGGCGCTGCCCGCACGGGGCGATGACGCCCCCGCGGGATGCCTACGGCGCCAGCCGGCAGCGCCAGCCGGCCGGCATCTCCTCGTCCACGAGGGCGATCGAGACCTGCTCCTGGGTCTGCGGGTCGAGACGCTCGACGGCGGCCTGGTAGAGGATGACCTCCTCCTTCTGGTTGTGGGCGTCGAGCTGCTCGGCCAGCCGGTCGCACTCGGCCCGCAGGGCGCTGGTGTCCGGGGTCGGTCGGTCCAGGAGTCGCTCGACGGCCTCGAGGGTGCCCCACAGCTCACCGTGCTCCCGGAGCATGACGAGCACCGGCGGGACCATCCCCGTCTCACGCAGCGGCGGGAAGAGGCGCAGCTCCTCGACGTAGATGTGCCGGCGCAGCTCCGCGGCGGAGTCGCGGAAGTGGTCCGCGCGGACCTCCCCTTCGTCCAGCCCGGCGACGAAGTCGGCCAGGCGCGCGTCGATGCTGTGGTGCTCCTCCTCGAGCTCCTCGGCGATGGTGGCCATCGGTCAGTCCTCTCGTCCGGGGTGGGAGGCGACCAGCTCCGTGTCGCCGTCGATGATGCCCATCTTCGCCGCACCCCCCGGCGAGCCGAGCGGTTCACCCCTGCCCGGCAGCACCTCCTCGAAGAAGCGGGCGTTGTCGGCGAGGTAGGGGACGAACTCCTCCGGGAGGTCGTCCTCGTAGTAGATCGCCTCGACCGGGCACACCGGTTCGCACGCGCCGCAGTCGACGCACTCGTCGGGATGGATGTACAGCGTGCGCCGCCCCTCGTAGATGCAGTCGACGGGACACTCCTCGACGCATGCGCGGTCCTTGATGTCGACGCACGGCTCGGCGATGACGTAGGTCATCACGACCTCCTCGTAATTCTTACGAAATACCTCGTAAGAATACGACAGGTCGGCACCCGACGACCAGGGTGGGCGCGCTCAGGCCTTGGCGAGGAAGTCCACCAGCGCGGAGTTGAACTCACCCGCATGGCTGACGTTGCACCCGTGCGGAGCACCCTCGATCAGGGCCAGCTCACTGCTCGCGACGGCCTCGTGCGTGCGCTTCCCCGACCCCTCGAAGGGGACGATGTCGTCGCTGTCCCCGTGCAGCACCAGGGTGGGCACGGTGACCTCCTCCACGTCACCTCGGAAGTCCGTGGTCCCGAAGGCCTCCATGCACTCCACCGCCGCGGTCTGGCTCGACTGGTGGCAGAGGGCGATCGCCTCCTGGAGCTGCTCCTCGGTGACCTGGAGCGTGTCGCCGACCGAGAAGAACTTCGTCATGAACTCGTCGAAGAAGAGGTCGCGGTCGTCGATGAGCCCGGACTCCATGTTCTGGGCCTCCACGAGCGGGAGGGGCCCGTCGGGGTTGTCCTCGCCCTGCATCAGGGCGGGCGTCACCGCCGCGGCGAAGACCACGCTGTGCAGTCGCTCCTCGCCGTGCCGGGCGACGTAGCGGGCGACCTCCCCGCCACCCATGGAGAAGCCGACGAGGGTGACCTCGTGCAGGTCCAGCTCGGTGAGGACGCCGTGGAGGTCGTCGGCGAGCGTGTCGTAGTCGTACCCCTTGGGCGGCTTGTCGCTCCGGCCGAAGCCACGCCGGTCGTAGGTGATGACCCGATGGCCGGCATCCCGCAGCGTCGACAGCTGAGCCCGCCACGACTCGCCCGAGAGGGGCCACCCGTGGATGAGCACGACCGGTCGTCCGGTGCCCCCGGAGTCCTCGACGTGCAGCTTCGTCGACCTCAGCAGGCCCTTGTTCGCCTTCACCTCTGCCATGCCCGGGCGCTACCCGGGGGACCCGGAGCCATTCGTCACCGGCGCCGGGATTAGCCGCAGACCACGGGGGTAGCACCCGAGGGAGCAGGCCGACCACACGGGGAGGACGTCGTGATGTCCAGTGCATCGGGTGCGCTCACCAGGACCACCGACGAGCGAGAGGTGTCCGAACGGACCATCGCCCACCGACGGCGCGCGGGGACCCGGTTCTTCTCGATCATCACCACCACCGACCACAAGGTCGTCGGCAACCTCTACATGGCGACCAGCTTCGCGTGGTTCCTCCTCGCGGGGCTGATGGCCCTCGTGATGCGCCTCGAGCTGTGGGCGCCCGGCCTGCAGGTGGTGGACAACCCCGAGCAGTACAACGAGATGTTCACGATGCACGGCACGATCATGCTGCTGCTCTTCGGGACCCCCTTCTTCAACGGGATCGCGAACGCCCTGGTCCCGCTGCAGATCGGGTCCCCGGACGTCTCCTTCCCCCGGCTGAACATGTTCTCCTACTGGCTCTTCCTCTTCGGCGGGCTCATCGCCGGAGTCGGGCTGCTCACCCCCGGCGGCGCCGCGTCCTTCGGCTGGACCGGCTACGCCCCCCTGGCCAGCACGACGTACAGCCCCGGGGTCGGCGGCGACCTGTGGGTCTGGGGTCTGGCCCTGGCCGGTTTCGGCACCATCCTGGCCTCGGTCAACATCATCACGACCATCCTGTGCATGCGGGCACCGGGGATGACGATGTTCCGGATGCCGATCTTCACCTGGAACTCGTTGATCACCTCGATCATGGTGCTCATCGCCTTCCCGGTCCTGGCCGCCGCCCTCATCGCCCTCGGTGTCGACCGCCGCTTCGGCGGGATGATCTTCGACCCGGCCAGCGGGGGCGCACTGCTGTGGCAGCACCTCTTCTGGTTCTTCGGCCACCCGGAGGTCTACATCCTCGCGCTGCCCTTCTTCGGGATCGTCTCCGAGATCTTCCCCGTCTTCTCGCGCAAGCCGATGTTCGGCTACAAGACCCTCGTCTTCGCGACCATCGCGATCGCGGCGCTCTCGGTCTCGGTCTGGGCGCACCACATGTACGCGACCGGCCAGGTCTTCCTCCCGTTCTTCGCGATCATGACGATGGCGATCGCGGTGCCGACGGGCGTGAAGTTCTTCAACTGGATCGGCACCATGTGGGGCGGCAAGCTCGTCTTCAGCACGCCGCTCGTGTGGGCCCTCGGCTTCATCGCCACCTTCCTCTTCGGTGGTCTGACCGGGGTCATCCTGGCCAGCCCGGCCCTGGACTTCCACGTCCACGACACCTACTTCGTCGTGGCCCACTTCCACTACGTGCTCTTCGGCACCATCGTCTTCTCGTTCTTCGCAGGCATGTACTTCTGGTGGCCCAAGTGGACCGGCAAGATGCTCGACGAGCGGCTCGGGTACATCCACTTCGCCCTCGTCTTCGTCGGCTTCCACACGACCTTCCTCATCCAGCACTGGCTCGGGGTGGAGGGGATGCCGCGGCGCTACGCGGACTACCTGCCCGAGGACGGCTTCCAGGTCGCCAACCAGATCTCCACGGTCGGCTCGCTCATCCTGGCGGTCAGCTTCCTGCCCTTCTTCTACAACATCTGGAAGACCCAGATGAGCGCCCCGACCGTCGACTCGGACGACCCGTGGGGCTACGGCAACACCCTCGAGTGGGCGACCACCTGCCCCCCGCCCCGGCACAACTTCCACTCCATCCCGCGGATCCGCTCCGAGCGGCCGGTCTTCGACCGGAACCACCCCGAGTACGCACCGGAGGCGATCCGGGCGCACACCCCGAAGCAGGGGTCGTCGCCGACTCGTTAGCCGTCGGGGGTGGACCCCGGACCGCCCACCCAGTTGTATGGGTCCATGAAGAGCACGATGCAGGACTACCAGCTGACCATCACCTCCCTCATGCGGCACGGGACCGGCATCCACCCCGACGCGGAGGTGGTCACGGCGACGGCGGACGGCACGCGCTCGATCACCTATGCGGACCTCGGCCGGCGCGTCGCCCGGCTGGCGAACGCCCTGCGTGCCCTCGGGGTCACCGGCGACCAGCGGGTCGGGACCTTCCAGTGGAACAACGCCGAGCACCTCGAGGCCTACCTGGCGATCCCCTCGATGGGCGCGGTCCTGCACACGCTGAACATCCGCCTCTTCCCCGAGCAGCTGGTCTACACCGCCAACCACGCCGAGGACCGCGTCGTCATCGTCGACGACTCCCTCGTCGGCCTGCTCGCCCCGCACCTGGGTCACATGGAGACCGTCACCCACGTCCTCGTGGCCGGCCCCGACGCGCCCACGGTGGACCTGGAGTCCCTGCGCGCCTCCGGCAAGGAGGTGCTGCTCTACGAGGACGTCCTGGCCCAGCAGCCGGACACCTTCGACTGGCCGGAGATCGCGGAGGACGCGGCGGCGGCCATGTGCTACACGAGCGGCACGACCGGCAACCCGAAGGGGGTCGTGTACAGCCACCGGTCCGCCTACCTGCACTCGATGGCCTCCTGCACCGGCAACGTCGCCGGCCTGACCTTCGCCGACCGGGTGCTGCCGATCGTGCCGATGTTCCACGCCAACGCCTGGGGACTGGCCTACGCGGCGATCATGAGCGGCGCCTCCCTGTGCATGCCCGACCGATGGCTCCAGGCCGAGCCGCTGGTGCGCTTCATGACCGAGACCCGACCGACGGTCTCCGGAGCGGTCCCGACGGTGTGGAACGACGTGCTCACCTACCTCGACGACCACCCCGACGTGGCGCTGGACTCCCTGCGCCGGATCCTCTGCGGCGGTTCTGCCGTCCCGGTCTCCCTCATGAAGGCCCTGCGCGAGCGGCACGGTCTCGACATGGTCCAGGCCTGGGGGATGACCGAGACCTCCCCGGTCGCCTCCGTCGCCAGGCCGCCGCTCGGAGCCGAGGGCGAGGAGGAGTGGCGGTACAAGAACACCGCCGGCCGCCTGCTCTGCGGCGTCGAGGGCCGGATCGTCGGTGACGACGGGAGCGTGCTCCCCCGCGACGGGGAGGCGGTCGGTGAGCTCGAGGTCGCGGGACCATGGGTCACCGGCGGCTACTACAACTCCGACGACCCGGAGGCAGCGGCCAAGTTCGACGGCGGCTGGCTGCGGACCGGCGACGTCGGCACCCTCGACGAGCTCGGCTACATCACGCTGACCGACCGCGCCAAGGACGTCATCAAGTCCGGCGGCGAGTGGATCTCGTCGGTCGAGCTGGAGAACGCGCTCATGGCCCACGAGGCGGTGCTCGAGGCCGCCGTCATCGGCATCCCGGACGAGAAGTGGCAGGAGCGCCCACTGGCCAGCATCGTGCTGCGGAAGGGGGCGAGCGTCACCGCTGCAGAGCTGCGGGAGTTCCTCGCCGGCGACTTCGCCAGGTGGCAGCTGCCGGAGGCCTTCACCTTCATCGAGGAGGTCCCGCGCACGTCGGTCGGCAAGTTCGACAAGAAGATGCTGCGGCGACGTTTCCGGGACGGCGAGCTGCGGGTAGACACGACATCATGAGCACCGAGCCCACCCACGACGACGAGTTCGACGTCATCGTCCTCGGCGGTGGGCCCGTCGGGGAGAACATCGCCCAGTACGCGATCGAGGACTCCGACCTCACTGCCGCCGTCGTCGAGGCCGACCTCTACGGCGGCGAGTGCTCCTACTGGGCCTGCATCCCGAGCAAGGCGCTCCTGCGCCCGGTGACCGTGACCGACACGAGCGCGCACCTGCAGGGCATGACCCCGGGTGCGCTGGACCGGGAGGCCCTCCTCGCCCGGCGCGACTCGTGGGTCTCCCACTACCGCGACGGCGGCCAGGCCAGGTGGGTCGAGGGGGCGGGCATCGCGGCGGTGCGCGGCCACGGACGCCTCGTCGCGGAGCGCGAGATCGAGGTCTCCGGGGACGAGGGACCCCGTCGGCTGCGGGCCCGCCGGGCCGTCGTCATCGCCACCGGGAGCGAGCCCGTGGTCCCCGGACCGTTTCGTGACGCCCTGCCCTGGGGCTCGCGCGACGCGACCGGCCTCCTCGAGGTGCCCGACCGCATCGTCGTCGTCGGCGGCGGGGTCGTCGCCTGCGAGGCGGTCACCTGGCTCGCGGCGCTGGGCTCCCGGGTCACCATGCTCGTACGCGGCCGGTCCCTGCTCGAGCGGATGGAGCCTTTCGTCGGGGAGGCGGTCCTCGCCTCCCTTCGCGCGAAGGGGGTCGACGTGCGCCTGGGCGTGGAGGCGACCGGCTGCCACCGGCCGGACGCCCGGGACACCGGGACCGGCCGGGTGCACGGCGGGCCGGTGACCCTGGAGACCGGTGACGGGAGCATCGAGGCCGACGAGCTGCTCGTGGCCACCGGTCGACGACCGCGGCTGGGCGACGTGGGGCTGGATGCCGTGGGTCTCACCCCCGAGGACGTCACCGAGGGACGGCTCCCCGACTGGCTCCTCGCCGTCGGCGACGCGGGCGGGGAGGCGCCGCTCACCCACTGGGGCAAGTACCGCGCGCGGCAGCTCGGGACGAGCATCGCGGATGCGGCCGAGGGCCGCGCGAGCGAGCCGGAGCCGGACGTGGTCCCCGTCCCGCAGGTGGTCTTCACCGACCCGCAGGCGGCCTCCGTGGGGATGACCGCCGAGGAGGCGGAGCAGGCCGGCCACGACGTGGTCACCGCCGAGGTCCCCTTCACGGGGGCGGCCGGTGGGGCGCTGCTGCGTGACGACGCCGACGGGCGCGTGGGGCTCGTCGTCGACCGGCGGGACGGCGCGCTGCTCGGGGCGAGCTTCGTCGGGCCGGAGGCGGGCGAGCTGCTGCACGCCGCGACCGTGGCCATCGTCGGGCAGCTGCCCGTCCACCGGCTGCGGCACGCCGTCCCGAGCTTCCCCACCGCCTCCGAGCTGTGGCTGCGCCTGCTCGAGGAGCTGCCCCGGGAGCTGCGACGTGCGCCCCGCCCGGGGGGCCGGACATCGGCCCCGGTGCAGGCGGAGCAGACGCCGACGGCGCCGAGCGCGGAGACCATCGAGCTGGCCCACCAGCTCTTCGACATGGCCCGGGAGGGGGACACCGAGCGTCTCCTCGCGTACGTCGAGGCCGGTGCGCCGGTCGACCTGGCCGACCCGGACGGCAACACGCTGCTCATGCTCGCCGCCTACTACGGGCACCCGGCCCTGGTCGGGGGGCTCGCGGAGCGTGGGGCCGACGTCAACCGGGTCAACGACCGCGGCCAGTCCCCGCTCGCGGGCGCGATCTTCAAGGGTGAGGGGGAGGTGGCCACGGCCCTCCTGGCGCACGGCGCCGACCCCGATGCCGGGCACCCGACCGCGCGGGCGACCGCGGAGATGTTCGACCGGGCGGACCTGCTCGCCCACGACTGACGGGAGGCACGCATGGCACGGAATGTCGCACAGCAGCTCATCGCCGATCACCTCGTCGAGGGTGAGATGGAGCCGGGCTCGGAGATCGGTCTCGCCGTCGACCAGACCCTGACCCAGGACGCGACGGGGACGATGGTGATGCTCGAGCTCGAGGCCCTCGGCCTGCATCGGGTCCGGACGGAGCTGTCCGTCCAGTACGTCGACCACAACCTGCTCCAGACCGACGAGAAGAACCCCGACGACCACCTCTTCCTCCAGTCGGCGGCGCAGCGCTTCGGACTGTGGTTCTCCAAGGCCGGCAACGGCGTCTCCCACCCGGTGCACCAGGCCCACTTCGGCCGGCCGGGGGTGACGATGATCGGCTCGGACTCGCACACGTGCGCCGCCGGCGCCCTCGGCATGCTGGCCATCGGGGTCGGTGGCCTCGAGGTCGCGATGGCGATGGCCGGCCAGCCGTTGTACGTGGCCATGCCGCAGGTCTGGGGCGTCGAGCTGACCGGAGGGCTTCCCGACTGGGTCTCGGCCAAGGACGTCGTCCTCGAGATGCTGCGCCGGCACGGGGTCACCGGCGGGGTCGGCCGGATCATCGAGTACCACGGGCCCGGGCTCGCCGGGCTGAGCGCCATGGACCGGCACGTCATCGCCAACATGGGCGCGGAGCTGGGGGCGACGGCGAGCGTCTTCCCGGCCGACGACGCGGTCGCCGACTACCTGGCGGCCGTGGGCCGGCCGGAGGAGTACACCCGGCTCGTCGCGGAGGAGGGAGCCGGCTACGACCTCACCGAGCGCATCGACCTCTCCTCCCTCGAGCCGCTCATCGCCCGGCCCTCCTCACCCGGCAACGTCGTCCCGGTCGCCGAGGTCGACGACGAGGAGGTCGCCCAGGTGGTCGTCGGCTCCTCGGCGAACCCGGGTCTGCGGGACTTCGCCGTCGTCGCCGAGATCCTCGAGGGGCAGCAGGCCCACGACGGCGTCTCCGTCGACATCAACCCCACCTCCCGCGAGGTCCTCGCCGACCTGATCTCGGGAGGCTGGCTCACCTCGCTCGTGGCCTCGGGTGCCCGGATCCACCAGTCCGGCTGCCTCGGGTGCATCGGCATGGGCCAGGCCCCGGCCAGCGGGCGCAACTCCCTTCGCACCATGCCGCGCAACTTCCCCGGACGCTCCGGCACGGAGGAGGACTCGGTGTGGCTCTGCTCCCCGGAGACCGCGGCCGCGGCGGCGCTGACCGGCCGGATCACCGACCCCCGCACGCTCGCCGACAACGGCATCGCCTACCCGAGGCCGACGATGCCCGAGCGGTACAGCACGATCTCCGACATGCTGCTCGAACCGCTGCCCCCGGACGAGGCCGGCCGGGTCGAGCTGGTCAAGGGCCCGAACATCTCCTCGCTGCCGGACTTCGAGCCGGTCGAGGAGCACCTGTCCGTCCCGGTGCTGCTCGTCATGGGCGACGACGTGTCCACGGACGAGATCATGCCCGCCGGGTCGCGCGTGCTGCCCTTCCGCAGCAACATCCCCCGGATCGCGGAGTTCTCCTTCAGCCGCATCGACGACGGCTTCGCCGAGCGGGCGAAGGGGGCCGAGGGCGGCCACGTCGTCGTGGCCGGGAAGAACTACGGGCAGGGCTCCTCCCGGGAGCACGCCGTCATCGGTCCGCGCTACCTCGGGCTGCGCGCGGTCATCGCGGCCTCCTTCGCCAGGATCCACTGGCAGAACCTCACCAACTTCGGTGTCCTGCCGCTCGAGCTGGACGACCCGGAGGACCTGGAGCGGATCTCCCGGGACGACGAGGTCGTCCTCGAGGGCCTGCACGATGCGCTGCGCTCGGGACGGGACCTCGTCGCGAGCATCGGCGGCCGCGACGTCGGGCTGCACCACAGCCTCTCCGACCGACAGGTCGAGATGGTCCTCGCCGGTGGCCGCATCCCGCTGACCGCGCAGTCGATGTGACCTCGCCCTGGACACCTATTTTTTACACTATATGGTGTAAATAATCACTCCCACCGAAAGGACGTACGACATGGCCATCGCCGACCGCTCCGTCACCACCACCTGGCAGGGCCCGCTCGCGCAGGGCACCGGGACCTTCCACGACACGAGCAGCGGGGCGCTGGACGACCAGCAGGTCACCTGGGGCTCGCGCACCGAGGCCCCGGAGGGGAAGAGCAGCCCGGAGGAGCTGCTCGCGGCGGCCCACTCGTCCTGCTTCTCGATGGCGCTCGCGCTCAGCCTCGGGGAGAACAAGACCCCGCCCACCACGCTGGACGTGAGCTCGACGGTCACGCTCGAGGAGGTCGACGGGGCGCCGACGATCACGACCTCGAAGATCACCGTCGTGGCGGTCGTCGACGGCATCGACGAGGAGACCTTCCAGCAGGTCGTCGACGGCGCGGCGCAGCTGTGCCCGGTCTCGCGGCTCTTCGCCGGTGCGACGATCTCGGTGGACGCGACGCTCCGGAGCGCCTGACGCGGGCCCAGGACGCCTGACGCACGTGCCGGACGGGGCGACCCGCCCGGCACGCGGCGTACCCTGCCGAGGTGAGCCGGATCTTCTCCACGAGCGTCGCCTCGGTCTACCCGCACTACGTCACCAAGCTCGAGCGGAAGGGACGCACGCGTGCCGAGCTCGACGAGGTCATCCGTTGGCTGACCGGCTTCGACCAGGAGGCGCTCACCCGCCACCTCGACGAGGGGACGACCTTCGAGGCGTTCTTCGCCGCCGCGGACCTGAACCCGAAGGCCTCGCTCATCACCGGTTCGGTGTGCGGGGTCAAGGTCCAGGAGGTCGAGGACCCGCTCATGCGGAAGATCCGCTACCTCGACAAGCTCGTCGACGAGCTCGCGAAGGGCAAGGCGATGGAGAAGGTGCTGCGCTCCTGAGCCGCGTGCATGCACGCGGCTCCTGACGCCCATCCCGCCGCGGGCGGGGACCGGCGCCTCACTCCCCTTCGCGGGGCTCGCCCAGCCACTCCCGCAGGTGCCGACCCGTGTGGGTCCCGCTCGCCAGCAGGTCCGCGACCGTCCCGCTCAGCTGCACCCGGCCACCGTCGTGTCCACCCTCCGGCCCGAGGTCGATGACGTGGTCGGCGGCCGCGACGACGTCGAGGTCGTGCTCGATGACGACGACGCTGCGACCGCCGTCGACCATCTCTCCGAGCAGCTCGAGCAGCCGGCCGGTGTCCTTGGCGTGCAGCCCGGTGGTCGGCTCGTCCAGGACGATGAGCTCGGCGTCCCCCGTCAGCTCGCGGGCCAGCCGGAGCCGCTGACGCTCCCCACCGGAGAGGGTCGTCAGGTCCTGGCCGAGGGTGAGATAACCCAGCCCGACCTGGGCGGCCCGCTCGAGGACCCCGACGACCTTCGGTGCGGTGAAGAAATCCAGGGCCTCCTCGATCGTCATCTCGAAGACGTCGGCGATGGAGCGCCCGTCGAGCTCGTACCGCAGCACCCCGGGCCGGAAACGTCGCCCTCCGCACGTCTCGCAGGGTGTCGTGACCGGGTCGGTGAAGCCGAGGTCGACGTAGGTGACGCCGGTGCCCTCGCAGTCGCGGCAGCCGCCGTCGGAGTTCGGCGAGAAGGACCCCGCCGGCTGCCCCGTCGCCCGCGCGAAGATCCGCCGGATCTCGTCGAGGACACCGGTCCACGATGCCGGGGTCGAGCGTCGGGAGGCCCGGATCGGCGACTGGTCGACGAAGACCGCGCCCGGTGCCACCTCGGCCAGATGGGTGTGGACGAGGCTGGACTTGCCGGACCCCGCGACGCCGCTGACGACCGTGAGCACCCCGAGCGGGATCTCCACGGAGACATCGCGCAGGTTGTGCGTGCTCGCGTGCTCGATCCGCAGGTGTCCGCGGGCCGGTCGCGGAGCCTCCGGCCGGTGCCGCGGCGCGCGCAGCGCGGCTCCTGTCGGTGTGCCCGCCTCACGCAGCTGCGCGAAACCGCCCTGGAAGACCAGCTCGCCCCCGTGGATCCCGGCCCCGGGACCGATCTCGACGATCTGGTCGGCGATGGCCATGATCGCCGGGTCGTGCTCGACGACGAGGACGGTGTTGCCCTGGTCGCGCAGGGCCAGCAGCATCCGCCCGAGCCGGTCCACGTCGCGGGCGTGCAGCCCCGTCGTCGGCTCGTCGAAGACGTAGAGCATGTCGTTGAGGGTGCTGCCGAGGTGACGGACCATCTTGACCCGCTGCGCCTCGCCGCCGGAGAGCGTCGCGGTCTCGCGGGCCAGGTGGAGGTAGCCGAGGCCGAGCTCGACGAGCCGGTCCAGGCGGGTGGCGATGTCCTCGACGAGCGGGCGGAGCGGGCCGGCCTCCAAGGCCCTAAGCCGCTCGGCCAGGTCGCCGACCTGCATGGCCTGCGCCTCCGGCAGGGTCAGCCCGCCGACGGTGGCGGTCCGCGCCTCCTCGTTCACCCGGCTGCCGCCGCAGGCGGTGCAGGGGCCGCTCGTCACGAGCCGCTCGTACGCGCGCCTGGCCTCGCCCTTGAGGCCGGCCGGGTCCTTGGGCAGGTGGATGCGCCGGAAGCGCACGACCGCCCCCTCGTAGTCGCCCGGGAGCGCGTGCGCACCGGTCGCCTCGACCTCCCCCGCCTCGGCGAAGAGCAGACGGTGGGTCTCCCCGTCCGAGTACTGCTCGACGGGCACGTCGACGTCGAAGAGGCCGCTGTCGGCGTACCGGCGCCAGGTGAGCTTCCCCGGCCGGAAGTCCGGGTGGTCGAAGGGTCCCTCCCGCAGCGAGCGCGTGGGGTCGACGAAGGCCGCGACGTCGAGGACCTTCTCGACCCCCAGCCCGTGGCAGGCCGGGCACATGCCGGCGGGGTCGTTGAAGGAGAAGGCGCTCGACGTGCCCACGTGCGGCGTCGATGCGCGCGACCACAGCATCCGCAACCAGTCGCCGATGTCGGTGACCGTCCCGAGGGTCGAGCGCGGGCCGCCGACGAGGCGCCGCTGGTCGATGACGACCGCCGCGGAGAGGTGGGCGATCCGGTCGGCGTCGGGACGGCCGAAGGAGGGGAGGTAGTTCTGCGCGTAGGCGCTGAAGGTCGCGTTGACCTGGCGCTGCGCCTCGGCCGCGACCGTGTCGAAGACGAGCGAGGACTTGCCCGATCCGGAGACCCCGGCGACGACGACGAGCGAGCGCTTGGCCAGGTCGAGGTCGATGCCCCGCAGGTTGTGCTGACGCACCCCCCGCAGGTGGATGGTGTCCAGGTCCGCTGTCATGGCACTCCTCGGGTCTCCGACGTACACTGTACGCCAGACCAACGGAGCCGGCACCGGAGTTGTTCCCGAAGGAGTGGAGGACATGGCCGAACGCACCGGGCAGGGTGATGCGGCGAAGGTCGTCGCCCTGCTGTGGCGGCGTGATGTGCTCGTCGGACGCAGCGGCCTGACCGTCGACGACATCGTGACGGCCGCCGTCGCGCTCGCCGACGAGCAGGGCCTCGAGCGGCTCTCGATGCGCCGGCTCGCCGAGCGCCTCGGCCGTGCCGCCATGGCGATCTACGCTCATGTCCCCGGCCGCGCGGAGCTGCTCGACCTCATCGTCGACGCCGCGCTGGGTGAGGTCGAGCTCCCACCGGGCGAGGGGGGCGAGTGGCGCCGCGGCGTCGAGGCGATCGTCACGGCCAACCGGGCGCTGCTCGCGCGCCACCCCTGGCTGCTCGACGTCGACACCGCACGTCCGCCCCTGGGCCCGGGCACGATCGGGAAGTACGATGCCGAGCTGGCGGCACTCGCCGGCACAGGGCTCGGCGACGTCGACCTGGACCAGGCACTGACCGTGCTGCTGGAGCTGGTGTGGTCCGGAGCCCGCCGGGCCCGCGCCGAGGAGGGCGAAGGGAGCGAAGCGGACTGGTGGGCCGCGGCCGGCCCCGCGCTGGCGGAGGTCATGGACCCGCAGGCCTACCCCTTCGCCTCCCGCGTCGGGGAGGCGGCCGGTCAGGAGTACGGCGCCGCCACCGACCCCGAGCGCACCCGGGCCCTCGGGCTGCGGCTCTTCGTCGCGGGACTGGACCGACTCGTCGAGGAGGCCCCGCGCTGAGCCGAGCGCCCCGCCGCCCGGCACACTGGGACGATGTCCACCGGCGTCCAGGTCGTCCTGCTGCTCGTGCTGGGCACCGCGGTGCTGCACGCGGGGTGGAACGCGATGGCCAAGTCCATCGACGACCGGTGGGTGGCCTCCGCACTCATCGGGGTCGTCAACGGCACCTTCGGGGTCGTCTGCATCGCCCTCTTCGGTGCGCCGGCTGCGGCCTCGTGGCCCTACCTCGTGGCCTCGGCGCTGCTCCAGGCGACCTACCTCGTCCTGCTGACCCGTACCTACTCCCACGGCGACATGTCGCGGCTCTACCCCATCACCCGGGGGACCTCGCCCGTCGTCGTCACGATGGTCGCGGTGGCCGTCCTCGCCGAGCGGCTGACGCCGCTGTCGTGGGTCGGGCTCGGCGTCCTCATCGGCGGGATCTGCCTGCTGGCCTGCGCCCGGGGGCTGCCGAGGGCCGACACCGGCCTGGTCCTCGCGGTCACCACCGGTCTCGTCATCGCCTGCTACACCCTCAGCGACGGCGTCGGTGTGCGCGCCGCCGGGGACACCGGCGCCTACATCGGATGGATGTTCGCGCTCCAGGCCCCGGTGCTGCTGCTCGTCTGCCGCTGGCGTGCGGGAGCCACCTTCTGGCGGCGGATGCGCGGCCACGCCCCGCTGGGTCTGCTCGGTGGGGTCTTCTCGGTGACCTCCTACGGCACCGTGGTGTGGGCCCAGAGCCGGGCTCCGCTGGCCCTCGTCTCCGGGCTGCGCGAGACGAGCGTGGTCTGGGGAGCCCTCCTCGGCGGGATCTTCCTCGGGGAGCGGCTCACCCGGGTCGAGTGGCTGGCCGTGCTCACCGCCGCCTCCGGCGCGGTCCTGCTCCAGGTCGGAGCCGGCTGAGCCGCGCCGGGCGGTGATGCCGAGCCCGCCTCACCTCGGTGCCGGCACGCTCAGCCCCACGGCTCCAGGGACCAGTGCGGCCCGACCTCGCCGCGTCCGGCCAGCCAGGCCAGCACACCGCGGCGGTCGGCCACCGACGTCAGCCGCTCGGGCACCGTGGCCAGGAGGACCTCCAGGTCCCAGGCGACGTACTCCTCCGGCCAGTCCGCGGGCGTGTACCCCAGCCCGAGGTCGACGTGGTGCATCTCCACCTCACGCAGTCGGTGCGCCGGGCAGGCGGTCACCGGATAGGGGCCGCCGCCGGTGACGTCGCCGTGCGGCCAGCCGTCCTCGACGGCCCGCTCGAAGAGACCCATCAGCCGGCTCTGGCTCGCCCGTAGGTCGGCGACGAGCTGCTCCGCCCCGCGTCCGGCGCCGTCCTCGATCTCGGTGCGACGCTGCTCGCCGCCCCCGGCGTACTTCCCGAGGTCCTCACCGCGCAGGGCGCCGGCGACGCGCCGGGCATGACCGTCCGCGTTGCGGGCGAGGTGGGTGAGCACGTGCCCGACGCTCCACCCGGGCAGCAGGCTGTCCCTGCCCGCCGCGGCGTCGTCGAGGTCGGCGAGGCCGGCGAGGAGCCGCTCACCCGCGCGGGCGCAGAGGACCGTCGCACGAGCCGGGTCCCGCTCGAGATCCGTCATGGTTCGAGTATCGCCTCTCGACCACGCAGGCGTCGTCCGCTCACGCCCCCGGACTGCGGGGCGCACCGCAGGGGCTGCCCACGAGCGCCGCAGTCGCTCCCTAGCGTGCACGAAGGGGAGCCGCCCGAGCCGGCCCCGGCACAGACCGGCGGCCGGCTCGAACCGCTACCGGTCGTGCACGGTGCCGGTGACGTCCAGGAGCGCCCGCGCCAGACCGGCGGCGTCCTCGACCGCGGCGAAGTGGCCGACGCCGGGGAGCTCGCGCGCCCGCCCGTCGGGCACGGCATCGACGATCATCCGGGCGGCCTTCATGGGGCAGACGCGGTCGAGCTCGCCGACGAGCAGGTCCACGGGGACGGTGATGTCGGGCAGCACCGGGGTGAGCGGGGACTCCGCGAGCGAGGCCATCGCCCGGGCGGCGTTGGCGAAGCCGGCCCCGTCACCGAGCGCCTCCAGCCGGGCGCCGCGTTCGTCCTCCCAGTCCGGTGGTGGGTCCTGGACGCCACCGAGGAAGCGGGCGGCGGCCTCGCGGGCGGCGGGGCCCCCCGTCGCGTCGATGGCGGTGGCGTCGGCGCGGAAGGACTCGGCTGCGCGGCGTCCCACGACGCTGCTCGTGCCGATGCCGACCACCCGCTGGACGAGAGGGGTGCGTGCCGCGGCGGAGAGCGCGATGCTGCCGCCCATCGAGAAGCCCACGAGCACGCTCGGCCCGACCGCCTCGAGGACCCCCAGCAGATCGTCGGTCAGCTGCGCGAGGCTCCCGTCGGCGTCACCGAGCGGCGTCGCCCCGTGGCCACGCACGTCGACGGCGTAGCTCGTCACGTGCGGTTCGAGCAGCTCCTGCACCCGGCCCCAGGAGGA
The DNA here is from genome assembly GCA_964430615.1 of uncultured Janibacter sp. Taxonomy (GTDB): domain Bacteria; phylum Actinomycetota; class Actinomycetes; order Actinomycetales; family Dermatophilaceae; genus Janibacter. The sequence continues at coordinate 25,444 of CAYSGN010000010.1, read as the reverse complement.
CCCGTCCTCGCCGATGCCGTGCACGAGGACCCACGACGGCCCGTCCGTGTCGCCCACCCGGCGGTGGTGGACCTCGATGTCGCCGACCGTGATCGACCCCTGACGCATGCTGGGCTCCTCTCACCGATACCCCGATCATGCAGGACGCGACGGCCCCGGCGACGCACGGCCCCGCGTGGGCGATCCGGCCTCATGTTCGCGACCCCACCGGGTAGTGCACGGCGAGAACCCTCTCTCGAAGGAGCGATGCGACATGGCCGCGTGCGAGGTCTGCGGGAACGACTACGACAAGAGCTTCGAGGTGGTGACCGCGGGGACGGCCCACACCTTCGACAGCTTCGAGTGCGCCATCCACGCCCTGGCGCCGCGCTGCGAGCACTGCGGCTGCACCGTCATCGGGCACGGCGTGGAGGTGGGCGGACGCTTCTACTGCTGCGCCAGCTGCGCTCGCGGGGCGGACGACACGGTGGTGCAGGACCGGGACTGATCCACGAGACTGTCCGCATGCGCCTCCCGGACACGATGCGGGCAGTCCACCTCCTCGGGCACGGTGGCCCCGAGATGCTGGAGCAGCGCACCGTCCCGGTGCCGCGTCCCGGCGCGGGGCAGGTCCTCGTGGAGGTCGCCGCCGTGGCGCTGAACAACACGGACCTGTGGACCCGTGAGGGGGCCTACGGCCTCCCCGGCGACCCGGATGCCCGTGCGGGGTGGCGGGGGCCGATGAGCTTCCCGCGGATCCAGGGAGCGGACATCACGGGCCGCGTGGTCGCCTCCGGTCCCGACGTCGAGGAGCACGTGTCGGGGCGACGGATCCTCGTGGACCCGGCGGTCTACGACGGCCCGGGAGAGCACGCGCAGCCGGTCGGGCTGCTGGGCAGCGAGCTCGACGGCGGCTACGCGGAGTACGTCCTGGTCTCCGCCGACCGGGTGCACGACGTCGAGGACTCACCGCTGGGTGACGCGCAGCTGGCGTGCCTGCCCACCGCCTACGGCACCGCGCTGGGGATGCTGGAACGGGGACGCGTGCGACGCGGCGAGACCGTCGTCGTCACCGGCGCGTCGGGCGGGGTGGGGCTGGCCCTCGTCCAGCTGGCCGCGGCCCGCGGCGCACACACCGTCGCGGTGACGAGCACGGCGAAGGTCGCCGCCGTCCGAGATGCCGGCGCGGAGCAGGTGGTGGACCGCTCCGGCGACGTCTGGGACCAGATCCGTCACCTCGTGGGTGACGACGTCGACGCAGTCCTCGACGTCGTCGCCGGTCCGGACCTGGCGACCGGGCTGACGCGGGTGCGCGACGGGTGCCGGTGGGTGGTCGCCGGAGCCCTCGGCGGTCATGACCTGGCGCTCGACGTGCGGCGGCTGTACCTGCACAACATCGCCCTCGTCGGCTCGAGCATGCACACCCCGGCGCACTTCGGGATGCTCGCCGACATCGCCCGTCGCGCGGCGGTGCAGCCGGTCGTCGCCGCGACCTACCCGCTCCACGACGCGGCACGTGCCCAGACCGACCTGGCGCGGCGCCGGCACGTCGGCAAGCTGGTGCTCGTCCCGTCGGAGCACGAGCCCTCCCGGACGGACGAAACCTGACCGGTTCCTGGCAGTCCGCTTGACGCGTGTTCACCGTCGTCGACCAGAGACGTCGCCCTCCCTCGCCTCGCCGGTCACGGCCGGTTCACGCGTGCGCGTGACGGTGTGCTCGGCCGCCGACAGCGGCCGTGCACCCCGACCAGAAGGACCCTCATGTCCCGCACGCAGACCCGCGCACGCGCGCCGCTCGCCACCGGCGCCCTCGTCCTCGCCCTCGCGGCGGCTCCGGCCCTGGCCGTCCCGGCCATGGCGAGCCCCGCCCCTGCCCAGGCCGCGCCGGCCTCCCCTTCGCAGGGCGGCTGGGACGGACAGGCCTACCGCGGCAAGGTGGACGTCGTCCCCGCCGCCGACGAGGACCAGGACACCCTCGACGGCGTCGTCTTCGACGACAAGGACAAGGACTCCGAGCAGGACGACGGCGAGCCCGGCATCAAGGGCGTGACCGTCTCCAACGGCCGTGAGGTCGTGACCACCGACTCCAAGGGCCGCTACGAGCTGCCCGCCCGCGACAACATGAACGTCTTCGTCACCCAGCCCGCCGGCTACCAGGTGCCGGTCGACCGGGACAACGTCGCCCAGTTCTCCTACATCCACATGCCGGAGGGCTCCCCCGACCTGAAGTACGGCGGGGTCGAGCCCACCGGCCCCCTCCCCGGCGCGGTGAACTTCCCCATGGCCAAGTCCCAGGAGACCCGCAGCCCGCACCAGAGCTGCATCATCGGCGGGGACGTGCAGACCTACGACCGGCAGGAGGTCGAGTACGCGCGCGCGGGTGCCTTCACCGACCTCGCGGAGCGCTCCGACTACACCGGCTGCGGCGCGCTCTTCCTCGGGGACATCGTCGGCGACGACCTCTCCCTCTACCCGGAGACGCGCGGCCTGACGAGCATGATCAACGGGCCGGCCCGCTTCCTGCCCGGCAACCACGACCTCGACCTCGACGCCGTCCAGAGCAGCCACCGCTTCGACACCTTCCGCTCGCAGCTCGGCCCGGACTACTACTCCTACGACGTCGGCACGCTGCACGTCGTGGCGCTGAACTCCGTGCAGTACCGCAAGGGCGACCAGTACTTCGGTGGCCTCGGCGAGGAGCAGCTGGAGTGGCTGCGCCGGGACATCGCCCAGGTGCCGAAGGACACGACGATCGTGCTCGCCTCGCACATCCCGCTGCTCAACTACAACGACCAGTCCGAGAAGCGCCACCAGGTCAAGGAGGTCCAGCAGGTCCACGACATCGTCGCCGGGCACGAGGCGGTCTCCTTCGCGGGGCACAGCCACACGACCGAGTTCATGCGCGCCGGCGACTCCGCCGCGGGCTGGGCCGAGACGATGGGCGTCGCGGAGCTGCCCTTCGACCACATCACCGCCGGGGCGATCGCCGGCGACTGGTACTCCGGCCGGGTCGACGACGGCTACCCGACGGCGCTCCAGAAGGACGGCGCCAAGCCCGGCGTGGTGACCTTCGAGTCGCGACCGGACGGCTACAGCGAGCGCTTCACCGTCACCGGTGGTGACGAGAGCGAGCAGATGGCCGTGGGCGTGAACTCCCCGCGCTACCGCGAGTGGGTCGAGAAGAACCGCGAGAACGCGGGCAGCGCACCGGGGCTCACCGACCCGACGAGCATCACCCGGGCAGATCTCGCGGCCGGCACGTGGCTGACGGCCGACGTCTTCGCCGGCTCCACCGGCACCGAGGTGACCGTCTCGATCGACGGCGGCGAGGCGAAGGAGGCCGAGCGCACCCAGCCGATGCAGGGCGAGGAGAAGAAGCTCGGCCCGCTGTGGTCCGACCCCGTCGCCGTCCAGGAGCAGCTGGTCCACGGCGGCAACCTCGCCGAGAGCGGGATGCACCTGTGGCGGCACGAGCTGCCGGGCGACCTCGCCGTCGGCACGCACACCGCCGAGGTCACGAGCACCGACCGCTACGGCCGCACGTGCACCGAGACGATCGAGCTCACGGTCACGGAGTGACCGACCCCGGCTCACCGGGAGGGGTACCCGTCGCCACGCCCGACGGGTGCCCCTCCCCTGCACGTGGCGGAGTGCTGTGACACCCTCGATGGTGGCGAACCGGTGGGGAAACGGACCGCCGGGGGACGTGCAAGCTCAGGGGGGCACGCATGGACACCAGGACCCGTCATCGGCGTGCGCTGACGGTGGCCGGCGCAGTGGTCACCGCGCTGGCGCTCACCGCGTGCGGGAGCGGCGCGGACGAGGTGAGCAGCTCCGGGACGAGCTCGAGCAGCGGCTCCTCCACGACGGGGACCTCCTCCCCGTCGTCCTCGTCGAAGGACCGCTCAGGACACGAGAAGCGCTCTGCGCCAGAGGAACTCGTGGCCTGGCCGCAGGAGAAGCCGGTGCCGCACCTCTTCTTCCACAGCCTCGTCGTCGACCCCGAGAGGGCCTTCGACGGCGACGAGAGGGCGCAGGGCTACGACGACTACATGGTGACGGTCACGGAGTTCACCCGGATCCTCAAGGGCCTTCAGGAGCGCGGCTACGTGCTCGTCGACCCGCACGACATCGCACGCGTGGGTGAGGACGGGCAGATGCACCGTCGCACCCTCAAGCTGCCCCAGGGCAAGAAGCCGCTGGTCCTCTCCGTCGACGACGTCAGCTACTACGAGTACATGGAGGACGACGGCTTCCCCGACCGTCTCGTCGTCGACGACGACGGCCGGGTGCGCAGCCACTACGTCGACGCCGACGGGAGGGAGCACACCGGCGCCTACGACGTCATGCCGATCGTCGACGACTTCGTCCGGAAGCACCCCGACTTCTCCCACGACGGGGCGAAGGGGGTGCTCGCGATGACCGGGTACGAGGGCGTCTTCGGCTACCGGACCTCCCCGAGCGAGCAGCCGGGGGCGCACCTGTCCGAGCAGCGGGCACAGGCGAAGAAGGTCGCCTCCGCGCTCAAGAGGCAAGGCTGGTCCTTCGCCTCGCACACGTGGGGGCACATCAACACCACGGAGGACGGGGTGGGCATCATCCGGGCCGATCAGGAGCGGTGGGCCACGGAGGTCCAGCCGATCGTCGGGGACACGGACATGCTCATCTACCCCTTCGGCGCGGACATCGGCGGACCCCGGCCCTACTCCGGTCCGGTGTACGAGTACCTCCACGGTGAGGGCTACGACTACTTCTTCGGTGTCGACGGCACCGGTCCGTGGCAGCAGGTGGAGCGCGGCTACCTCCGGCAGGCGCGGATCAACGTCGACGGGATCCTCCTGCGGCAGAACAGGTCCGGGAAGCTGGACTCGCTGGAGCCCTTCATGGACGTCGACACGGTGTGGGACGACGCGAGGACGTAGCGGCGGCGGACCGCCCCGATCACTGGCACGATCCCCTCATGGGCACGGCAGCGGCGGAGAGCGAAGGGCGGCGGCCCAGCGCTGCCGCCTGGGTCGCCTTCGAGGAGGAGGTGCTCGGCTCCCCGTGGGGGACGATCGCGAAGTCGGAGCTGGAGCTCAAGGTCTTCCGGCTGCTCACCGCCACCGGTTCGATCGACCCCGATGCCGGTGACGGCGAGATCGCCACGCGGCTCAAGGTGCCCGTCGCGCGTGTGCGCGCCATGCGCTACCGCCTGGACCAGGAGGCGATCGGGGACGACTACCTCGAGGCGGTCGTCGAGCGTTTCGAGGTGCACCGCACCGACGTGCCCGGAGACGTCCATCTGGTCATCGACTCCCGGTACCTGCGCGAGCGCGTCGTCGAACGGCTGCGCAGCGAGCGGATCGCGGTGCGACGCGAGCTGGCCGGCGAGCTGCTCCGCCTGCACGTGCGGGACCTCGTCGCCTTCGTCGTCACCGCCGACGACCTGCCCGAGACCTCCCGGGAGACGCTCATCGCCTCGCTCGTACCGGCCTGGCGGGACCAGGAGAGGGCAGGCTGGAAGCGGGCGCTCAGCTCCGCCCAGGGCCTGCTCTCGACCACCTCGGACGCGCAGTCGCTCACGTCGGGCCTGCTCAGGGTGCTCGACCAGGGCTTCTGACGGGGGCCTGCCCCGCCGGACCCGACCGCGCCACCGGCCGCATCCCCCTGGGGAAAGGACGACGAGCGGCCGCCCAGGTGTCATCTCCCTAGGGGGATGCGCCCTCCAGGTGTCATCTCCCCAGGGGGATGCGCACGCCAGGTCAGACCTGCTGCGAGGGCTTCGTCACCTCCGCGAAGACCGTCGGCTCGCCATCGGTGATGAGCAGGATCTCGTAGGGGTCGAACCGGTCACCCTGCTCCATGCCCGGTGTCCCGGCGGGCATGGCGGGCACGCTCAGCCCGCGGGCCCCCGCCGGCGGGTCGGCGAGGTACTCGCGGACATGGCGTGCCGGGACGTGGCCGACGAAGAGGTCACCCTCCTCGGTCGTCGCGAGGTGGCAGGACTGCAGGTCCAGCGGGATGTCGTGGCGCGACCAGATCCCGCCGAGGGAGTCGGTGTCCACGACCGTGACCGTGAAGCCCTCCCGCTCGGCGTGCTCGACCCACCCGCCGCAGCAGCCGCAGGAGGCCTCCTTGTGGACGGTCAGCGCGGGTGACGCCGTGGCTCCCTTCGCCGCGGCCCCGGACCCGCCGTCCTCCGCGCAGGCCGCGAGCAGCGAGACCGAGCCCACGCCCAGGAGGAGAGCGAGCCCGCGACGGCTGATCGCCGTGCCGTCGGCCCCGGACGCGCCGGTCACAGCGAGCTCCTCATCTCGCGCATCTCCTTGATCTCGGCCTCCTGGTCGCGGACCACGTCCTCGGACAGCTGCAGGGCCTCGGGGTTCGTGCCGTCCTCGAGGTGCGCCTCGGCCATGTCGACCGCGCCCTCGTGGTGCTCGATCATCTGGTCGAGGAAGAGGCGGGATGCCTGCTCCCCGTCGGCCGACTCGAGCTTCGCGATGTCCGCCTCGCTCACCATGCCGCCGTGCCCCGAGCCGTG
>CAYSGN010000010.1:0-18842 GCA_964430615.1 uncultured Janibacter sp. | reverse complement strand
GGTCCTTGCGCCTTCTTGATCCGCTCGGCCAGCGCGGCGACGTCCGGGTCGAGGCCGGGCTTGTCGAGGACGATGTCGGCCATGTCGATCGCCTGCTGGTGGTGCATCCGCATCCCCTCGGCGTAGGTGATATCGGCCTCGTCGGCGCCGGACCGCGTGCCCGCGCCCTGGTCGTGGTGGGCGGAGGTCGTGTGGTGGGTCTGCGGCTCGTCGCCGGCCGAGCAGCCGGCGAGCGCGAGCGCCACGGCGGCGCCCAGGGTCGTGAGAGTGGTGGTCGTGCGCATGCTGGATGTCCTTGTCGTCTCGTGCGTGAGCAGGTGCGAGCGGGCCGCGTCCGGGCAGACGGACGCGGCGGAGACCCATCACGTCCGCGAGACGCAGAGCTCCACGCGGGAGACCGACGAAGGGAGTGCCGGCCGCAGGGGCGGGGCGGGGCCGCGGGCGGCCCCCCAGCGGTCGCGGCGTCGCCACCTCGCGCCTCCCCGGCGCGGAGCCGTGAGCACCATGACGAGGACGAGGAAGAGGCAGACGGTGGTCATCACCGCACGGTCGCCGCCGCACCCGGGGGCCGGGCAGACCGCGCCCCCGTCGTCGAGGGACGGGGAGTGGACGACAGGAGTCGCTGCCTGCTCCTGCTCGGTCACCGTCCCCGTCGAGGGGTGATGACCGGCGGAGAACCCGTGCATCGCGAGGACACCCGTGATGACCGCGACGACGAGGAGGAGCAGGAGCGGGGGGACGGGCAGCGGAGTGCGCCGCGATGCGTCCTCCCAGCCGGTGGTCATGACCCGACCCTAATCGATACCCCCAGGGGGCATGGATGCGCCCGCGGCCACCCCCGAGCCGGTCATGAGCCTCTCGACGGCGAGCTCCCAGTCGCGCTGGCGTCGCGTCGAGGCGTGCTCACCATGGTCGCTCGAGGCGAGGAGCTCCTCGATGGCCGCCCGCGCCTCGGCCGGGGGCACGCAGCGAACCGGTCCCTCGAGCCCGCTCGTGGCCGCGGCCGCGCCCAGCACGCACGGCAGGCCGGCGCCGAGCGCCTCGAGGGCGGCCACCTGCGCGGCGGTGTCCCAGACCCCGAAGTAGACCCACACGTCGATGTGGGCGAGGAACTCACGCTCGCTCATGCCGCTGCCGGCCAGCGGGACCCAGGACGACGGCAGACCCTCGAGGTGCTCCTCGGGCCCCTTCATGCTGTGCAGGGCGTGGACCTCCACCGGCAGGACGCGCTCGTCGCCCTCGGACCGGAGGGAGACCTCCTCGGGATGAGCCGCCTCGAGCGGGCCGAGGCGCTTGGGCCAGCGACGACCTGGGGCCTCCACGTGGTGCCCGATGACGACGGCCGGTCCGAGCGCACGTCGCCGGGCCGGCACCCGGTGCCACCCGTCGCCGGCGACCACGGCCAGGTCCGCTGCGCCCCACCGCTCGTCGGCGACGTCCAGGCGGACGGTCGAGGTCCCCTTCCGGTCGTAGTGGACCTGCGCGGGGCCGCCCCACGTCGGCGGACGGGCGAAGAGCTCCTCGCAGCGGTCCTCCACCTCGGCCACGCTCCACCCGGCCGGCTCGGGCTCGTCCGCGACGACGAGGATCTTCTGCGGCCGGAGAGCGGCGGCGTCCAGGTGCAGCACGCACGAGGGATCGGTGATCACGAGGAGCGCGCACTCCTGGTCGACGCGCACGTCGGTGCGCGCGAGGCGGCCCTGCCGTACGTCGGCGGACAGCGCGGGGAGCACCGACGGCTTCTGGGACGAAGGGGGGTCCGGCGCCTCCGCCTCCGCCACCGCCGTCCGGATGCCGGCCGTCGCCAGGGTCCGGGCGACACCCAGCGCCCGGTGCGGCGCCCTCCCCCTTCGCCGGAAGTCGCCGAGGACCACCGCCGCCGGGCCCTGCTCGGGAGGCACCGGCCCCCCCGGAGCGCCGCGGGGGCGATCCGGCTCCCACGACGGGTCGGGCAGCGGGAAGGGTCGCCGTCCGGAGGGGAGGGGCAGGCGGGGGCTGCAGCGGCCGAGCCGGATCTGCTCGTGCCACTCCCGGTAGCCGTCCCGGTAGGCCAGACGGTCCCAGCGAGTCCAGCCCGGCGCCATGTCCGAGCGGGAGAGCGATCCGGAGCGCAGCTGGGTGATCGCGAGCGGCGTGGGGTGGTCCAGGTCCTCGACGCTGCCGGGGGCCGCCGCCTCGAGCCGGCCAGGGAACTCGGTGTCGCCCGCCTTGCGGGTCGCGTCGAACTCGCCGACGAGGGCGAGGACCTTCCGCAGGTCGAGGAGGAGGGCGCTGCTGTTGAGCCGCTCCGGCGGGTACCCCGTGTAGGTGAGCGTGAGGTCCGGGAGCGTGCGCAGGGTGCGCGTGCGGTTGGCCAGCACGCCCGGGGAGTCCAGGAGATGGCGCACCTGGTGCTCCACCCGGCGCGGGTGGGTCCAGTCGTCGCTGTCCTGGAAGGTCATCCACCGCCCCCGCGCGATGGTCATCGCGAGGTTCCGCACGGCGTAGGTCCCCCCGTTGCGCGGGGCCCGCACGACCCGCACCCGGGGGTCGAGCCCCTCGACCTCCTCGAGCAGGTCGTCCACGTCACCCGGCGAGGCGTCGTCGACGATGAGCAGCTCGAGGTTGTGCCACGTCTGCCGGAGGACGCCCCGCACGGCGAGCAGCAGGTCCTGGTCGGGCTGGTAGGCCGACATCACCACCGTCACGAGCTCGCCGTCGACCCGCGCGTCGGCGGGCGCGTCCAGGCGACGGTAGGGGTTCTCCTCCCCCGCACGCGGGCGCAGCCGGATCGGCTCGAGACCGTCGGGGGCGTACACCTCGTTGAAGACCTCGAGCCATGCCTCCTCGGCGGTGGTCAGGTCCTCGCCGGCGAGGCCCGCGGCCCGGCCGTTGCGGTGGGGGTTGAGCAGGTCCGCCCGCAGCTTCCACCGGTCGTGGTCGGCGAGGTCGGCACCCGGCTCCTCGAGCAGCGCGCGCACGTCCGCGTCCCGGCCGGCGCGCAGCAGCAGGTCCGCCCACACGCTGAGCGCCCGGGGCTTCTGCGCCGCGATGCCGTCGCGCTCCACGGCCGCGTCGAGCAGCTCCAGCCCCCGCGCCTCCGCGTCCGCCTCGCCGGAGACGGCGACGACCCGGCCGAGCTCGGCCAGCATCCCCTCCTCACGCAGGGCCCGCTGCGCCCGGGGGCTGCGGCTGCGGATGGCGAAGGCGGCGCCGGCCTCGACGGGGGTCACTCCGAGGTGCCCCCGGGACCTACCCGCTCCGCGGCGAGCGCGTCCAGCAGCTCGACGCGGGTGCGCTCCGAGCTCGCGAGCATCCGCGCGCCGAGGGCGTCCACCCGCTTCTCCAGCTGGGTCAGCTGCCCCTTCGTGGCCACCCGCTCGTCGAGCCGTTCGACGCTCTCGGCGACGTGGTCCACCCGCCCCTGGACCTTCTTCGCGCCGGGTGCCGGGCGCGGCTGGGGCTGGACGCCCCAGGGCCCGAGGACCGCGAGCATGGTGAGCACGTTCATCAGCACCACGCCGACGACCGCGACCTGCCACCCGAGCAGCCACCCGAGGAGGACGGTCGCGAGCCCGAGGACGACCTGGAGGGCGAGGACGGTCGACGCGGTGAGCCGGCGCAGGACCTTGCGCAGGAGATCGTTCATGGACGTGTCACTTCCTCCGACCGGGGACGGTCAGCTGGTCATGTCCTCCACGGCGGGCACCAGCTTCTTGCGCAGGACCGGCGCCGCGGTCTTGGCATAGGTGTTGGTGATGTGGGAGCTCTGACGGTAGACGAGGACGCCGCCGATGACCGGGACGCACTCCTCTGCCGGGCAGATGGTGTCGCGGACGTCGATGGTGCGCGTGCCCGGCACCCGCTCGGCCGCGGTGAGGAACTGGGGCGCCGAGCTGTCCTCGATGCCCTTCTTCTTGTCGAAGGTGCACTCGGAGAGCTCGTCCATGTGCTCCCCGACGCACTCGTAGACCGACATCCCCGGGCTCGGGTTGTCCAGGATGCCCAGGACCGGGATGTCGCTCTCGTGCAGCTTGCGCCAGTACTCGGTCAGTGCATCGGCCATCGCGTCGGTCGACAGCGACTCGGTGTCGTCCTCGTCCTCGAGGACCTTGTTGATCCGGCTCTCGGTGAGGACGAGGTCCGGCTTGATCTCGAGGATCTTGTCCATGACCTTCTCGTTGTGCTCCTGGCAGGAGGTGTAGGGCTTCCCCTTCGCCATCTGCATGCCGGGGCTGAAGGCACAGGCCGACTTCGTGTAGGAGATCATGTGCCAGCCCTCGTCCTCGGCGATCTGCTCGAGGACGGTCTGCCACTGGAGGATCTTGGAGTCGCCGACGACGACGATCGTCGTGTCGCCCTTCGGGTCGCCGTACTCGCAGCGGATCGGCGTGGACCTGACCTGGTCCTGCTGGCAGCCCTGCTCCTCCGGCTTCTGCGGGATGTCCTCGACCGCCTCGGTGACCGCGGGGGTGAAGCCGTCGACCGACTTCAGGCTGGCCACCGTGCCGGGACGCGGGCTCTGGCCGGCGCTGTTCTGCAGGACCGCAGCGCCCTCGGCGTCGCTCGGGGCCGCGGTCGTGGAGGCGGGCACGGCGAGGACGAGGACGAGCCCGGCGACGACGCCGACGGCCGAGAAGTTGGCCCCCATGGACAGGGCGAGCGGGTTGGAGGCCGAGAGCCGCTTCGAGAAGCGAAGGGGGTTCTCGACGAACCGGTACGAGAGGTACGCCGGGATGACCGATCCCGCGGCGACGAGCAGGCCGAGCTTGGTCCCGAGCTCACCGTGGTAGGCCTCGGCGGAGACGAGCAGCGGCCAGTGCCACAGGTACAGCGAGTAGGAGAGGCCACCGATCCAGACCATCGGGCGCAGGGCGAGGACGGCCGCGGGCCCGGCGTTGCCGCTCGTGAAGCCGGAGATGATGACGGCCGCGGACCCGAGGGTCGGCAGGAGCGCGGCGTACCCCGGCCAGGGGGTCCCGGAGGAGAGGACGAAGCCGCTGAGCACGACCGCCACGACGCCCACCCAGCCGAGCGGTGCCGAGACCTTCGGGGAGAGCCGGGTCCACACGACCGAGCCGATGGCCACGAAGGCCCCGATGCCGAGCTCCCAGAGCCGCGTCGTCGTGACGAAGAAGGCCCGCTCCGGGTTGCTGCCGGTGAGCATGATCGACCACACGAAGGACGGGATGATGACGACGAGGATGCCGACGAGCATCACCGGGCGCAGCCGGGCACCCCGACGGCGGGAGACCCACCAGCCGACGATGATGAGCAGCAGCGGCCAGACGATGTAGAACTGCTCCTCGACCGCCAGGGACCAGAAGTGCTGGACCGGGGAGACGCCCACGTCCTCGGCGAGGTAGTCGACCGCGCGCCCGGCGAGGACCCAGTTGACGACGTAGAGGGCCGCGCCGACGATGTCGAGCCCGAAGGTGCGCCACTCCACGACGTTCTGGCTCCACCAGGTGAGCAGGGTCGTGACGATGAGCACGAGCCCGGTCGCCGGGAGCAGCCGCTTCGCGCGGCGGGCGTAGAAGCGGGTCAGCGACACCTTCCCCCGGGTCTCGAGCTCGCGGATGAGCAGCCCGGTGATGAGGAAGCCGGAGATGACGAAGAAGACGTCGACGCCCACGAAGCCTCCGGGTAGGAACTGCAGGCCCGCGTGGTACAGCAGCACCAGGAGGATGGCGATCGCGCGCATCCCCTCGATGTCGGGGCGGTAACCCTTGGGCCGGACGACCCCCGTGCGTGTCTTGGTGTCGGTACTCGTCACCAACGGACCCTTCTGCTCGCCTCAAAAAAATGCGCCGGGGTCATGGTGACCCCCGGCCGTTACCTGAACGTGATCCCCCGATTCTGACACGCCGACCTGCAGATGTCGTCACGACGCGGTCACGTCGGCAGGTCGGCGCGGGCCACACCACGCACGTCGTGGCCGTCGGTGACGGTGAGCGCGTCGATCGCCTCGACGAGCCGCTCGCAGTTGTGCCGGTCCTCGTGGGCGAAGATCGACCCCACCCGCTCGTCGTACCGGGCCTCGCGCACGAAGCCGCCCTCCGCGTAGGCCTCCATCGCCGCGAGCGTGGTCGCGACGTCCCGGGCGACCGGACCGAACCCGTCCCGCTCCGGCTCGAACCACGAGAAGGCGCTGTGGCCGTGGGTGTACTCCTCCGCGTCGAACTGGCAGTAGACGATCGGCGTGCCGATGTAGGCCACGTCGAACTGCACGGAGGAGTAGTCGGTGACGAGCAGGTCGCAGGAGCGCAGCAGGGCCGGGATGTCGGCGGTCGCGGCGTCGAGCACCTCGACCCGCTCGCTCGCGAGGTCCTCCGCGCGCAGCAGGTCCCGCAGGTTGTAGTGCGGGACGACCTGCAGGCGCAGGTCGTGCCGCTCGAGGAGACGCGCCAGCCGCTCGCTGCCGAGGAAGTCGTCCATGAAGCGCTGGTACGTCGAACCCTCGTAGGCGACCTCGGACTCGTCCTTGCCGCTGAAGAGCGTCGGGACGAGGTAGCGCCGCCACGTCGGCATGAAGAGGATCGTCCGGCTGCGCTCCGCCGGGGGGACGAGCGCGTCGTAGCGCGCGAGGCCGGTGACGACCACCTGGTCGCCGTAGCCGGTGGTCTCGCGCAGCGCCTCGGCCTCGCGCTCCCCCACCGCGGCGATCAGGTCGTAGCCGCCGTTGGCGCGCTTGACCGCGTACGGGCTCAGGTGCACCCCGTGCTTGAGGTAGACCCGCACCGAGCCGACCCGCCAGGCGAACTGGCGCATGTAGGCGCTGGGGTGCCACGTCTCCGGGATCATGTGCTTGATCGAGTAGGCGTTGGCGAGCACGTCCGCGTGGAGCATGAGCACCCGGTGCCGCCACGAGGAGTGGATGACGACGTTGCCGAGCGGCTCGACGGCACCGCGCATCGGGCTGTCGGCCGTGATGACGTAGTAGACCGGCGCCTCCGGCCGGCTCCGGCGGATGTGGGCGAAGAGCGCCCGGCCGTTGTCCCGGGCCGTCTCCGGACGCTCCCCGATGAGCCAGATCGGCCCGTCCGGGACGAGCGACCGGGTGAGCACGCGCGCCGTGCGCACCCACGTGAAGCGCCGCGCGCGCAGCACGAAGCCCAGGTCCGCCAGGCCGTTGCGCAGGTGCCACGTGCGGCGGGCGAAGGGGGTGTCCCCCCCGACCCGGAGCCACAGCGCCGGGGCGCCGGGTGCCGGGAAGGCCTGGACCCACCGTCGACCCACGCCCACCGGACGGGAGGAGGCGAGCAGCCCCGTGGACGGGGCCACGGTCACCGCGCCGTCGAGGGACGGTCCGGCCAGCTGGACCCGGAAGGAGCCCTCCGGCACCTCCTCCGCGGGCACGTCGACGACGACGGAGGAGCCGGTCCACGTACCGACGGTGTTGACGCGGGCCTCGACCCCGGCCCCGGCCCGGGCGACGACACCGCGGCGACCGGTGAGGCGCAGCTCGTAGCGCTCCCCCTCCGGGCGATCGGCGCCGACGAGACGCACGGCGAAGCGCAGGTGGGTCCCGGTGACGTCGAGGTACTCGCAGACAGGTTGGCCGGCCATCGGGCCAACTCTATGGTCAACCGTCCCGACCGCCGGGGGACCCTCCCGGTAGCCTGACGCCCATGCCAGCCCTGCCGGTCGTCATCCTCATGACGAGCAACGGCGTCGGCATGGGGCACCTCTCCCGGCAGCTGACGATCGCCCTCAGCGGGCCGCAGCGCTTCCGACCGGTCGTCTTCTCCCTCTCCGGCGCGCTGCCGCGGGTGGCCGCCGCCGACCGCTCGGGGGAGCTGCCGGGCGCCGCGGAGCGCTCGATCCGCTACGAGTACTGCCCGAGCCGCGAGTCCGGGTGGCTGCCGCCGGGCGGCTGGCGCCGGGTGCTACGGCAGCGCTACCGCTCCTACCGCTGGCACCCCTACCTGCGCGACCGGCTCGTCTCCCTCGCTGCGGAGACCGGTGCGAGCGCCGTCGTCTTCGACGGTGTCGTGCCCTACGCGGGCCTCCTCGAGGCGCGCGAGATGCTCCCCGACGTGCGCTTCGTGTGGATGCGGCGGGGGATGTGGCGCCCGGAGGCGCCGACGGACCAGCTCGCCGCCACCGGCCGCTTCGACCTCGTGATGCAGCCCGGCGACTTCGGCGGGGCCGCGGACCGTGGCCCGCTCGCCGAGCGTGCCGACGCCGAGCCGATCCCGCCGATCAGCCTGACCGACGTGCTGCCGGCCACCTCCCGCACGCTGGCCCGCAAGGCGCTCGGCCTGCCGCAGGAGGGACGGGTGCTGCTGCTCGCCCCCGGCTCCGGCGCGCTCGGCTCGGTCGAGGAGAGCGCCGCCCGGGTCCAGCGGGCGGTCGACGCGGCCGGGCCGGGGTGGACGATCGCCGTGACGAAGCAGTCGATCGCCCGGCACTCCGTCGGGGCCGACTCCGCCTCGGTCGTCGTGCTCGACGACGTCTACCCGCTCGCCCGGCACCTGGCGGCCTTCGACGCCGCGGTGAGCGCGGCCGGGTACAACTCGGTCCACGAGCTGCTCGCCGCGCGCGTGCCGACCCTGCTCGTGCCGAGCGTCCACCACGTCACCGACGACCAGGGCGCCCGCGCCGAGGGCGTGGCCGCACGCGGCGCCGCCCTGCTCGCCTCCGAGGACCTCGAGGGAGATGTCGCCGCCCTGCTCGACCTGGAGCGAAGGGAGCGGCTGCGCACCGCGTGCGCCGACCTCGAGGCGCCGACCGGCGGGGCGGTCGCCGCGGACCGGGTCGCCGAGCTCGCCCACGGTGGGCGGCCGACGACGCTGCCCGTCCGTCGGCCCCGGCCGCGCCGGGCCGTCCCGGACGCGCGCACCCCCACGGGTGAGGAGGTCTCCCTGCGTCTCGTGGAGGAGGTCACGGTCTCCGACGTGCGCGGGCCGGACCCGATCGAGCACCTGCTGCCGGGCAGCTCCGCCGAGTACCGCGAGGCCCGGGAGCAGACCGCGGGCTGGCTCTACGCGACGGGCCGCGCCGCGCGGCGCTGACGCCACCGGCGCAGCCGCCGACGGCCGGCGCCGAGGGGGCCGCGGACGGCGGCGACGGCCTCCCGTCCGGCCAGGACCGCCCCCACTCGGCGTGCCCAGCGGCGCTCGTCCTCACCCAGCTCGGAGGTCACCGCCACGCCGATCGCGTCGGCGCGCACCCACGCGCGGGCCGACGACGACGCGCGGGGGAGGTGTGCCCGGTCGAAGGCCGGGTCGGCGTCGACGAGCTCCTCGAGGGTTCCGGTGAAGCCGCCCAGCCACGACGGTGCCCAGCAGGCGACCTGCCCCTGTCCCGACGGCAGCTCGTGCACGAGGACGCGGGTCAGGCGACGGCCGGGGACGGCCAGCTCGCGCAGCGCCCGGCGCACGGCGCCGACGGCCCAGCAGACCCGGCCGGAGGTGACGAGCACGGGCACGTCCCGGCGCAGGTCGCCCGCCGCGCGGACCCGGCCGCCGAAGCGCGCGGACAGCCTCTCGAGCCGCTCCCCCGGCAGGTGCACGACCTCGACGACGGGGACCTGCGCGAGGAGCGTGCCGAGGCCGGCGCAGAGGTCCTGGTCCGTCGCGCCGCGTGCGTCGAGGAGCACCTGGGGGTCAGTCACGCGGGCATCGTAACCAGCGCCGGCCCCTTGCGGACCGGGACCGACGGGATGCGCGCGGGAGGGTCCGCCGCCCGCGCCGCGGGCGGCCACGAGCGCTCGAGGTCCACGGTCGCGGCCGGTGGTGTACCTATACTCGCGCGAGTGGTGGACCTCAGGACGGACAACCCCATCGGTGGTGTCCCCGACCCGGGCACGATGTCCGTCCGCACCCTCGAGCTCTCCCGTGACGGATGGCGGCTGGGTCGACGCCACCGCGCGTGGGGCGGTGGGCCGACCGAGGGGCTGCCCTCGCTCGCCGGGACCCACGAGCTGCGGGTCACCGGCGACCCGGGGGACGCGGCCGACGAGGCCGGCGAGGTCCTGCACCGGGCCGTGGCCCGCGGCACCTTCGTCAGCGGGGACCTCGCCGACGGGGTGGCGGCGGCGCTGCCCGAGGGGCTGGCCGCCCACATCACCGCACCCGCCGGCGGCCGCGCCGGTGACCTCGAGTGGGACGCACGGGCCGTCGCCCAGCGGCGGGCCGCCCTTCGCCCCCTCCTGCACCGGCTGCCCGGCGTCAGCCTCGTCCTCGTGAGCCGCCGCGCGGACCTCGTCGTCCCGATGGTCGAGCGGCTCGGCCGGCTGGAGTACCCCGGGCTGGAGATCGTCGTCGGCCTGCACGGCGTCCCCGAGCCCGAGGGACTGGCCGCCGCGGCCGGCGAGCGCACCCTCGTCGTGCGGGAGTTCCCTGCCGACCAGGTCTTCGGCTCGGTCGTCGACGACGCCTTCGCGCTGGCGTCCGGCGAGCTGGTGAGCAAGGTGGACGACGACGACTGGTTCGGTGACCACCACGTCCTCGACCTCGTCCTCGCCCATGCCTACTCCGGCGCGACGCTCGTCGGGAAGAGCACGACGGTCGTCTACCTCGAGGCGATCGACACCACCGTGCGTCGCCTCTACGGCGGGGTGCGGGAGAGCTTCACCCACCGGGTGGCGGGGAGCACCTTCCTCATGTCGCGCGAGGACCTGGGGGCCGTGGGAGGGTGGCCGCACGTGCCACGTGCGGTCGACACCCACCTGATCACCGCGATCCGCGCCGCATCGGGCACGATCTACCAACCCCACGACATCGGATACCTGTACGTACGCAACGCCGACACCTCGGGCCACACGTGGGCCACGGGGGCCGACCACTTCCTGCGCAACACCCGAGAGCAGTGGATCGGGCTGCTGCGCCACCCCGAGTTCGGAACCGAAGGAGAGCCGTGACGGAGCACCAGGCACAGGAGGCGCCCGCCGAGGCCCAGGAGGCAGCGCTGCTGGGGGAGACGACCCTGCCCGAGCCGGAGCTCGAGCACCTGCCGCTGGAGGAGATCACCCTCGTGCTGCTCGTGAGCGGCCGTCGTCGGGGGCGGCTGCGCAAGTGGGCCCGCCGCATCCAGAAGGACCCGGACCTCTCCCGTTGCCCGGTGCTCGTCGTGCGCAAGAGCAACGAGAAGAACTTCGACGAGAGCGAGGCCGACCCCGAGGAGGAGCTCGAGGAGGACCTCGACGAGGAGCTGGAGGCCGAGCTCGACGCCGGGCCGGACCCGCTCGACGAGCTGGACATCATCTTCCTCACCGAGGCCGCCGAGCCGGACGAGGACGCTCTGCTCGCCGCCTACAGCTCGATCTTCGACTCGATCACGACGCCGTACTTCGCCCTCACCGACCTGCCACGGCGTCGGATGAACCAGCAGCGGCGCAAGCTCAAGCGGCACCTCGACCTCGAGATGAGCCGGGTCCAGGAGGTCGGGCTCTCGTCCACGCAGCCGGTGCTCCTCTTCACCCGGGACCGCAGCCGGATCGCGCCGCGCTCCTACATCCACCAGCAGCTCGCCCGCCTGGGCCCCGACCCCGACCCGGTGTGGCGGGACTACCTCGCCTTCCTCGCCCTGGCCACCTCGACCGCCAAGCTCGAAGGGGTGGACCTGCGGGCCGCCGACCGGGAGCTCGAGCTCTTCGCCCGGGTCAGCCTCGGTCGTTTCAACAGCCACGACCAGCCGCCGTGGCGCTACCGCCTGGCCATCGCCACACCGAGCCGTGAGGTGCTCACCGAACGGGTCGCCCATCTCGAGCAACGCCTCGACAACAAGGGAGGCCGGCGCTGGGAGAACGTCGTCGGCCGTCTCGGCGTCGACGAGATCCCCGAGGGCAACCACCGCGTGATGATCGGGGTGGACACCCCCTTCGCCGCCCTGCGCTCGCTCCAGCCGCTCCCGCCGCGCGCCGGTGTCCTCGCCCCCGCGCGGATGGTCCTGCTGCGCGGGGCCCGCCGTGGCGACGAGGACACCCGCTACCTCATGCACACCGTCCGCGGGCGGCACACGTGGATCACGGTGCAGCGCGGGACGGGCAAGAAGGCGCGCATCCGGTGGGACGCCACGATGATCCGCAAGGACGGTCGGGCGATCCTCAAGGGGCGCAACGGCAAGCGGATGCGGCTGGCACGGCTGACCCGCCTGGCGACCTGGCCGGTCTACCGGAGCAAGGAGATCTGGCTCGTCGGTGAGCGCTCGGACACCGCCCAGGACAACGGGTTCCACTTCTTCCGGCACATGCGCGAGCACCACCCCGACCGGGACGTGTACTACATCATCGACGCGGACAGCCCGCAGCGCTCACGCGTGGAGCACCTGGGCAACGTCGTCGAGCACTCCTCCGCCCAGCACCAGCTGCTCATGATGCACGCGACCGTCCTGGCGAACGCGTACTCGATCAAGCACATGATCCCGCGGCAGTGGTCGCCCGCCGGCTACACCCGCCACCTCTCGTGGCGTGCAGGCGCCCACCGGGTCTACCTCAAGCACGGCGTGCACGTCTCGCCGACGGCGGTCAAGCGCGGCACCGGCGGGTACGACCTCTACCTGTCGGTCAACCCGATGGAGCACGCGGCGCTCGCGGAGAGCTCGGGGTACCGCGACCAGATCGTCGAGACCGGCATGCCGCGCTACGACACGCTCGTGCCGACGCCACCGACCCGCACGATCCTCTTCATGCCGACCTGGCGGCGCTACCTGGTGCCGAAGCTCTTCAGCGCCTCCGACGAGGCGAGCGTGCCGTTCGAGGGGTCGACCTACGAGCGCTTCGTCAAGGGTCTGCTGCAGAGCCCGGCGCTGCACGACATCCTCACCCGGCACGACTTCCGGCTCCAGCTGCTGCCGCACTACAACCTGCGGCAGGAGATGGAGGACTTCGAGCTGACGAGCGAGCGGACCGAGCTCGCGGACACGACGAGGAACAGCTTCCAGGACCTCATCCGCGGCTGCGACGTCTTCATCACGGACTACTCGTCGGTGCACTTCGACGTCGCCTACCTCGGCACGCCGATCATCTACACGCACTTCGACAAGGATGACTACGAGGACGGGCACGCGATCCCGTCGTGGTTCGACCACGACACCGACGCCTTCGGCCCGGTGGTGACCACGCTGGACGAGACGCTCGCCGAGCTGGACGCCGTGCTCTCCCGGGGCTGCACGCGCGACCCGGTGTACCAGCCGCAGGTGGATGCGGCCTTCACCTTCCACGACCACCAGAACTCCGCCCGGGTCGTGCAGGAGATCGACGCGATGGTCGACCGGGCCCGTCGAGGGGTCTGAGTCCGGGGCGTCGTCTCCCTCGGAGGGATCTCGCCCGGAGGCGAAGGGGGTCAGTCCCCCTTCGCCTCGTCCTCCTTGCCGTAGCGCAGCTGGAGGTGGCCCTCGTCGGCCAGGTCCGTGAAGAGCCGCGCGGCCGCGGCCTCGTAGGTCTCGCCGAATCGGCGGTCCCAGTAGCGGACCAGGGCCGGCGGACGGCCCGGGTTCTGGGTCACCTCGCCGAAGACGATGCCGTGGTCGGTCTCGTAGAAGTCCAGCCGCTGGAAGGGACGACGGATCCCGGCCGAGATCTTGCTGCTCGCCTCGCGGACGGCCTCGAAGTCCGACGGCGCGGTGATGTCGTCGCCGTGGGGGATCAGGGCGCGCACGTTGAAGAGCTCGGTGCCGTCGGCCAGGAAGGTCCGGATGCGCTGGCGCCCGTCCTTCTTGCGCGACCAGTCCTCGGTGCGCACCTCGATGTAGGCGGGTTCCCCGTAGAAGCAGAAGACCTTGATGTCGTCGGGCATCTTGTCCCCGCCACGACCGACGAGGAACTCCTCGGCGAAGTAGAGCGAGTCGCTCTGGTGCTTCTTCCAGAAGCGGGCGGTGATCTCCTCCGGGCTCACCAGCTCGTCGGCGATGAAGTCGTACAGCCCCCCGTCGCGGCGCTCCACCGGGAAGACGTTGATGCCGCCCCCACCCCGGCTGCTCTTGATGACGAAGCGCTCCGGCAGCGAGTCCCACTCGATGTCGTCCGGCGAGGCCCAGGACCCGAGGACCCCGGGCACCTGGACGCCATGGGCCGCGGCGAACTGGCGCCCGGACGTCTTCGAGTAGAGCTCGAGGATCGGCTCACGGAAGCGGTTGCGCTTGTGGACCCGGGTGTTGTGGCGCCGGTGCATCCGCTGGGAGATCGTGAAGGAGGGCAGGCCGCGGTCGGTCTCCAGCTCGTCCGGCGTCGCGTTCGAGGAGGCCGCCTGGCGCCGGGCCATCGGCTCGGCCTCCATGCCGAGGACCTCGACCTGGGCGCGCAGCTCGTCGATCTCGGCGCGACGCCGCTCGATCCGGCGCGTGAGCGAGCGCATCCGACGCCGCGCCTCGCGGCCCTGCTGCTGGGTGGTCGGCTCGTCGGCCTGGGGGGTGGAGTCGGCGCTCACGGGTGCTCCTCGGGGGTGAAGATGCCGCCTGGGATGCGGTTGTCGAGGCCGCCGCGACGGTTGGCCTGCTTGAGGAAGCGGGTGTACGCGGCGTCGAAGGCCCCGCCCAGCTTCTCGTCCCACTCCGGGGTCAGGACCGGCAGACGGTCCGGGTCCACCTCGACGTGGTGCAGCCGAGGGCCCTGCGGCGTGCTGCTCCAGTGCAGCTGGACGTACGGGCGCGGGATGAAGCGGGAGAGGGTCCGGGACCAGGTGCACACGTCGTCGAAGCCCTCGGGCCGGCCGATCGTCGCGTCGTAGGTGGCAGCCGGACGGATGTCGCCGGGATCGGTGCCGTCCTCCTCGAAGTGACGTACGGAGTCCCCGCTGCGTACCTCGACGAGACCGACGACGTTCTTGAACGCGTGCACGATCACGTCGGCCTCCGCGGTCGACGGGTCCTCGAGCACCGGGACGCCGTGGCTGCGGGCGTAACGGGCGGTCTCGGCGGGGTCCGCGAAGAGGCCGTCGAGCCCGTCCAGGCCGGCCGGCGACTCCGAGCGCGCGTAGATGCGCTGGAGCATCCGCTGGTTGGCGATGAAAGTGGGTCCGTTGTTGGTCTTCTCGACCTTCAGCCGCGGCATGACGCTCTTGCCCTCGCGGGACCCCAGCTCCTGCTGGATCTGCAGACGCTGCTCGCGCAGCTCGTCGCGCTCCGCGGTCAGCTTGTCCAGCTGCTCCTGGGCGGCCTGGGCCTCCTGGCGGTCTGCGGCGAGCTTGCCGAGCAGCCCCTGCTTCCCGGCCGCCGGGGCGGGGGCGGCGGAGGTGTCGGCCGGCGCGCTCTCCCTGCGCGGTGCCGGGGCCCGGCCCGCGTCGCCGGAGGACGCCAGCGCGCTCTTGACCCGGTCCCTGAGGCGTCTTGCGACACCACCGACCCCGGGGGACTGACCTTCGCTCATGCGCAACCTCCAGAAGCGCCCCTCGGGGCACGGCTCGATCTTCGACCTCATGTTCGCACAGTCGGTGGGGGCGATCGAGGACGTCGAGGCGTTCCGGTCGGCGCGCCAGGCGACCGGTCACCCGTGCGGTGCGTGACGCGGGGAGGAGCCGGGTAGGAGTCCTGCGTGATGGCTCCGGGACGACTCGAGGAGGTCATGATGGCGGACACCGACGGGAGACCGGTCGTGGAGCGGAACGCGACGACCCGGGCCAACGCCGGGGTGATCGGTGGGCTGATCCTGCTCTTCGGGATCCTCGGGTTCGTCCCGGGGGCGGTCTCGGACTTCGAGCACCTGCAGTTCGTCGGCAACGACGGGGACGTCGTCCTGCTCGGGCTCTTCGAGGTCTCCGGCCTGCACAACCTGCTCCATCTCGTCTTCGGCGCCTGCGGCCTCCTCATGGCCCGCCGGGCGATCTCCGCGGTGGGCTTCCTCTCCTTCGGCGGCGGCTTCCTCCTGGTGATGAGCCTCTACGGCTTCTTCACCTCGTCCGTCTACGACGTCAACTTCATCCCCCTCACGTCGGCCGACAGCGCACTGCACCTCGTCCTCGGTCTGATCATGGTGGCCATGGCGGTCTACGGACGGGCGCACCTGCCGCTGCGCCAGGACGACCCGCTGCTGCCGTCGGGTGACGCTGAGTGATCGGCTGCCTCCGGGGCGCCCCCGGGTGGATCAGACCGTGCAGGCGCGCTCCGTGCGCAGCCGGGTAAGCAGGGCCCACACGAGCACGGCGATCGCCGTGGCGGCGAGGAGGGGCTGCACGGGGGCGAAGTACTGCAGGGCGCCCGTGTACCCCAGGGCGAGCAGCACGAGCTTGTTGCACACCGGGCAGCCGACGGCGAAGAAGGTCGTGAGGGCACCGAGCGCCCCGAGCCGGGAGCCGCTCTCGCCCCCTTCGCCCTCGTCCGCCCGGGCGACGTAGGTGGCCGCGACGAGGCCGACGAGACCGGACGTGACCAGGAGGACCGGCCAGGCCCACGACGGCGTGGGCACGTCCCGGTGGAAGTACGGGGTGGGGGTCATCGCGGTCGGGACCGCGGTGACGAGCACGCTCAGCACGGTGGTCGCCACCGCGACCCACCAGCGCCGTACCGGCCACGTGGCCACCTCAGCGCTCCTCGGTACCCACGGCACGGTCCCGGCCGGACCCGTCCCGCGAACGCTCCAGCACGCCCCGCCCCGCGAGCGCCGCCACGAGCACGAGACCGGCGACGGCGACGAACCAGGCGTCGGGGACACCCGCGCTCCACGTGGCCAGCCGGGACTCGGCGGCCCGCTGGGTGCCGATCGTGAAGACCCCGCCGAGCGATGCGGTGCCCTCCGTGACGATCAGGAGCACACCGATCCCGACCGACAGCAGCCCGGAGACGACCATCTGCCAGGTGTTGCGCCACGGGCCCAGGCGGACCTCCTTCGGCGCGAGGAGCGCGCGGCCGCCGGAGCCGAGGCGCTTCCACACGGCGGCCAGGACGAACAGCGGGACCGTCATCCCGAGGGCGTACAGGGCGAGCACGATGCCGCCGTAGACGGGGCTGCCGCCCACCGCGGCGACCATGAGGACCGACCCGAGGATGGGCCCGGCGCACACCCCGGCGACGGCGTAGACGGCACCGAGGGCGAAGACCGCGCCGATCGAGGTCCGGTCGCCGCCCTCACCCGTGCGGGCGAGTCCGGGGACGGGCAGCCCGGAGAGCTGCCACAGCCCGAGGGCGATGACGACGACGGCGGCCACCGTCACGAGCGTCATGCGGTTGGTCGTCAGCAGGGACCCGAGCGACCCGGAGAAGACGCCCAACGGCACGAGGGTGGCGCTCAGCCCGGCGTAGAAGACGACCGTGCGGCCGATGAGCGCGCTCGGGGAGGCGAAGGCGTAGGCGAAGAACGCCGGCAGCAGCATCACCGAGCACGGGCTGAGGAGGGTGAGGATGCCGCCGAGGAAGGCGCCGGTGTACCCGATGTCCACCTACTTCTCCCCCGCGGCCTCGAGCTCCTGGTCGATGAGCTCGGTGAAGGTCTCCAGGGGCTGGGCGCCGACCACCCGCTGGTCGCCGATGACGAACGTCGGCGTCCCGGTCGCGCCCACCTTGGTGGCGGCCTCCTGACCGTCGGCCTCGACCTTCGCGCGCAGGTCCGGGTCGTCCAGGTCCTTCTCGAACTGCTCGAGGTCCGGGACGCCGGCCTCCTTCGCCCATGCCATGATCTTCGCGTCGGTGATCTTCAGGTGGCCGCGCTCGGGGGCGCCCTCGTACATCGCGTCGTGGTACTGCCAGTAGCGGTCCTGCTCACCGGCCGCGCGGGCGGCCATCGCCCCCTTCATCGACTCCGGGCCGAAGACCGGGAAGTCGCGCCACTCGAAGCGCAGCTTGCCGGTGTCGATGTACTTCTTCTTCAGCGTGGGCATGGTCTCCCGCGCGAAGGCACCGCAGAAGGGGCAGCGGTAGTCGGAGTACTCGATGAGGACGACCGGCGCGTCCACGTCTCCCATCGCCGTGACGTCGTCGGGGTCCCGACGCACGAGGCCGATCTCCTCCTCGGTCCGGCTCCCCTCCCCCTCGGAGGAGCCCTTCGACTCGCTCGCAGAGGCGGTGCCGGCGGAGTCGTCCCCGCCTCCGCGCTCGGAGATCATCGTGCCCAGCGCGAGGAGGACCACCGCCACGGCAGCGACTATGGTCAGGGTGCGTCGGAGGGAACCGGTCATGCGACCGACCGTACCTCAATGTCTATACATTTAACGAAGGGTGGCTGTGCGAGCACTCCCACGGTGGCGCCGGATCAGCGACGACCTCCTGCGACGGGTGCAGGACGGTGAGTTCACCGATTGGTTCCCCGGCGAGCTGGCGCTCGCCGAGGAGTACGAGGTCAGCCGCGGCACGATCCGCCAGGCCCTCTCCCCGCTGCGCGAGCAGGGCATCGTCGGGAGCGGTCGGGGACGGCAGTCCTACGTCATCAACACCAGCCGTGCCTCCGGGCTCGGCCCGATGTACAGCCTGCGCGATGCCATCACCGCGCACGGCAGCCAGGAGAGCTCGAAGGTCCTGGCCCAGCACCTGGTCACGAGCCCGGAGGTCTCCCGGGCCCTCGACCTGCCTGCGGAGACCCCCTTCGTCCAGGTGACACGGGTGCGCTACGCCGACGGGACCCCCTTCGCCGTGGACCGGCTGTGGATCCTCGCCTCGGTGGCCGGCCCGCTGCTCGAGGCCGACCTCACGCACACCTCGGTCTACGAGGTGCTGCGCTCGCGCTGCGGCGTGGAGTTCGACGCCGGGGTCGAGCACACGAGGTCCGTGCCGGCCAGCCCGGAGATCGCCGAGCGCCTCGCCGTCCCGGAGGGCAGCCCGCTGCTGACGATCCGCCGCAAGTCCTGCCTCGCCGGCCGGCCCACCGAGCTGCGCGACACGTGCGCCGTCGGGGAGCGGGTGACCCTGACCCACGTCTTCGGCGACGCCACGGCGGTGCTCAACTGCGGCGGCGGGGACGGGCAGCCGATCGAGATCCCCTGGGACTGAGGGGC
>CAYSGN010000009.1:0-53964 GCA_964430615.1 uncultured Janibacter sp. | reverse complement strand
ACAACCCTCCGGTTAACAGCCGAATGCTCTGCCAATTGAGCTACAGGGGATCGCGCCGTGGCGCTGCGCCACCATAACAAGAACCGGCCTCCGGGACGAAACCGCGCGTGGGGCCTCCGGGCACCCCGGAGCTCACCCCTCCTGGCCCACCTGCTCGGCCAGTCGCGCCGCGACCTCCTCGGTGGCCGCGAGCAGCTGCGGATCACGTGGGTCGCAGCCTCGTCCGATGATGGTCTGGGCGAGCAGGCGGCCGGTCCCCAGATCCTTGCGCAGGACCACACGCGCACGGCGGGAACGGTCCAGGCTCACCTGCTCGACGAGGACGACGGAGGCCTGGACCCGCTCGCGAAATGCGTCGGGCATCCCGCCCGGCGAGTCCACCTCCCAGGTCGCATCGGGCCGCTCGTCCACCCACGTCACCGTGAGCGTACCGGCCTCGGGGTCCCACCGCCCGGCGTCGACGAGGTGCCACGGCCCTCCTTCGACGAGGTCACCACCCGTGGCGAGGAAACGCTGCGAGGTCACGACGAGGGTCACCTCCCCCTTCGCCCTCGCGGTCGCGAGCACCCGCTCGCCGCGCTCCAGCCGTACCCCGGCCGGCACCGGCGCGGCCTTGTCCCGCACGAACCTCAGTCGGGCCATCTCATCCCACCTCCGAGCGAAGGGCGGCGCGCTCACGCTCCATCGTGTGCAGGCTCTGCGAGAGCTCCCGCAGGGCCGCCTGGTCCGCGGACGGGTCCGCCGAGAGCCGGCGCAGCTGCGCCATCCCGTCCGAGATCCGCCGGGCCAGGGCGACCTCACGCACCCGCACGAGCAGCGAGCGGATGTAGCTCGGCGGCGGGGCACCGGTCGAGGGGTCGTGGACGACGGGCAAGGGGGCCACCGAGAGCTCGGCCACGAGCGGGGCGACGGCCAGGGAGGCCGCCTCGTCCACCCGGGCGTGCCACGCAGCGAGGCTCTCTCCCTGTGCCACCGGCCCGACCTCGCGCACCGCGTCGAAGACCGCTGAATGCGCGGGCGCGGTGAAGCTCACCGGGTCGACGGCGTCCAGCTGCTCGCCGGTGATCATCCCCGGGTGCTGGAGGAGCGCCTGGAGCAGCTGCCGCTCGGCCTGCACGACGGGGTCGCGCAGGTCCGGCGCAGGCATGCCGGCCGCCGCCTCCCCCGAGCTGGGCTCGGGGACCGGCTCCTGCCCCTGGGCGGGGCCGCCCTTCGCCTCCTCGTGCGCGCGGATGCGGCCCGCGCGGGCGACGGCGTCGCGCATCTGCTCGACCTCCACCCCGACCCAGCCGGCGACGGTGCGCACGTACTCCGGCCGCAGCGAGGAGTCCCGGATGCTGTTGATGATCGGCGCGACCGCGGACATCCCACGCACCCGCCCCTCGGCGGTGTCCAGGTCGAAGCGGTCGAGGGTCGTGCGGACCGCGAACTCGAACATCGGCACGGCGTCCTCGATGAGGTCACGCACCGCGGTCTCCCCCTCCCGCAGGCGCAGGTCGCAGGGGTCCATGCCGTCGTCGGCGACCGCGACGAAGCTCTGGCTGGCCCACTTCTCGTCCTGGGCGTAGGCCTTCATCGCCGCGTCACGCCCGGCCCGGTCACCGTCGAAGGTGAAGACGATCTTCGCCGGTGCCCGGTCGGCCTCGTCACGCACGATCCGTCGCAGCACCTTGATGTGCTCCGCGCCGAAGGCGGTCCCGCACGTGGCCACCGCCTGCTCGATGCCGGAGAGATGGGCGGCCATGACGTCGGTGTAGCCCTCGACGACCACCGCACGTCGCTCGGTCGAGATCGACTTCTTGGCCAGGTCGAGCCCGTAGAGCACGGAGGACTTCTTGTAGATCGGGGTCTCGGTCGTGTTGAGGTACTTCGCGGCGATCCGGTCGTCGTCGAAGAGCCGCCGGGCGCCGAAGCCGATGGTGTCCCCCGTGACGTCGCGGATCGGCCAGACGAGGCGCCCGCGGAAGCGGTCGTAGAGCCCGCGCGAACCCCGCCCGGAGAGCCCGCCGATGGTCAGCTCCTCGTCGGTGAACCCCTTGCCGCGCAGGTACCGGGTCAGCTCCTCCCCCGCCCGGGGCGCGTACCCGATGCCGAAGTGCCTGGCCTCCGGGCTGGCGAAACCACGCTCGCGCAGGAAGTCCCGGCCGGCTCGCGCCTCGGCCGAGCCGAGCAGACGCTCGTGGTAGAACTCCGCAGCGGCGCGGTGGGCCTCGAGGAGCCTGGAGCGCTTGCCGAGACCGACGCCGTCACGCGGCCCGGCGCCCTCCTCGTAGCGCAGCTCCATCCCCACCTTCGCGGCGAGCCGCTCGACGGACTCGGTGAAGGTCAGGTGATCGACCTTCTGCACGAAGGAGATGACATCGCCCCCTTCGCCGCAGCCGAAGCAGTGGTAGGCGCCCACGGCCTCGCGGACCGTGAAGCTCGGGGTCTTCTCGTCGTGGAACGGGCACAGCCCCTTCATCGAGCCGACGCCCGCGGGGCGCAGACTCACGTGGTCGCGCACGATGTCGGTGATCGAGGACCGCTCCTTGACGGTCTGGATGTCCTCGGCCCGGATCCTGCCGGCCACCTGGCACCTCCCTCGTCGACACGCCTCCGCGTCAGTCTAGGTGCGCGACGACGAAGAGCCCCCGGCCCTCCCCAGGGGGGTGGTGGAGCGGCCGCAGGAGGCCTAACGTTAGTTGCGTGGCCCGTTCGGCCCCTGGGGGACGGACGCCGTCGTGATGACCGGGATGTCGGCGAGGGTGGCGATCTTGGCCAACGCGGTCGCGTGCGAGCGCAGCGTCGTCATCGGCATGTCGTGGACGGTCTGGAAGAGACCGCTCTGGTGGTCGATGAGCAGCAGGGCCGCATCGTCCGGGTTGATCGTCAGGGCCGTGACGTCGGTGTTGGGCATGGTGCTTCTCCTCGCATCGGGATGGTGGATGACCATGTCGGTGCATCAACCGATGACGACGCTAGACCTCTTTAGTTGATGCTTCAACAATAGGTCAGGGGATCCGCCCGTGGAGCTCGAGCGCCCGCACGTCCGTGAGCGAGGCGACCTGGTCGACGACGACCCGCAGCCGGGCCGCGTCGTCGGGCGCGTCGGCGAGGTCGTGGCGCAGGTCGGGGTCCAGCCGGGTCTCGGGGTCCTCCCCGAACCACCCCGCGAGGTCGGTCACCACCTGGCGCTGGAAGGCGTACTCGTCGTCCCGCTCCCCCGAGAACATGACGAAGTGGGCGGCGACCGCCTTGAGCACGGCCACCTCCGCCCGCGAGTCGTCCGGCACGACGAGGCGGGCGGCGTAGCGCCCGAGCGGACCGTCGCCGTGGACCCGGCGGGTGGCGACCTCGGCCGCATGGACGAAGCGCCCGATGATCCGCGAGGTCATGTCCTTGAGGGCGGCGAGCGAGGCCCGTGACCCGTCGTGGCCCGCCGGCACGGCACCGGTCGCGAGCAGCCGCTCGAGTGCCGCGGCCAGGGCCTCGCCCCCGAGGTCGGGGGCGAAGTCGGCAGCGGCCCGCTCGACGACGGCCGCGACGTCGCCCGGGTCGCGCAGCTGACGCAGGTCCAGGCGGTGGGAGGCGACCGCGTCCTCGACGTCGTGGACGCTGTAGGCCACGTCGTCGGACCAGTCCATGACATCCGCCTCGAGGCAGCGCACGAAGGTGCCGGCACTCCCTTCGCGCATCCACTCGAAGACCTCGAGGTCCTCCTCGTAGACGCCGTACTTGGGCGTCGGCCCCGGGCCGCGCCCCCGACGCCAGGGGTACTTGGTCGTCGCGTCCAGGCTGGCCCGGGTGAGGTTGAGCCCGGCGGGCCGGCCATCCGGGTGGACCCGCTTGGGCTCGAGCCGGGTGAGGATGCGCAGCGTCTGCGCGTTGCCCTCGAAGCCCCCGATGGAGGCGGCGACCGCGTCGAGCGCCCCCTCGCCGTTGTGACCGAAGGGGGGATGACCCAGGTCGTGCGCGAGGCAGGCGACGTCGACGACGTCCGCCTCGCACCCGAGGGCACCACCGAACTCGCGCCCGATCTGGGCGACCTCGAGGCTGTGCGTGAGCCGGTTGCGCACGAAGTCGTCGCTCCCGGGGCCGAGCACCTGGGTCTTCGCGGAGAGGCGACGCAGGGCCGCCGAGTGGATGAGCCGGCCACGGTCCCGGGCGAAGTCGTCCCGGTCGGCGCGCTTGTGCACCGGGTCCTCGGCCACCCAGCGCTCACGGTCACTCTGGTTGCTCACGCCGGTGAGCCTACGGCCGGTCGCCGACCACGCCGCCGGTTACCGGACCGTATGCCGGTACGCGCCGCGGGCCGAGGATGTGGTGGCGGCCATACTGGGCCCGTCCGTGACCGATCGGGAGGGCCAGTCATGCTGCAGAAGATCCTCGTCGCCAACCGTGGCGAGATCGCCGTCCGCGCGTTCCGCGCCGCCACCGAGCTGGACGCGACCACCGTGGCCGTCTACCCGGTCGAGGACCGCATGTCCGAGCACCGGATGAAGGCCGACGAGGCCTACCAGATCGGCGCCGAGGGGCACCCGGTCCGTGCCTACCTCGACCACGAGGAGATCGTGCGGGTGGCGGTCGAGGCGGGCGCGGACGCGATCTACCCGGGCTACGGCTTCCTCTCCGAGAACCCACAGCTGGCCGAGGAGTGCGCGCGGCACGGCATCACCTTCGTCGGCCCCCCGGCCGAGGTGCTCGAGCTCACCGGCAACAAGGCCCGGGCCATCGCGGCCGCGCGGGAGGCCGGGCTGCCGACCCTGCGCGGGGCCGAGCCGACGGACGACCTCGACGCGCTCGAGACCACTGCCGAGGAGATCGGCTTCCCGATCTTCGTCAAGGCCGTGAGCGGGGGCGGCGGGCGCGGCATGCGCCGCGTCGAGCGGAGGGAGGACCTGCGTGAGTCCCTCGAGGCCGCCCAGCGCGAGGCCGAGGCGGGGTTCGGCGACCCGACGCTCTACCTCGAGGAGGCCGTGGTCGGCCCCCGCCACATCGAGGTCCAGGTCGTCGGGGACGCCGCCGGCGAGGTGCTCCACTTCTACGAGCGGGACTGCTCGGTCCAGCGCCGCCACCAGAAGGTCGTCGAGATCGCCCCGGCTCCGAACCTCGATCCCGAGCTGCGCGAGCGGATGTGCGCCGACGCGGTGCGCTTCGCGAGATCCATCGGGTACGTCAACGCCGGCACCGTCGAGTTCCTCCTCGGCGAGGACGGGCGCTACGTCTTCATCGAGATGAACCCGCGCATCCAGGTCGAGCACACGGTCACCGAGGAGGTCACCGAGGTCGACCTCGTCGTCACGCAGATGAGGATCGCCGCCGGGGCGCGCTTCGCCGACCTCGGGCTGCGCCAGGAGGATATCCGCACCGCCGGCTTCGCCCTCCAGTGCCGGATCACCACCGAGGATCCCGCCAACGGCTTCCGGCCCGACTCCGGCACGATCTCGACCTACCGCTCCGCGGGCGGGTCGGGCGTGCGACTGGACGGTGGCACCACCTTCGTCGGGGCGGAGGTGAGCGCCCACTTCGACTCGATGCTCGTCAAGCTCACCTGCCGGGCACGCACCTTCCCCCTGGCCGTGCGGCGGGCACGACGGGCCCTCGCGGAGTTCCGTGTCCGGGGCGTCGCGACGAACCTGCCCTTCCTCGAGGCCGTCCTCGCCGACCCGGACTTCCAGGCCGGCGGCGTCACGACGAGCTTCATCGACGAGCGGCCCGAGCTCCTCGAGGCGCCGAGCGGCAAGGACCGGGCGACGCGGCTGCTCACCTACCTCGCCGACGTGACGGTCAACCAGCCCAACGGGCCGCGCACGACCGACATCCGGCCGCGCACGAAGCTCCCGGACCTGCCCGACGGTGACCTGCCCGAGGGCAGCGCCGACCGGCTGCGTCGGCTCGGCCCGGCCGGCTTCGCGACCGACCTGCGCGCCCGCACCGACGTGCCGGTGACCGAGACGACCTTCCGCGACGCGCACCAGTCGCTGCTGGCCACCCGGGTGCGCACCCGCGACCTCGTCCACGCCGCGGGGCACGTGGCCCGGCTCACCCCGCAGCTGCTCTCGGTGGAGGCCTGGGGCGGGGCCACCTACGACGTCGCGCTGCGCTTCCTCCAGGAGGACCCGTGGGAGCGGCTGGCCGCGCTGCACGAGGCGATGCCGAATGTCGCGCTCCAGATGCTCCTGCGCGGACGCAACACCGTGGGCTACACCCCCTACCCCACGACCGTGACCGACGCCTTCGTCGCCGAGGCGGCCCGCAGCGGCCTGTCGATCTTCCGGATCTTCGACGCCCTCAACGACGTGGAGCAGATGCGGCCCGCGGTCGAGTCCGTGCTCGCGACCGACACCGCCGT
This sequence comes from uncultured Janibacter sp., assembly GCA_964430615.1. Lineage (GTDB taxonomy): Bacteria > Actinomycetota > Actinomycetes > Actinomycetales > Dermatophilaceae > Janibacter. Next base: position 47,633 of record CAYSGN010000009.1, on the reverse strand, counting down.
CGCCGAGGTGGCCCTGTGCTACACCGGCGACCTGCTGGACCCGGACGAGCGGCTCTACACGCTCGACTACTACCTGCGGGTGGCCGAGCAGATCGTCGACACCGGCGCCCACGTGCTGGCCATCAAGGACATGGCCGGCCTGCTGCGCGCTCCGGCGGCGGCGACGCTCGTGCGAGCCCTGCGGGAGCGCTTCGACCTGCCGGTGCACCTGCACACCCACGACACCGCCGGCGGCCAGATCGGCACGCTGCTCGCGGCGATCGACGCCGGGGTCGACGCGGTCGACGCCGCGAGCGCCACCTTGTCGGGGACGACCTCGCAGCCCTCCCTGTCCGCGCTCGTCGCCGCGACCGACGGTACCGACCGGCCGACCGGCCTGGACATCCGCGACGTCTTCGCCCTCGAGCCGTACTGGGAGGCGGTCCGCAAGCTCTACGCCCCCTTCGAGTCCGGGCTGCCCTCGGCGACGGGGCGGGTCTACCGGCACGAGATCCCCGGCGGGCAGCTGTCGAACCTGCGTCAGCAGGCCATCGCCCTCGGGCTCGGTGATCGCTTCGAGCAGATCGAGGACATGTACGCCGCGGCCAACGCGATGCTCGGCAACATCATCAAGGTGACGCCGAGCAGCAAGGTCGTCGGCGATCTCGCGCTGGCCCTCGTGGGGGCCGACGCCGACCCGGCCGACTTCGAGGCCGAGCCCTCCCGCTACGACATCCCCGACTCCGTCATCGGGTTCCTCGCCGGGGACCTCGGGGACCCGCCCGGCGGCTGGCCCGAGCCCTTCCGGACCAAGGCGCTGGAGGGCCGCACGGTGCGGCCGCCGGCGGCGGACCTCGGGCCGGAGGACGAGGCCGAGCTGCGGGAGAACCCCCGGGTGGCGCTGAACCGGCTCCTCTTCCCGGGGCCGACCGAGGACTTCCTCGCGGCCCGGGCCGAGTACGGCGACACCTCCGTCGTCGGCACGATCCCCTTCCTCCACGGCCTCGAGGAGGGCCGGGAGTGGGAGGTCGAGATCGAGCCCGGCAAGGTGCTCACCTTCGGGCTGGCCTCGATCAGCGAGCCGGACGAGCAGGGCGTGCGCACCGTCATGGGCACGGTCAACGGCCAGCTGCGTCCGGTGCGCGTGCGGGACCGGTCCGTGGCCTCCGAGGTCGTCGCGGCCGAGAAGGCCGACCCGACGCAGCACGGGCACGTCGCGGCCCCCTTCGCCGGGGTCGTGAGCCTCCAGGTGACCGAGGGCGACCGCGTCGAGGCCGGCGAGACCATCGCGACGATCGAGGCGATGAAGATGGAGGCCGGCATCACGACACCGGTCGCGGGCACGATCGCGCGTGCCGCCATCGGGTCGGCGCAGCAGGTCGAAGGGGGCGATCTGCTCGTCGTCGTGGAGTAGCGGCGGGCCGCCCGGGCTCAGGCGCCGGGTGTCGTCGGGCCTCCGGTGGTCGGGCCACCGGGAGCCTGGCCCCCACCCTGGCCGCCCTGCTTGCCGAACTTGTCGACACCGTTCTTGGCGGCTCCCTTCGCCTTGTCGATCTGTCCCTCGAAGCGGCCCTTGGTCGCCTTGTTGGCCGCGTCCCCGGCCTTGTCGAGGCCCTGGCCGATCTTGTCGCCGTGCTCACCGGCCAGCTGGCTGGCCTTGTCCTTCAGCTGGCTGCTGCGGCCGAGCAGCTTGTCGAGAAAGCCCATGGTGATACCTCCTGGGGTGGGTGTGACTCGAGCCTACGCGTCAGCGCCCGTCGCGTCGCCCTTCACGGGAGAGACGCCGGCGCCCCGCAGCGTCCGAGCCGGGTCTCAGGTCGCGACGGCGACACCGGCCAGGGCGAGGTAGACGAGGCAGGCCCCGACCCTGACGAGCCCGGCGCTGCGGGGCGAGGACCGCACCCGACCGGCGAAGCCACCCGCGGCGAGCGCGTAGGCGCCGTCGCACACGAGGGCCAGCCCGACGAAGCACAGCCCGAGGACACCGACCTGGTGCGACATCGGACCGCGGCCGGGGTCGACGAACTGCGGCAGGAAGGCGAGGAAGAACAACGCCGTCTTGGGGTTGAGCAGGTCGACGAGCACCCCGTCGCGGAAGAGGTGCAGTGGGCGCGCGGCCCGTCGGGTCAGACCCGGCTCGGGCTGCTCCTCGCGCAGCTGCCCCAGGGCCAGCCAGACGAGGTAGCCCGCCCCGCACCACCGCAGGGCGGTGAGTGCGGCCGGTGTGCTCTCGAGCACCGCGGCCAGTCCGGCGCTCGCGGCGAGCACGTGCACGACGGCTCCCGTCTCGATCCCGAGCACGGAGCACAGCCCGGCAGCACGTCCGTGCTCGAGGCTGCGGGTGACCACGTAGACGACCGAGGGGCCCGGCAGGGCGACGATCGCCAGGGTCGCGGCCCCGAAGGTCATCAGCGTCGCGAGGGTGGGCACGCTCACGCCGGCCGCCGACCCCTGACGCAGGTGAAGGGGTAGAACCACGCGGTGAAGCGTGGATCGAGCATGAGGTCCCGGTAGCGGGCCAGCTCGGCACCCGTCGCACCGGCCTGCCGCAGCGCCGCATCGGCCTGGAGGTTGAGGTTGCGGTGGAGACGGCAACCGGCGCCTCCCCCGGATGCGGTCCGGGTGTGCTCCACGGCCTGGATCTCCACGAGCCCGGCGGCATCCATCGCCTCGGGCACCCGGGCCCCCCACTCCCACGCGATCCCCCCGGCCGGGGAGACGACGTCGATGGACAGGTACTGCATCCACGCGAAGAGCTCTCGGTCGGCGGGTGTGGGCGCGGTCAGGACGCGAAGGGGGCGGTCGACCAGCTCACCGAGGACCAGACGGCCACCGGGGGCCAGGGCGCGGGCGAGCTCGGCGAGGACCCGGTCACGCTGGGGCAGGTGCACGAGCACGAGCCGGGCGTGGATGAGGTCGAAGGGGCCCGCGTCGGGCAGGCCCTCGGTGATGTCGCCGCGGTGGACCTCGACCCCGGGATGCTCCGGGATCCGGTCGGTCTCCACGTCGGTGGTGACCACTCTCCCCTCCGGTCCGACCCGGTCGGCCATCCACCGGGCGATCGACCCGCCTCCGGCCCCGATCTCGAGGCAGCGCTCGCCGCGCCCGATGCCCGTCTCGTCGAGCCAGTCCTTCGTGTGGCCGTCGAGCAGTCGCTCGAGCAGCCGCACGTGGTCGCCGCCCAGGTCCGAGCCCGTGTCGAAGAGGTAGTCCTCCGTCGTGACCCCCTGGTCGAGGCGTACGTCGGCGTTCGTGGTGTATCGCATGTCCGTGAGCCCCTCCCCTGCGGACGAGCGGTCGGTCCGCTCGTCTCTGAGACACCGACAGCGAACCAAGGACCCGCTAATGGGTCAAAGGCATTTTTACCCATGTGGCACTACGATGGCTCCCGTGCTCCCCCTGCCCTCGGGCCTCCCTGTCCTCTACAGCGAGCCCCCCGCCCTGGACCTGATGAACACCCGCCTGCTCATCTCGGGGACCTGGGTGGACCTCCTCGACGACCCGACCGCCCGCTCGGAGTGGCTCGCGCACGAGGCGACCCGGGTGGGCTTCGACGCCGACGACGCCGCGGCCGTCACGGACGAGGACGCGCAGGCACTGCGGGCCCTGCGGGTGCACGTGGCGGAGGCCGTCGACGCCGCACGGCAGGCCGAGCGACCGCCGCGGCGCGCGGTCACGGCCATCAACGACACCGCCCGGGCGGCCCCGACCTGGCGTGGACTGCAGTGGGAGGAGACCGATCTCGTCGCCACCACCCACCGCGACGGTCCCCTCGCCGCCCGCCTGTCCGCCGGCTTCGCCGAGGCAGCGGTGCAGCTGCTCGGCTCACCGGACGTGCTCAAGGTGCGCCGGTGCGAGGCACCCGCGTGCGTGGTGCTCTTCCTCGGGAGCAACCCGCGCCGCCGCTGGTGCTCCCCGGACGTCTGCGGCAACCGGGCACGGGTGGCCCGCTACTACGTGCGGCACAAGGCACCGGCGCAGGGAGCCTGAGTCAGCCCCCGTCGACCGACAGCTCCGCCTGGGCGACGGTGGCGCGCTGGTCCTCGTCGAGCTCTCGACCGGCCAGCCAGTTCTCGGGCAGGTGGACCACCCGCGCGGAGCCGGCGCGGCCGCGCGGCCCCTCGGCGGCATCCCCCGGCCACGGGGTGTCCGGATCGAGGGTCGCGATGAGCTCGTCCAGGGCGGCGAGCGAGTCGACGAGCGCGAGCCGGTGCCGCACGGTCGAGCCGGCCGGGAAGCCCTTGAGGTACCACGCGATGTGCTTGCGGATGTCCCGGCAGGCGCGCAGCTCGTCGCCGTAGAAGTCGGTGAGCAGCTCCGCGTGCCGCCGCAGGGTCGCGGCGACCTCGCCGAGGGTCGGGCGGACCCGCACGGTCGTGCCGGCGAACGCGGCGGCGAGGTCCGCGAAGAGCCACGGCCGTCCGAGGCAGCCCCGTCCGACGACGACCCCGTCGCAGCCGGTCTGCTCGACCATGGCCAGAGCGTCCTCGGCCGACCAGATGTCACCGTTGCCGAGCACGGGCACCTCGGTGATCTCCTGCTTGAGCATCCGGATGCGGGACCAGTCGGCGGTGCCCGAGTACGCCTGGCTCGCCGTGCGGGCGTGGAGGGCGACCGCGGCCACCCCTTCGTCCACCGCCGCACGGGCGGCGTCGAGGTAGGTCAGGTGCTCGTCGTCGATGCCGGCGCGCATCTTCACCGTGACCGGCACGTCCCCCTTCGCCCCCTCCGTCACGGCCGCGGCGACGATCGCGCGGAAGAGGTCCCGCTTCCACGGCAGCGCGGCGCCACCACCCTTGCGGGTGACCTTAGGGACGGGGCAGCCGAAGTTGAGGTCGATGTGGTCGGCGCGCTCCTCCGTGACGATCATGCGCACGGCCGCGGCGGTGGTCGCCGGGTCGACGCTGTAGAGCTGCACGCTGCGCGGGGTCTCGTCCTCGTCGTGCTCGATGAGGCGCATCGACTCCGGCGAGCGCTCGACGAGCGCCCGGGAGGTGACCATCTCGTTGACGTAGAGGCTCGTGGCGCCCGTCGCGCCACCTGCGGACAGGCCGGCGTCACCGGCCTCCCGGCAGATCCTGCGGAAGGCCCGGTTCGTCACCCCCGCCATCGGGGCCAGCACCACGGGCGAGTCGATCACGTGCCGACCGATGCGAAGGGGAGGCAGCACCCGCTGGCCCGTCGTGGCACCACCGGGGGTGCTGGGATCGGCTGCGGGCGTGGCATCGAGGGTCGTGCTCGTCATGACGGGGTCATTCTCGCACCGGCGATCGCGGGGGCGATAATCGTCATCATGGCCACGTCGACCTCCGCCTCCCGCCGGGTGGCGCCCTGGGCCGCCGCGACCCTCGTCCTGGGAGTGCTCGCCCTCGTGGTGGGCGCGGTGCGCTTCGACGCCCTCCCGGACCCCTACCCGACGCACTTCGCCCCGGGCGGAGCAGCGGACGCCTTCGGGGCGAAGAGCATCGGCAACGTCTTCCTGCCCGTCGTCGTGGGGCTGCTCTCGGCCGCGGCGATCTTCGCGGTCGCCGTCGTCGCGACCGGCAAGGCCCCCCGGGTGATCCGGCCGCTCGCGGCACTGGGCTGCGCCGTCGGCGGGGGCATCTCCCTGATGTCGCTGGCCCAGTACCTCGCGGTGGACGCGGTGGCCCCGGCGTGGGCCTTCTGGGGTTTCCTCGCCGTCACCGTCGCCGCGACCGCCTGGGTGGTCCTCGCGGCCGTCCGCACCGAGCAGGAGGCCGGCCCGCGCTCGGAGGAGGAGGGCCGGCACTGGAAGTGGGGCCTGGTCTACGTCAACCCGCAGGACCCGGACGTCTTCGTGCCCAAGCGCGTGGGGGCCGGGGTCACGGTGAACTTCGGACGCCCGATGGGGTGGGTCGTCATGACGCTGATCCTGCTGCCCGGGATCGGACTCATCGCGTGGGTGGCGACCCGGGCATGAGCGATGTCGGGACGACGAGGGACGGCGCACCCGCGCGCCGCCCCAACCTCGAGCGCTTCGCGTGGCTCTCGATCGCCGCGGCGCTCGCGACGATCGCCCTCAAGACCGGTGCGTGGTACGTCACCGACTCGGTCGGCCTCCTCGCGGACGCCGCCGAGTCCCTCGTCAACCTCGTGGCGGCGGTGGCCGCGCTCCTCGCCCTCCGTGTGGCCGCCAGGTCGGCCGACGACAACCACCACTTCGGGCACAGCAAGGCCGAGTACTTCTCCGCGGCGCTCGAGGGCGGGATGATCTTCGTCGCCGCGAGCTTCATCATCTGGCAGTCGATCGCCCGGCTGCTGGAGCCGCGCCCGATCGACCAGGTGGGCATCGGCCTGACGATCTCCCTCGTCGCCTCCGTCGTCAACGGCCTCGTGTCGATGGTGCTCATCCGGGCCGGCCGGCGCCATCGCAGCATCACCCTGAGGGCCGACGGACGCCACCTGCTCACCGACGTGTGGACCTCGGTCGGGGTGGTCGTCGGCGTCCTGCTCGTCGCGCTCACCGGCATCGAGATGCTCGACCCCGTGGTCGCCCTGCTCGTGGGCCTGAACATCGTCTGGGCCGGGTGGCGCCTCATCGAGGAGTCCGGCAGGGGGCTGATGGACGAGTCCCTCTCCCCCGAGACCAATGCCCGCCTCGGCGCGGTCCTCGCAGAGCGGCAGACCGGCGAGATCTCCTTCCACGGCCTGCGCACCCGTGAGGCGGGCCACCTGTCCTTCGCCGAGGTGCACGTCCTCGTCCCGGGGTCGTGGTCGGTGCGCCGGGCCCACGACGAGGTCGAGGAGATCGAGCAGGCACTGGTCGAGGCCCTCCCCGGCCTCGAGGTGACCACGCACATCGAGCCGCGCGAGGACCCCCGCGCCTACGCCGACTTCGGGACCTACGAGATCCCGATCGAACCCATCGAGGACCCCGGCACCCCCGTGAGGAAGGAACCCTCGTGAGCGCCCTCATCACCCCGACCGACCTGGCCCAGGAGATCACCCACCGGGAGATCACCGTCCTCGACGTGCAGTTCACCCTCGACGGCGACGGCCCCGACCTCTACGCCCGGGGCCACCTGCCGTCCGCGCCCTTCGTCGATCTCGACCGGGTCCTCGCCGGGCCGCCCGGCACCGCCGGGCGGCACCCGCTCCCGGACCCCGCCGTGCTCGAGGAAGGGCTCCGGGCCGCGGGAGTGGGCGAGGACGCGCGCGTCGTCGTCTACGACCAGGCGACCTCTCTCGCGGCGGCGCGGGCGTGGTGGGTGCTGCGGTGGGCGGGACTGAGGGACGTCCGCGTGCTCGACGGGGGTCTGGCCGCCTGGCGCTCGGCCGGACTGCCGGTGACGAGCGTCCCGGTGCTGCCGGCGCGCGGTGACCTCACCGTGCGCCCCGGCTCGCTCCCGGTGCTGGACGCCGACGCGGCCGCCGAGCTGAGCCGTGCCGGGCGGCTCGTGGACGCCCGGGCCGGTGAGCGCTTCCGCGGCGAGACCGAGCCGATCGACCCGGTCGCCGGACACGTCCCCGGAGCGGTGAACGTCCCCATGTCGGACCTGACGACGGACGAAGGGAGCCTGCGCTCCCCCGAGCAGCTGCGGGCCCGCTTCGCCGAGGCCGGGGTCGGCGGTGCCGAGCGCGGCACCACGGCGGTCGGTACGTACTGCGGATCGGGTGTGACCGCCGCGCACACCGCTCTGGCCCTCCACGAGATCGGGATCGAGGCGGCCGTCTACGTCGGCAGCTGGAGCGAGTGGGTCACCGACCCCGAGCGCCCGGTCGCGACCGGCCCCTGACCGGACGCCGTCACGCGCTCGCGCGAGGACGACGGCGCCGCCTCAGGCCAGGGTGGAGACGAAGTCGGAGAGCGCGTCGGCCACGGGCACCGGGTGCGTGACGGGAGCGAAGTGCGAGGCGCCACGGATGTGCACGACCTGGAGATCGTGACGCAGCCGCTTGGCCATGCTCTCGCCCACCCGGAACTGGTCGTACTCGCCGTTGATCGCCAGCACCGGCGCGTCCACGTCGGCGAGCAGGCGCAGGTCGACCTGCTCCATGACGGCGTCCCACGCGTCCGGGATCGCCCCCAGCCCGGGACCGCGGTCCATGATCTCCTTCGTCGTCGCCTCGCCGATGATGCGCCGCATCTGGGCCTCGTCCGACCCGCGCAGGGTCTCCGCGCGGCGCTCGTCCTCGAGCCCGGCGCGCAGCGCGCTGCCGACGGCACGGTAGATACCCGCGAGCCGGCTCGACGGCTGCGCGGTCGAGCCCATGAGGACCAGCCCGTGGAGGATCCCGGGATGGCGCGCGGCCCAGGTGAGGGCGACGTACCCGCCGAGGCTGTGACCGGCGAGGACGACCTTGTTCCGCTCGGGGCGCAGGGCCCGGACGGCCTCCGAGACGACCCCGCGGGCCGCGTCCATGGTGAATCGCTCGGCGGCGGCCTCGCCGTGGCCGGGCAGGTCCACGTGGTCGCAGACCACCCGCCCGAGGAGCTCGCGCTCCAGCGGCCCCCAGGCCGCGGCGTTCAGCCGGCTGCCGTGGACCAGCAACAGCCGGACCTGGCCGCCCGCCGAGGCCACGCGATCAGCTGCCGAGCAGCCTGGGCGCCAGCCAGGACTCGACCTTGTCGATCGAGACCCGCTCCTGGGCCATCGAGTCGCGCTCGCGGATGGTCACCGCGTCGTCCTCGAGGGTGTCGAAGTCGACGGTGATGCAGTACGGGGTCCCGATCTCGTCCTGACGGCGGTAGCGCTTGCCGATGGCCTGGGCGTCGTCGAAGTCGACGTTCCAGCTCCGGCGCAGCCGGGCGGCCAGGTCGCGGGCCTTCGGCGAGAGGTCCGCGTTGCGCGAGAGCGGCAGGACCGCGGCCTTGACCGGGGCGAGCCGGTTGTCCAGGCGCAGGACGGTGCGCTTGTCCACGCCCCCCTTCGCGTTGGGGGCCTCGTCCTCGGCGTAGGCGTCGACGAGGAAGGTCATGATCGAGCGCGAGAGGCCGGCGGCCGGCTCGATGACGTACGGCGTGTACTTCTCGCCGGAGGCCTGGTCGAAGAAGACCAGGTCCGTGCCCGAGTGCTTGCTGTGCTGGGTCAGGTCGAAGTCGGTGCGGTTGGCGATGCCCTCGAGCTCGCCCCACTCGCTGCCGGCGAAGTTGAACCGGTACTCGATGTCCACCGTGCGCTTGGAGTAGTGGCTCAGCTTCTCCTGCGGGTGCTCGTAGTGGCGCAGGTTCTCCGGCTTGATGCCGAGGTCGGTGTACCAGCGCGTGCGCTCCTGGATCCAGTACTCGAGCCACTCCTCGTCATCACCCGGCTTGACGAAGAACTCCATCTCCATCTGCTCGAACTCCCGGGTGCGGAAGATGAAGTTGCCCGGCGTGATCTCGTTCCGGAAGGACTTGCCGGTCTGGGCGATGCCGAAGGGAGGCTTCTTGCGGGAGGTCTGGAGGACGTTGTTGAAGTTGACGAAGATGCCCTGCGCGGTCTCCGGCCGCAGGTAGTGCAGCCCGCTCTCGTCCTCGATGACGCCCAGGTAGGTCTTGAGCATCATGTTGAACTCCCGCGGCGCCGTCCACCGACCACGGGTCCCGCAGTCCGGGCAGACGATCTCGTCCATGGGCACGTCGTCGGGGTCGATCTCCTTCCCCTTCGCCGCCGCCTTGTCCGCGACCGCCTCCTGGAGGTGGTCCTGGCGGTGGCGCTTGTGGCAGTTGAGGCACTCGACGAGCGGGTCGCTGAAGGTGCCGACGTGACCGGAGGCCACCCAGGTCTCGCGGGGCAGGATGATCGAGGAGTCCAGGCCGACGACGTCGTCGCGGCCGGTGACCATCGAGCGCCACCACTGGCGCTTGATGTTCTCCTTGAGCTCGACGCCCAGGGGCCCGTAGTCCCAGGCGGAGCGGGTGCCGCCGTAGATGTCACCACTGGGGAAGACGAAGCCTCGGCGCTTGCAGAGGTTGACGACGGTGTCCACGGTGGAAGTCGGCTTGGCCATAGGGGGAAGGTTAACCGTCCGGCCCTCCGCCGGGCGCATCGGGCTCGATGACGAAGGGGGCGCGGGCTCGGCCTACCCTGAGGGGGTGAGCAGACCCCCTTCGCCGCGCCGTGAGCCGGTGGCGACCAATGCCCTCGAGCGGGCCAGCCTCCCGGCCGTCAAGTTCATCTCCAGCCTCCCCCCGATCGTGCCCGTGCTCGCCGTCTTCGGCCTCGTACTGGCCGGCGGCTTCCTCGGACCGTGGGGCGCCATCGCCTGGGCGGTCGTCATCCTCTACCTGCTGTGGATGCTCGCCCTGAGCTGGCCGCGGCTGCGCACGAGCGAGCGCCTCATGCGGGTCGCGGTCATCGTCCTCATCGTCGGGCTCACCGTCATCAAGGTCGTCCCCCGCTGAGGCATCACCCGGACTCTTGACAATGATTCTCACTCTAAATGAGAATGGTTGTCATGTCCCCGAGTCGACGTGTCCTGACGGCCTGCTCCATCGCCATGCTCGCGGCCACGTCCGCCTGCGGGAGCGGCCAGGACGACGCGTCCGACGGGCGACTCGACGTGACGACCTCCTTCTACCCGTTGGAGTACGCCGTCGAGCAGGTCGGCGGTGAGCACGTCGACGTCACCAACCTCACCAGGCCCGGCGCCGAGCCGCACGACCTGGAGCTGAGCCCGCGGCAGATCCTCGAGGTCACCAAGGCCGACCAGCTCGTCTACCTCGAGGGCTTCCAGCCCTCCGTCGACGAGGCGGCCACGGAGGCCGGCGACACCGCCTTCGACGTCTCCCCCGCCGCCCGCCTCCACATCGAGTCCCACCACGAGGACGGCCACGGGCAGGCCCACGACCACGGTGGGCGCGACCCGCACTTCTGGCTGGACCCGACCCGGTACGCCGACGTGGCGACCGCGATCGGCGAGCAGCTCGCGAAGGCCGACCCCGACCACGCGGACGCCTACCGGGCCAACGCCAAGGACTTCGCCGACCGGCTGGACACGCTCGACGGCGAGCTGCGCACCGGGTTGACCAGCTGCCGCAGTCACGACCTGGTGACCGGTCACGCCTCGTTCGCGTACTTCGCCGACCGCTACCACTTCCGGCAGGAGTCGGTCGCGGGGCTGAGCCCGCAGGCCGAGGCGAGTCCCAAGGAGATGTCCGAGCTCGTCCAGCACATCGAGGACGAGGGGGTGACCACGGTGTACGCCGAGACGCTCGTCCCGCGGGATCTCGCCGAGACGATCGCCCGGGAGGCGGGCGCCGAGGTCGCCGTGCTCGACCCCATCGAGGGCATCACCGACGAGTCCGCCGGCGAGGACTACTTCGAGGTCATGCACAGCAACCTCGAGGTGATCCAGGAGGGGCAGCGATGCAGCTGACGAAGGACCCCGTCATCGAGCTCGAGGGCGCGGCCTTCGGGTACGAGGACCGCACCGTGGTCCGCGGTGTGGACCTGAGCATCAGCCGCGGGGAGGTCGTGGCGGTGCTCGGCCCCAACGGCGCCGGCAAGTCCACCCTCGTGCGGGGCCTGCTCGGGCTCGCCGAGCAGCACGGTGGCCGCGCCCGGATCGCGGGCTCCCCGATCGGCTCCCCCGGCGCCGTCTGCGGGGTCGGCTACGTCCCGCAGCGCCACACCCTCGCGACGGCCGTCAAGGCCACCGCCGCCGAGATCGTCACGATGGGCCGGACCGTGCGCACCCCGTGGTGGGCCCCCTGGCGGATCCACTCCGCCGCCAACCGGACCCGGGTGGCGGAGGCGCTGGCCGTCGTCGGGCTGGGCGGGCTGGCCTCGCACGACGTCGCCACGCTCTCGGGCGGGCAGCAGCGTCGGGTGCTCATCGCCCGGGCCCTCGCGAGCGCGCCGGAGGTCTTCCTCATGGACGAGCCGACGGCCGGCGTCGACCGCGGTCACCAGCACGTGCTCGTCGCCGTCATGCGCCGGCTCGTCGCCCGCGGCGCGACCCTCGTCGTCGTCACCCACGAGCTGGACACGCTCGCGGACGTCATCACCCGCGTCGTCCTCGTCCGCGGCGGGCGCATCGTCTACGACGGTCCGCCGTCGTTGCTGCCGCCGGACCCGCTCCTGCACCGGCACGAGGACGACGAGGACGAGGAGGAGGAGCCGGAGGCGCCCCAGCCCTCCCCGGTCCAGACGACGACGGTCCCCCCGACCGGAGGTGCCTGATGCTCGACGTGCTCAGCCTGGAGTTCATGCGCAACTCGCTCATCGCGGCCGCCCTCGTCGGGGCCTCGGCACCGCTCGTCGGAGTCTTCCTCGTCCAGCGCGGCCTCTCGCTCATCGGCGACGGCATGGGGCACGTCGCCCTCGCGGGCGTGGGGGTGGGCCTCCTGACGAGCCGCTCGCCCGTGCTGACCGCGCTCGTCGTCGTGGCCCTCGCGGCGGTCGCCATCGAGGTCCTGCGCCACCACGGCAGGACGGGTGGGGACCTCGCGCTCGCCGTGATGTTCTACGGCGGCATCGCTGCGGGTGTCGTCATCATCTCCAAGGCCCCGGAGGGGAGCTCGACGAACCTGCAGGGCTTCCTCTTCGGGGCGCTCAACACCGTCTCGCGCTCGGACCTGATCGCCTTCGCTGTCCTGGCCGCGGTGGTGCTCGCGACCGTCCTGCTGCTGCGGGACCGGCTCTTCGCCGTCGCCCAGGACGAGGAGTACGCGCGCGCCTCCGGCCTGCCGGTGCTGGCGACGAACATCCTGCTCGCCGTCCTCACCGGCGTGACCGTCGTGATCTCCATGCGGGTCATCGGGCTGCTGCTCATCAGCGCCCTGATGATCCTGCCCAACGCCACGGGTCAGCACCTGGGCCGCTCCTTCCGCAGCAGCCTCGTCGTCGCCGTCGGGATCGGGCTGGCGACGAGCGTCGGTGGCGTCTTCACGAGCTTCTACGCGGACACCCCCTCCGGGGCGACCATCGTGCTCCTCGCGATCGCGGTCTTCATCACCTCGGCCCTCGCCTCCTGGACCGTCCACGCCCTGCGCGGCGCCTCCCACCGCAGTGCCGAGACCCACGAGCACGCGCACTGGGAGGAGTGCGGCCACGAGGCCGTCCTCCACGGCGACCACGTCGACTACCTGCACGACGGGCACCGTCACGCCCGCCACGGAGATCACTGGGACGAGCACGGTGACGTCCCGGACCAGGACAACCAGCTCGAAGGGAGCAGATGATGAGCCAGCGTTCGGCCACGCGCCGTCCGACGCGGCAGCGCACCGCGATCGAGCGCGACATGGAGCGGGTCGAGGAGTTCCGCTCCGCGCAGGAGATCCACGCCAGCCTCCACGGCAACGGCGAGAAGATCGGGCTGGCCACCGTCTACCGCACGCTCCAGACCATGGTCGAGGAGGACCTGGTCGACGCGCTGCGCACCGATGAGGGGGAGCAGGTCTTCCGCCGGTGCAGCCGGGGGCACCACCACCACCTCGTCTGCCGGGCCTGCGGGCGCACGGTGGAGGTGGAGGGGCCGATGGTCGAGCGCTGGGCCGCCGGGGTCGCCGCCGAGCACGGCTTCACCGACGTCGACCACACCCTGGAGCTCTTCGGCCGCTGCGCCCACTGCGCCTGAGCTGTGCAGCCCACCCCGCGGCCGCGGCCGAGTACGGCTAGGCCCCCTCGACGGAGTCCACCGCACCCCCGTAGCGGCGCTCCCTTCGCGCGTAGGTCTCGATCGCCTCCCACAGGTGGCGCCGGTCGTAGTCCGGCCACAGGGTGTCCTGGAAGACCATCTCCGCGTAGGCGGCCTGCCACAGGAGGAAGTTGCTCGTGCGCTGCTCGCCGGAGCTGCGCAGGAAGAGGTCGACATCGGGCATGTCCGGCTCGGCGAGGTAGCGGGCGATCGTGCGCTCGTCGATCCGGGAGCCCTTGAGGCGCCCCGCCGTCACGTCCGCGGCGATCCCGCGCACCGCGTCGGCGATCTCGGCGCGGCCGCCGTAGTTGACGCAGAAGTAGAGCGTCATGGCGTCGTTGTCCCGGGTCAGCTCCTGAGCCGTCTCGAGCTCCTTGATGACCGACCCCCACAGCCGCGGCCGGCGCCCCACCCAGCGCATCCGCACCCCCCACGCGTGCAGCTGGTCCCGACGCCGGCGGATCACCTCCCGGTTGAAGCCCATGAGGAAGCGGACCTCCTCCGGCGAGCGCCGCCAGTTCTCGGTGGAGAAGGCGTAGGTCGAGAGGTGCTTCACCCCGATCTCGAGGGCGCCGGCGACGACGTCGAGCAGCGCGCCCTCCCCCGCTTCGTGGCCCTTGGTCCGGGGCAGTCCGCGACGGTTGGCCCAGCGACCGTTGCCGTCCATGACGATCGCCACGTGGTCGGGGACGAGGTCGGCAGGCACGGGCGGCGGGGTGGCACCGCTCGGGTGGGCGAAGGGCGCTTCGTAACGGGTCATCCGGTCCTCTGCTGCTGGCTGCGGTCGACGTGGCGGAGGGAGAGCACCCCGCGTTCGAGGTGCCACTGGAGGAAGGCGGAGGTCAGTCCCGAGCCCTCGCGGCGGTGGCGCTCGAGCGAGGCATCGGCGACCGGCCAGTCGCCGGTGAGCAGCGCCGCCAGCAGCGCGAGCGTCTCGGGCGCGGGGGCCGAGGACCCCGGCACCCGGCAGCTGCGGCAGAGCACGCCACCGGAGGCCACGTGGAAGGCGCGGTGCGGACCCGGCTCGCCGCACCGCGCGCAGTCGTGGAAGCTCGGCGCCCAGCCGGAGACCGCGACCGCCCGCAGCAGGTAGGCATCGAGCACGAGCTCGCAGGCATGGTCGCCCTGGGCGAGCGAGCGCAGCGCACCGGCAAGGAGCAGGTAGTGCTGCACGGCGACCTGGCGCTCCTCGGTGAGCCGGTCGGAGGTCTCGAGCATCGCCACCGCAGCGGTCCAGGACCCGTAGTCGCGGGCGATCGCATCGCCCCACGGGTCGAGGGTCTCGGCCTGGGTCACGGTGTCGAGGTTGCGGCCCTCGTAGCACTGGAGGTCGACGTGCATCCCCGGCTCGAGGCGGGCGCCGAAGCGGGACTTGGTGCGGCGCACCCCCTTCGCCACGGTGCGGATCTTGCCCCGTCCGCGGGTGAGCACGGTGATGATCCGGTCGGCCTCACCCAGCTTGTGGGTGCGCAGCACGACCCCGGAGTCTCGGTAGAGGGGCACGGAGCCATTGTCCCTCTTCACCACGACAACCCCGTGCACCGACCCGGCCGCGGCCACGAGGCGGCGGTGTCCCCCTTCGTCGTCCACTACACCGGCGCGCAGCCTCTCGAACATCCGTTCGAGCAGCTGCTATCGTGGGGGCGTGATGACGTTGCAGTCCTCGCTCTTCGACGACGCCCTGTCCCCCGCGCTGGGCGACCTGACGAGTGCCCACCGGCAGCACCTGGACGCCACCGCGTGGATCGACCTGCTGCCCGGCTGGGCCACGGGCACCGACGACGTGCTCGGCACGCTCCTGCACGACGTGCCGTGGCGCTCGGAGCGCCGCAGGATGTACGACTCGGTCGTCGACGTGCCGCGCCTCCTGCGCTTCTACGGCGAAGGGGAGGACCTGCCCCACCCGCTGCTCGAGGAGATGCGGGCGGCCCTCTCGGCGCACTACGCCCAGGAGCTCGGTGAGCCCTTCGTCACCGCGGGGCTGTGCCTCTACCGGGACGGCGCCGACTCGGTCGCCTGGCACGGGGACCGGATCGGCCGCAGCCGTGAGCAGGACACGATGATCGCCATCGTCTCCCTCGGCTCGGCGCGTCACCTGGCCCTGCGGCCCCGCGACGGTGGCGCGTCCCAGCGCGTGTCGCTCGGCCACGGCGACCTCGTCGTCATGGGCGGGGCGTGCCAGCGCACCTGGGACCACGCGGTCCCGAAGACGAGCGCGGCCGTGGGACCGCGCATCTCCATCCAGTACCGCGTCGCCGGGGTCCGCTGACACCCGGCTCGCCGCCGCCGCGCCGGCCGGAGCTCGCTGCGCACGGAGAACCCCGCCTGTGCAGGAGGCTGGAGCTCCTGCGCAGGCGGGGCCGAACGGGCCCGATCATCGGGGTGGGCGGGCGGTCCCGGCCGGTCAGGCCTCCGTCACGGCGTCCCGCTCGGCACGGTTGACCGCGGAGAGGACTGCCCGCAGGGAGGCCTTGACGATCGACTCGTGCAGGCCGACGCCCCACAGGACCCGCTCACCGACCGCGCACTCGACGTAGGCCGCAGCGCGGGCGTCGCCGCCGGCGGAGAGTGCGTGCTCGTGGTAGTCGAGCACGCGCACGTCGATGTCGAAGGCGGAGAGGGCGTCGATGAAGGAGGCGATCGGGCCGTTGCCGGTGCCCTCGATCGCGAGCTCCTTGCCGTTGTCGAGGATGTGGCCCTCGATGTGGTCGAGGCCCTCGTCCTCACCGGTGATCGTGCTGCGCACCGGCTGGAAACGACCCCAGCCGTCCTTGTCCTCCCCGTGGATGTACTCGTCGGAGAAGACCTGCCACAGGGCCAGGCCGCTCATCTCGCCGCCGTCGGAGTCGGTCTTGCGCTGGACGACCTGGGAGAACTCCATCTGGAGCCGGCGCGGCAGGTCCAGGCCCATCTCGGACTTGAGCAGGTAGGCGACGCCGCCCTTGCCGGACTGGCTGTTGACGCGCACGACCGCCTCGTAGGTGCGGCCGATGTCGTGCGGGTCGATGGGCAGGTAGGGCACGCCCCAGTCGATGTCGTCGACGCTCGTGCCGGCCGCCTTGGCGCGCACCTCCATGTCCTCGAAGCCCTTCTTGATCGCGTCCTGGTGGGACCCGGAGAAGGCCGTGTAGACGAGGTCGCCGCCCCAGGGGTGACGCGGGTGGACCGGCAGCTGGTTGCACTCCTCGACGGTGCGCCGGATCTCGTCCATGTCGGAGAGGTCGATCTGCGGGTCGATCCCCTGGCTGAAGAGGTTCATGCCGAGCGTCACCAGGTCGACGTTGCCGGTGCGCTCACCGTTGCCGAAGAGGCACCCCTCGATGCGGTCCGCGCCGGCCAGGTAGCCCAGCTCGGCGGCCGCGACGCCCTCACCGCGGTCGTTGTGCGGGTGGAGGGAGAGCACGATCGACTCGCGCCGGTCCAGGTGCCGGCTCATCCACTCGATGGAGTCGGCGTAGACGTTGGGCGTGGCCATCTCCACCGTCGCCGGCAGGTTGATGATCATCTTGTGGTCCGGGGTCGGGTCGATGATGTCGATGACCTCGTTGCAGATGCGGGCCGCGAACTCCAGCTCGGTCCCGGTGTAGGACTCGGGCGAGTACTGGTAGTAGATCGTCGTGTCCCCGACGGTCTCCTCGAGCTTCTTGCACAGCCGGGCGCCCTGGACCGCGATGTCGACGATGCCGTCCTCGTCGGAGTTGAAGACCACCCGCCGCTGGAGCACCGAGGTGGAGTTGTAGAAGTGCACGATCGCCTGCCGGCTGCCGGCGATCGCATCGAAGGTCTTCTCGATGAGGTGGTCACGGCACTGGGTGAGCACCTGGATGGTCACGTCGTCGGGGATGTGCCCGCCGTCGATGAGCTCGCGGCAGAAGTCGTAGTCGGTCTCGCTCGCGCTGGGGAAGCCGACCTCGATCTCCTTGTACCCGAGCCTCACGAGCAGCTGGAACATCTTCAGCTTGCGCTGGGAGTCCATCGGGTCGATGAGCGCCTGGTTGCCGTCACGCAGGTCGACCGCGCACCAGCGCGGTGCCTGGGTCATGACCTGGTCCGGCCAGGTGCGGTCCGGCAGCTCGACCCGGATCTGCTCCTGGAAGGGCACGTACTTGCGGATCGGCATCCGGGTGGCCTGCTGGGGGTGGATCATCTCTGTCCTTCGTCACGTCGGTGGTCTGTGGGCCGGCACCACGAACTCCGCGACGAGGTGGCCGGTGGTCAGGCCTCGCCGCGGCTGAGAAGGAGCAGGTCCATCCGCATGAGCGTCACACTACTCCCCTGCCCCCGGACCGTGACGGACCCCGGTCACCATCCGGACGACGAGGGCACCCCCGGCCCCTTCGACGAGGCCGGCAGGCCGGCCGGTGGCAGCATGTCAGGAGACCATCCCCCGGGCGAGCAGGTTGCGCTCGGTCAGGGACTCGGCCCGCGCCCGCAGGTCGGGGTCGGCCTCCTCCACCACCTGCATCAGCTCGTCCGCGGGGACGCCGCTCGTGGCGGCGGCATCCCCCCTCACCACCGCGTAGAGAGCCAGCAGCGGCAGGAGGTGGGCACTGTCGAGGACCCGACCCCCGCCGCGTCGCACCCGGTAGGGGACGAGGGTGCCGCGGAGGAACATCCGCGCCATCGCCAGCGAGACCGCGAGGATCAGGACCGCGGAGGGGACGTGCAGCAGGTCGGGCGGGAAGAGCGTCACCGCGGCCACGATGGTCGCCAGCCCGCCGCCGAGGACCAGGACGGCCCCGAGCAGAACGCTGCGGGCGGTCCGCCCTCGGGAGCCCTCCTCGAGCATCCGACGGTGGGCCACCACCATGGGTGACCCGACGGGGACCCGGATGGTGCCCGCCGCGTCGACGGCGACGACCGTCAGCTGCTGCTCCGGCAGCACGCGCGCCCAGAGCCACGTGGCCAGACCCCACAGGGCCACGCCCACGAGGACGGCCAGCCACCCCGCGGGTGTCGTCGCCAGGAGGAACCCGGCGACGGCGCACGGGAGCGCCGTGATCATGGCCACGCACAGCAGCGCCCACACCGTCGCACCCAGCGAGACCGCCTGGTTGGCCGGCCCCGGTGCAGTGGGGAGCTGCTCGGCACTGGAACGGGCGGCCGTCATGGCTGCCCCCTCACCAGGCGTCGCCCGGGCGTCGCATGTCAGCCCTTCCGGGCGGCCACCGCCTCCGCGACCTGGACGGCGTTGAGCGCGGCGCCCTTGCGCAGGTTGTCGCCGACGATGAAGAGGGTCAGGCCCTTGTTGCCCTCGACCGACTGGTCCTGGCGGATGCGGCCGACCTGCACCTCGTCCTTGCCGGTGGCCGCGAGCGGGTTCGGGACGTCGGCGAGGACGACGCCGGGGGCCTCACCGAGGATCTTCGTGGCCTGCTCGGGCGTGATGTCGCGCTCGAACTCGGCGTGCACCGCGAGGGCGTGCCCGGAGAAGACCGGCACGCGCACGCACGTTCCCGACACGCGCAGGTCGGGGGCGTGCAGGATCCGGCGCGACTCGTTGCGCAGCTTCTGCTCCTCGTCGGTCTCGAGCGACCCGTCGTCGACGATCGAGCCGGCGATGGCGACGACGTTGAAGGCCACCGGGACCTCGTAGACCTGCGGCACCGGCAGGTCGACGGCGCTCCCGTCCACGGCCAGGTCCTTGGGGTCACCCGAGGCATAGGCTCCGCGCAGCTGGCTGTCGAGCTCGGTGAGCCCCTTGCCGCCGGACCCGGAGACCGCCTGGTAGGTGGCGACCCGAAGGGCGAGGAGCCCCGCCTCGTCGTGGAGGGCCTTCAGGACCGGCATCGCGGCCATCGTCGTGCAGTTGGGGTTGGCGATGATGCCCTTGGGCAGGTCGTCGATGTCGCCGGCGTTGACCTCGGAGACGACGAGGGGCACCTCGGGGTCCTTGCGCCAGGCGCTCGAGTTGTCGATCACGGTCGCGCCCGCGGCGGCGACCTTGGGTGCGTACTCCTTGCTCGATGACCCGCCGTTGGAGAAGAGCGCGAGATCCAGACCGGAGAAGTCGGCCGTGGCGGTGTCCTCGACGGTCACCTCCTCGCCCTTCCAGGGCAGGGTCGTCCCGGCAGAGCGGGCGGAGGCGAAGTAGCGCATGGATGTCACGGGGAAGTCCCGCTCCTCGAGCAGCCTGCGCATGACCGCTCCGACCTGACCGGTGGCTCCGAAAACTCCGATGTGCATGCGCCCCAGGATACGGGCCGGGGCCTGGACGCCGCATCGGCGTTCAGGCCCCGGACAGGCGAAGCGGTGGCGTCAGCCCTTCGCGTCGGCCTCCGCGTCCCCCTCGGTGGCGCCGGAGTCGGCCGAGGTGGAGTCACCGGTGCTGCTGGCGCCGGTGAGAGCCTTCTTACGGTCGATCCCCTCGCCGGGGCCGGCCTCGTCGACGGCCAGCGCGAAGTCGTCGCCGTGCTCGGTGACACCGGTGACGACGGCGTTCTCGACCGCCATGCGCGCGTAGCGACGCCGCACGACGACCGGATCCGTCTGCAGATCCTTCACGAGGGAGACCGCCATGCCGATCATGATGAGCACGAAGGGCAGGCTGGCGATGATCGTCACCTGTTGCAGACCGGCCAAGGCGTCCTCACCACCGATGGTGAGCATGACCGCCGCGGCGGCGCCGGTGGCGACACCCCAGAAGATGACCGTGGGCTTGTTCGGCTCGAGGGTCCCGTGCTCGCTGAGCGAGCCCATGACGATCGAGGCCGCATCGGCCCCGGACACGAAGAAGATCGCCACGAGCACCATGACGAGCACGGAGGAGACCGTCGCTCCGGGCATCGTGTCGAGGAGCGCGAAGAGGGTCGCCTCCTCGCCACCACCGACCTCGGAGAGCTTCGCACCGGCGTCCTCGGCGTTCATCGCCGCGCCACCGAAGATGGCGAACCAGATGAGGCTGACGAGGCTCGGCACGAGGAGCACGCCGGTGACGAACTCACGGATCGTCCGGCCGCGGGAGATCCGGGCGATGAACATGCCGACGAAGGGCGTCCAGCTGATCCACCAGGCCCAGTAGAAGATCGTCCAGCTCGACAGCCAGGCCTTGGTGTCCCCACCGCCGATGGCGTTGGTGCGGGCCGAGTAGTCGATGATGTGCTGGATGTAGGTCCCCAGGCCGGTCGGCACGAGGTTGAGGATGAAGACCGTCGGGCCGACGACGAAGACGAACAGGGCCAGGACGAAGGCGAGCACCATGTTGGTGTTCGACAGGTACTGGATCCCGCGCTCGACGCCGGAGACCGCGGAGATGATGAAGCAGATCGTCAGGACGACGATGATCCCCACGAGCAGCGTGTTCGAGGCCCCGTCGGCCCACCCGACGATCTGCGCGCCGGAGGAGATCTGGAGCGCGCCCAGGCCGAGGGAGGTCGCCGACCCGAAGAGGGTGGCGAAGATCGCGAAGATGTCGATGATCTTGCCGGCGGGACCGTGGGCCCCGCGGCGACCGAGCAGCGGCTCGAAGACGGCGCTGATCGTCAGGCCGCGGCCCTTGCGGAAGACGCCGTAGGCGATCGCCAGACCGGCGAGGGTGTAGATGGCCCACGGGTGCAGGGTCCAGTGGAAGAGGGTCGTCGCCATCGCCGTGTCGTGGGTCCCCTCGGAGCCGGTCCCCGGCGGCGGGGTGACGTAGTGCAGCAGCGGCTCGGCCGCACCCCAGAACATCAGGCCGATACCCATGCCCGCGGAGAACATCATGGCGATCCACGAGACCGTCTTGAACTCCGGCGGCTCCCCGTCCTGCCCGAGGGGGATGTCGCCGTAGTGGCTCGCGGCGATCCAGATGACGAAGACGACGAAGCCCGAGGCAGCCAGCGCGAACAGCCAGCCGGCGTTCGTGACCACCCAGTCCAGGCCGGTGGCCGAGGCGCTGGAGAGACTGGCCGTGCTGACGACGCCCCAGAGGACGAAGGCGATGGACAGCGCTGCGGTGACGCCGAAGACGACCTTGTCGAGGGAGTACTTCTCGTCGCGGGCGAGTACTCGTCGTTCGAGAGCCGGGTGGTCGACGCGGCGGGAGTCACGCAGCTGCGGCTCCCGTGTGTCTGTGGGTTCCTTGGAAGTGGTCACGTTTCGAGTGAGGCCGTCCGCACGGGCGCGGGTGCGGCCACTCCTCCCTGTGGATCGATATCATGGTTCTTGGCGCAGAAGGCAGCAACATCCCACCATGACCCACGACCACCGGTCCCACCAAATGCGTCGTGACCTTTTCGTGATCCTCCGGGCGGGGGTCAGAAGCCGAGGCGCTGCAGCTGCTTGGGGTCGCGCTGCCAGTCCTTGGCCACCTTCACGTGGAGGTCCAGGAAGACCTTCTGCCCCAGCAGCTCCTCGATCCCGTGGCGGGCGGTGCTGCCCACCTCCCGCAGCCGGG
This sequence comes from uncultured Janibacter sp., assembly GCA_964430615.1. Taxonomy (GTDB): domain Bacteria; phylum Actinomycetota; class Actinomycetes; order Actinomycetales; family Dermatophilaceae; genus Janibacter. The sequence continues at coordinate 25,696 of CAYSGN010000009.1, read as the reverse complement.
ATCCGCCACGACCGATGATGATCGCCTTCTGGCTCTCCCGCTCGACGAAGATGTGCACCCGCACGTCGAGCATCGGGGAGTCGGCGGGGCGGCCCTCCCGGGGGACGACCTCCTCGACCATGACGGCCAGGCTGTGCGGCAGCTCCTCCCGCACCCCTTCGAGCGCCGCCTCCCGCACGAGCTCGGCGATCATCTTCTCGCTCGACTCGTCGGTGAGCACGTCCTCCGGGTACAGCGGCGCCGGCGAGGTCGGCAGGTGCTCGGCGAGGACCCGACGTACGTCCTCGACCTGCTCGCCGCTCACGGCCGAGCAGGGCACGATCGCGGCCCAGTCGCCGAGCTGGTCGATGGCGATGAGGTGCTCGGCCACGCGCTTCTTGTCGACCCGGTCGATCTTCGTGGCGATCGCCACGACCGGCACCCGCTTGGCCCGCTGGAGATCGAGCAGGTCCTTGGCGATGAACCCGTCCCCCGGTCCGACCTTCTGGTCCGCCGGCAGGCAGAAGCCGATGACGTCGACCTCGAGCAGGGTCTCGCGGACCAGGTCGTTCAGCCGCTCCCCCAGCAGGGTGCGCGGCTTGTGCAGCCCCGGGGTGTCCACGAGGATCAGCTGCTGCCGGTCCCGCGTGCTGATCCCTCGGATCACGTGCCGTGTCGTCTGCGGCTTGCTCGAGGTGATCGCCACCTTGTCGCCCACGAGGGCGTTGGTCAGCGTCGACTTCCCGGCGTTCGGCCGGCCCACGAGGCAGGCGAAACCCGCGTGCCACTCGCTGTGCTCGGTCATGCCCCGATCTCCTCGTGATCCGTTGCGGCGGGCTGCGCCGCATCTTCTGCTTCCGCCCGTTCGACGATCAGGGTGGCGACCCGGTGCCGTCGTCCGGACATCTTCTCAGCCGTGAGGCGCAAGCCGCTCACCTCGCACGTCGTGCCGACGATCGGCACCCGGCCGGTGACCTTCCCGAGGAGACCGCCGACGGTGTCGACGTCCTCGTCCTCGAGGTCGGTGTCGTACAGCTCGGCGAGGTCGTCCAGGTGCAGGGCGGCCGGCACGCGATAGCGCTCCTCGCCGAGGCTCTCCACGCCCGGCCCCTCCCGGTCGTACTCGTCGGCGATCTCTCCGACGATCTCCTCGAGGATGTCCTCGATGGTCACCAGTCCGGCGGTCCCGCCGTACTCGTCGACGACGATGGCGGCGTGCGACTGGTCCAGCTGCATCTCCCGCAGCAGGTCGTCGACCGGCTTGCTCTCCGGCACGAACCGGGCAGGGCGGGAGAGCCGTTCGCAGGAGAGGCCCCCGGCGGACTCGTCGGCCAGCAGCCGCCGCACGCAGTCCTTGAGGTAGAGGAGCCCGACGATGTCGTCGGTCGACTCCCCGACGACCGGGATCCGGGAGAAGCCGGAGCGGATGAGCAGGTTGAGCCCCTTGCGGGCGGGCTTGTCGGCCTCGATGGTGATCATGTCCGTCCGCGGCACCATGACCTCCCGCGCCAGGGTGTCCCCGAGCTCGAAGACGGAGTGGAGCATGTCGCGCTCCTCCTCCTCGATGAGGGACCGCTCCCCCGCGAGGTCGAGCAGGTCACGCAGCTCCGCCTCGGAGCGGAAGGGGCCGTCGCGGTACCCCCCGCCAGGGGTGACCGCGTTGCCGAAGGCGACGAGCAGCCGGGCCAGCGGCCCGAGGATGCGCTGCAGCCAGATGACCACGGGCGCGGCGATGAGGGCGACCTGGGTGCTGTGCTGGCGGCCCAGCGTCCGCGGGGAGACCCCGACGACGACGAAGGTGATGAGGACCATGATGAGGACCGAGACGACCAGCGCGGTGCCGATCGCCTCGATCTGCGAGGAGACGACGAGCGTCACGAGCACGGCCGTCGTCGCCTCGGCGACCGCCCGCATGAAGGCGATGACGGAGATGGGGGCCGCTCCCCCGCGCAGGATCCGGCGGAGGGCGGCCCCGCCGCGTCTCCCTTCGTCCTCGGCCTCCTCGGCCGCCACCCGGGAGGCGGAGCCGATCGCGGCGTCCACGAGCGTGAGGACGAAGGCCGCCACGACCGAGAGGACCGCGCCGACGATGAGGCCGCTCACGCCTGCGGCTCCCGCCCCCGTCCGGCGAGGAAGGTGAGGAGCAGCTGACGCTGGAGCTCGAACATCTCCTTCTCCTCCTCCGGCTCGGCGTGGTCGTACCCGAGCAGGTGCAGGATCCCGTGCGTGGTGAGCAGGAGGAGCTCCTCGACCGGCGCGTGCCCGGCGGCCCTGGCCTGGGCCTCGGCGACGGACGGGCACAGGACGATGTCACCGAGGATCCCCTCGACGGGTGTCTCGCCCTCGGCCCCCGGCCGCAGCTCGTCCATCGGGAAGCTCATCACGTCGGTCGGCCCGGGCAGGTCCATCCACTGCTCGTGCAGGACGGCCATCGTCGGCTCGTCGACGAGCCGGATGGCCAGCTCGGCCTGCGGGTGCACCCGCATCTCCTCGAGCACGTAGCGGGAGAGGCCCACCAGCTCGATCTCGGTGAGGTCGTAGCCGACCTCGTTGAGGACCTCGATGCTCATCCCTTCTCCCCCTTCGTCCTGGTGGCGTCGTAGCGGTCGTAGGCGGAGACGATCTCACCGACGAGGCGGTGGCGCACCACGTCCTCGGAGGTGAGGTAGCCGAAGTGGATGTCGTCGACGTCCGCGAGGATCCGGCGCACCACCCGCAGCCCGGACTGGGTGCCTCCCGGCAGGTCGACCTGGCTGATGTCCCCGGTGACGACCATCTTCGAGCCGAAGCCCAGGCGGGTGAGGAACATCTTCATCTGCTCCGGCGAGGTGTTCTGGGCCTCGTCGAGGATGATGAAGGAGTCGTTGAGGGTGCGCCCACGCATGAAGGCCAGCGGCGCGACCTCGATGGTGCCGGCGGCCATGAGCCGCGGGATCGACTCCGGGTCGACCATGTCGTGGAGCGCGTCGTAGAGGGGCCGCAGGTAGGGGTCGATCTTGTCGCCGAGGGTGCCGGGCAGGAAGCCGAGCTTCTCCCCCGCCTCGACCGCGGGCCGGGTGAGGATGATCCGGGTGACCTCCTTGGCCTGGAGCGCGGCGACCGCCTTCGCCATGGCCAGGTAGGTCTTGCCGGTCCCGGCCGGGCCGATCCCGAAGATCACGGTGTTCTCGTCGATCGCGTCGACGTAGTGCTTCTGCCCGAGGGTCTTGGGGCGGATGGTCCGCCCCCGGCTGGAGACGATGTTCGTCGTCAGCACGTCGGCGGGGCGTTCGGTCGTGCGCCCGCGCAGCATGGTGATCGAGCGCTGCACGGAGTCCTGGTTCAGCGGCTGCCCGGCCTCGACGATCTCGGTGAGCTCGTCGAGCAGGCGGTCGATGACGTCGAGGTCGGATCGGGGGCCGTGCAGGCGGAACTCGTTTCCGCGCACGAGGATCTCCACCTTCGGGAAGGATCGCTCCATGGTGCGCAGCAGCTGGTCCTGGGGGCCGAGCAGGCTGACCATGGAGATGTTGTCCGGCAGCACGATCCGCTGCTGCACGGACTCCTCGCTCCGAGGGGTGCCCCTCGGTGGCTCCTCGGAGATCGCGTCGAGTGCGCGCAGGTCGGGTTGGTCGGAGTCTCGCATCGTGGTTCGAGTCTACGGCCCCTGCCGCTCCCCGGTGTCCAGCCAGCGGGAGCGGGCACTGACGACGGCCACCGCGGCGGGCCCGGCGGTGGAGGCCCGCAGCACGTGCGGCCCCAGGCGGACCGGCCGAGCGCCCGCCGCGACGAGCCGGTCCAGCTCCTGCGGCGAGATGCCGCCCTCCGGGCCGACGACCAGGAGGAGGTCGCCCTCGGTGGGCAGGTCGGCGCCGGACAGTGCCGTGACCGCGTCCTCGTGGAGGACGAAGGGGGTGGCCCCCGCCTCGCCGCACCGCGCGGCGAGCTCGGCGGTGCCGACCGGGTCGGCCAGCCGCGGCCACCGGCCGCGTCGGGACTGCTTCGCGGCCCGCTCGAGGGTGTTGGCCCACTTGCGCAGCCCCTTGTCGACCTTCGGCCCCTTCCAGCGCACGATCGAGCGGTCCGCCTGCCACGGGACGACCTCGTCGACCCCCAGCTCGGTCGCCGCCTCGATCGCGGCCTCGTCCCGCCCGTCCTTGGCGAGGGCCTGGACGAGCACGAGGCGAGGGGCCTGGTCCGGGTCGTCGACGCGGGCGGTGACGCGCAGGGCGACCCGTTCGGCGGCGACGTCCTCCGCGCGGGTGCGCACCCGGCCTCCGTGCCGGTCGGCGACGAGGACCTCCTCACCCGTGCGCAGCCGGACGACGGTCGCCGCGTGGTGGGCCTCCGCGCCGGTCAGCTCGACGAGGTCGTCTGCGCCGAGGCCGTCCAGCTCGCCCGGCCCGACGAGGAAGAGGGGGGCGGTCATCCCGGGGTCAGCGGCCCTTGAAGGCGTGGCGCAGCCGGCCGACGAAGCCGGAATCGGTCTCGGCGGGGCGACCGTCGGGCTGCTCCTCCTCGCGGACCCGGGCGAGGTCGCGCAGCATCTGCTCCTGCTCCTCGTCCAGGTGCGTGGGCGTGCGCACGTCGACGTGGATGATCAGGTCGCCTCGGCCGTCGGTGCGCAGGTGCGTCACGCCCAGGCCGGGCAGGATGATCGTGTCGCCCGGCTGCGTGCCGCGCTGGACGGAGATCGCCCGGGGCCCGTCGAGGGTCTCGAAGTCGACCTCGACGCCGAGGGCGGCCGCCGTCATCGGCAGGCTGACCGTGGCGTGCAGGTCGTCCCCGCGCCGGGTGAAGGTCTCGTGCGGGCGCACCTGGAGCTCCACGTAGAGGTCGCCGGCGGGGCCGCCGGCGGGGCCCACCTCCCCTTCGCCCGCGAGGTGGATGCGGGTGCCGGAGTCGACGCCGGCGGGGATCTTGACCTTCATGGTGCGACGGGTGCGCACCCGGCCCTGCCCGGCGCACTCGTGGCACGGGCTGACGATGACCTCGCCGTACCCCTGGCAGGTCGGGCACGGCCGGGTCGTCATGACCTGGCCCAGGAAGGAGCGCTGCACCTGCTGGATCTCGCCGAGGCCGCCACAGGTGTCGCACTGGCGCCGCCCGGTCCCCGGCTGGGTGCCCTCACCCGAGCAGTACGTGCACAGGGCGGCGGTGTCGATCGTCAGGTCCTCCTGGCCACCGAAGACGGCCACCGGCAGGTCGACCTGGAGACCGACGAGCCCGTCCTGACCGCGCTGGCGGCGGGAGCGCGGGCCACGGCCGCCGCCGGCGGCCGCACCGAAGAACTGCTCCATGATGTCGCTGAAGGTGAAGCCGGCACCGAAGCCGTCGTGCGAGCCGCCATACGGGTCGGCGCCCATGTCGTACTGGCGACGCTTGGTCTCGTCACCGAGCACGTCGTAGGCCTGGCTGACCTGCTTGAAGCGCTCCTCGGCCTCCGGGCCGGGATTGACGTCCGGGTGCAGGGTGCGCGCCAGCTTCCGGTAGGCGCGCTTGATGTCCTCCTGGCTCGCGTCGCGGCTGACGCCCAGGTCCTCGTAGTAGTCGTTCACGCGTTGACGTCCTCGTGGGTCGTGGTGGTCGGTGCGGGTCCTCGGGCGGCGGTCAGCCGTTGATGATCCGCGAGAGATAGGTCGCGACGGCACGCACCTGCGCGATCGTCGCGGGGTAGTCCATGCGGGTCGGGCCCAGCACACCGATGGCCCCGACCTCTTCCTCCTCGGAACCGTACGCCGAGGTGATCAGCGATGTCCCCTGGAGGCCGGAGACGGCGTTCTCCTTGCCGATGCGTACGGCCACCCGCCCCGACCGGCCGCCCTGGTCGGCCTCGACGCTGAGGAGCTTGAGCAGGACGACCTGCTGCTCGAGCGCGTCGAGCACCGGCTCCAGGGTCATCGGGAAGTCCTGCGGGCTGCGCGCGAGGTTGGCGGTGCCCGCGAGGGTCACCTTGGTCTCGCGCTCGTCGGCGAGGGCGTCCTCCAGGGCCGCGAGCACTCCCGCGGTGAGGGCGTCCTCGGTGTCCGAGTCCTCCATGTGCAGGGTGTGCAGCGCCTCCACCGCCTCCTTGAGACGGTGCTCGCGGGTGGCGGCGTTGACGCGGGTGCGCGCGCGGTCCAGCGCCTCCTCGCCCGCCCGGGTCGTGTAGTCGACCCCGGTGGGCACGATGCGCTGCTCGACCCGCCCGGTTCCCATGATGACGACGACCATGAGTCGCGTCGGGCTCATCGGGACCAGCTCGATGTGCTTGACGGTGCTCCGGGTGAGTGAGGGGTACTGGACGACCGCGACCTGCCGGGTCAGGGAGGAGAGCAGCCGCACCGTGCGGTCCAGGACGGTGTCGAGCTCGTCAGCGCCCTCGAGGTACTCCGTGATCGCCGCGCGCTCCCCCCTCGACATCGGCCGGATGGCCTGGAGCCGGTCGACGAAGAGGCGGTACCCGGCGTCGGTGGGGACCCGTCCGGCGGAGGTGTGCGGGGCGATGATGAGGCCCTCGTCCTCCAGGGCGGCCATGTCGTTGCGGACCGTGGCCGCGGAGACGTTGAGCTGGTGCCGCTCGAGCAGCGCCTTGGAGCCGACCGGCTCCGAGGTCTCGACGTAGTCCTCGACGATCGCGCTCAGTACGGCCATGCGTCTCTCGTCGTTCACGGGGACCTCCTCACTGCTCCCGCTCGCTGGCACTCGTGTCTCCTGAGTGCCAAGTCTACGACCGGTGTCCCGCATTCCCTGAATCCGGCGTGCCGCCCCCGCCACCGGGCGCATCCGGCCTACGGTCCTCCACGTGAACGACCGATACGGATCCGATGTCCTCTCCGGCGACTGGCGCTCCCAGGGACGTCTCGCCCGCCCGCGCGCCCGTGACGAGGAGGCGGTGGACGGCCTCGTCGTCGAGGACGTGGAGACCGGCTGGGTCGGCGCGGTCGTCGCCGTGGAGAAGGCGGGCGGCGTGCACGTGGTCCACCTCGAGGACCGACGCGGCAAGGTCAAGGCCTTCCCACTCGGCCCCGGCTTCCTCATCGACGGTGCTCCGGTGCGCCTCACCGCACCGAAGGGGACGCAGCGCGCCGCCCTGGCGAAGGCCCAGGAAGCGGCCTCGCGCACCGCCAGCGGGTCGGTCGCCGTCCAGGGCCACCGGGCACGGGTCGCCCGCGAGTCGCGCATCTTCGTCGAGGGCAAGCACGACGCCGAGCTCGTCGAGCGGGTCTGGGGTCATGACCTGCGGGTCGAGGGCATCGTCGTGGAGATGCTCGACGGCGTCGACGACCTGGCCGCGGTGATCCGGGACTTCGCCCCGGGCCAGGGGCGGCGCATGGGCGTGCTCGTGGACCACCTCGTGCCGGGGACGAAGGAGTCGCGGATCGTCGAGAAGGCCAACCGGGTCGCTCCCGAGCACGTACTCGTCGTCGGGCACCCCTACGTCGACGTGTGGCAGTCGGTGCGCCCCGAGCGTCTCGGGATGACCGAGTGGCCGCAGATCCCGCGGGGCACCTCCTGGAAGCACGGCATCTGCGCCCACCTCGGCTGGCCGCACAGCACGCAGGCCGACATCGCCCGGGCCTGGCAGCAGATCCTCGGGACGGTGCGCTCCTACACCGACCTGGAGCCGGCCCTGCTCGGTCGGGTGGAGGAGCTCATCGACTTCCTCACCGTCGAGTAGACGGGCATCCTCCGGGCCGGGGGTGCCGGCTCAGTCCCTGGGACCACCGGCGACGTAGATGACCTGCCCGGAGACGAAGCCGGCCTCCTCGGAGAGCAGGAAGGAGGCGGTCGCGGCGATGTCCTCGGGCTGGCCGACACGCTGGACCGGGGTCTCCTTGGCCGCGTGAGCGAGGAAGTCCTCGAAGGGCACCCCGATCCGCTCGGCGGTGGCCGCGGTCATGTCCGTCTGGATGAACCCGGGGGCGATGGCGTTGGCGGTGATCCCGAAACGGCCCAGCTCGATGGCCAGGGTCTTGGTGAAGCCCTGCATCCCGGCCTTGGCCGCGGAGTAGTTGACCTGACCGCGGTTGCCCAGCGCCGAGGTCGAGGAGAGGTTGACGATCCGGCCGTACTTCTCGGCCGTCATGTGCGCCTGGACCGCCTTGGTCATCAGGAAGGCACCCCGCAGGTGCACCGCCATGACCGCGTCCCAGTCCTCCACGCCCATCTTGAAGATCAGGTTGTCCCGGATGATCCCGGCGTTGTTCACCAGCACCGTCGGGGCGCCCAGCTCCTCCGCGATCCGGGCCACCCCCTGCTCCACCTGCTCCGGGTCCGAGACGTCCACCCCCACGGCCAGGGCCGTGCCGCCCCCTTCGGTGATCTCGTCGACGACCCCCTGGCAGGCGGACTCGTCGAGATCGAGGACCGCGACGTGGTGCCCGTCCGTGGCCAGGCGAAGGGCGACCGCCTTGCCGATGCCGCGGGCGGCTCCGGTCACGACGGCGGTGCGGGTGGTGCTCATGGGCTGCTCCTCGAGTTCGGGTGAGTGTGTCCTCCCCACATCGTCACCCATGACCCGGGGCGGGCGAAGGGCGGCCCGCCGACTGGTCAGTCCCGCGGGTGGTCGCGGGTCCAGCGAGAGTGCACCGGCAGGACCCAGCCGCGCCTGCGCGCGGCCACGCACAGCCCACCACCGACCGCGAGCCCGACCAGGGGCGCGACGGAGGGGGCGCCGAGGGCCGTGACGACGACGTGCACCAGACCCCCGACGAAGGCCGCCGTGGCATAGAGCTCGGACTGCTGGAGGATGATGGGCACGCGCCCGAGCATCATGTCGCGGACGGCGCCGCCACCGCAGGCGGTGAGGACGCCGAGGAGGACCGCGGGCAGCCAGTGCAGCCCGTGGATGAGGGCCTTCTCGGTGCCGACCACCGCCCACGTGCCGAGCGCGAGGGCGTCGACCCACGGGAACCACTGCCGCCACCGGCGCCCCTCCAGCGGGACGAAGAAGGCCACGACGGCGGCCCCGAGGGCCGTGCCGAGGTAGGCGAGGTCGGTGAGGGCGATGGGCGGCAGGTTGAGCAGCACGTCACGGATCGCCCCGCCTCCGAGGGCCGAGATGATCGCCATGACGACGAAGCCCACCGGGTCGAGGTTGCTGCGCCGGGCGACCGCACCGCCGAGCAGACCGTTGGCCGCGACGCCGACGAGGTCGAAGGCGCGGATGAGGTCGGGGATGGCCAGCGCCTCGCTCATCGGCCCCCTCCCTCACCGACGGTCGGCGTGGTGGCCTCGTCGTCGACGAGGAGCTGGTGCACGACCGTGTCGGCGAGCAGTCGCCCACGGCGGGTGAGCACGACGTGCCCGCGCACGGCGGCCCGGCCGTCCACGAGCCCGTCGGCGACGAGTCCGGCCACCGACCGGCGCCCCGAGGGCCCGAGGACGTCGGTCGGCAGCCCGTCGCGCAGCCGCACCCCGAGCAGCACCTCCTCGTCGTGGCGCTGCTCGGCGGTGAGCACCTCCCGGGCCGCCGCCGGCGACCCCTCGACCAGGCGGGCGGCCCACGCGGCCGGGTGCTTGACGTTCCACCACCGGGTCCCGGCGACGTGGCTGTGCGCGCCCGGACCGATGCCCCACCAGTCGTCACCGCGCCAGTAGGCCTCGTTGTGGCGGCAACGGCCTGCCTCCGAGCGGGACCAGTTGCTGATCTCGTACCAGCCGTACCCGGCGCCCGCGAGCAGCTCGTCGGCGAGCTCGTACTTGTCGGCCTCGTCGTCGCCGGTCGGCATGGGCAGCTCACCGCGCCGGACGCGGGCGGCCAGCTTGGTGCCCTCCTCGACCGTCAGGGCGTACGCGGAGACGTGGTCCGGGGCGAGCTCGAGTGCGGAGCGCAGGGAGGTCCGCCAGTCCGCGAGCGTCTCCCCCGGCGTGCCGTAGATGAGGTCGAGGCTCACCGCCAGGTCGGTGGCCCGCGCGGCCGCGACCGCCTTGGCCACGTTGTCCGGGTCATGGGTGCGGTCCAGGGTGGCCAGGACCGACGGCACGGCGGACTGCATCCCGATGCTGACGCGGGTGAGGCCGCCGTCGGCCAGCACCGCCAGGGCGCGCTCGTCGATCGTGTCGGGGTTGGCCTCGGTGGTCACCTCGGCGTCCGTGGCCAGACCCCACCGCTCCCGGACCCCCTCGACGACACGGGCGAGGTCCCGCGGGTCGAGCAGCGTCGGGGTCCCGCCACCGAAGAAGACCGTCGCGACCGGAGGTGCCTCCTCGCCCAGGACGTCGACGGCCAGGTCGAGCTCGCGAAGGGCGGCATCGGCCCACGTGGCGACGCTCGCCCCCTTCGCCCCGCCGACGGGGCCGAGCTCGGTGGCCGTGTAGGTGTTGAAGTCGCAGTAGCCGCAGCGCACCGTGCAGAAGGGCACGTGCAGGTAGATGCCCAGGGGTCGCCGCCCCACGGCGGCCCGGGAGGCCGGCGGCAGGGCGCCGTCGCGAGGTGCCGGGTCACCGGCCGGGAGGGTAGGCATGTCGACTCATTTTCACACCTGGTCCCGCCGTGCTCACCGGGCGCCCAGGCCCGCTGGCTACGGTGGGGCGCATGACCCGGTGGATCGAGCTCGATGGCGTCGTCAACATGCGTGATCTCGGGGGCCTCCCCACCCTGGACGGTGGGCGCACCCGGGAGGGTCGGCTCATCCGAAGCGACAACCTCCAGGAACTCTCCGCCGGTGACGTGCGCCGGCTCGTGGAGAGCCTCGGGGTCACGGACGTCGTCGACCTGCGCAGCGACACCGAGCGCAGCCTCACCGGGCCGGGGCCGCTGACCGAGACCTCCTTGGCGCACCACCACCTCAGCTTCCTCGCGGAGGATCGCCAGGTCGGCGCCAAGGAGGCGCTCCTGCTGAGCACCGACCGGGACGTCGACCGCTCCTCACCGGACTTCTGGGCCCGGAACTACCTCGGCTACCTCTCCTCCCGCCCCGACTCGGTCGCCGGAGCCCTCGAGGTCGTCTCCTCGAGCAGCGGCGGGACCGTCGTGCACTGCGCGGCCGGCAAGGACCGCACGGGCACCGTCACCGCCCTCGCGCTCTCGGTGGCCGGCGTCCCCGACGAGGAGATCGTCGCCGACTACGCCGCCTCGGCCGAGCGGATCGCGAAGATCATCGAGCGACTCGTCGACGTCGAGCCCTACGCCTGGGGGCTGCAGGGGCGGTCGATCGACGAGCAGGTGCCCCGTCCGGAGACGATGATCTCCATCCTGGAGCGGCTCGAGCAGGACCACGGCGGAGCCGCCGGGTGGCTGCGCGAGCACGGGTGGGTCGAGGACGACCTCGACCGGCTGCGCTCGCGCCTCGTCGACTGAGGGCCGATCAGGCCGTCTTCTTCATCGACACGTAGACGGTGATGACGCCCTCGACGACGACCACCCCGTCGGTGCGCACCGCCTTGACGCGGATGTCGACGTCGCCCGGGGTGGCCGCCCACTGCTCCGGGTCGGTCTCGGCGACGCAGAGCAGGTCGGTCGTGGACTTCTTGAGGTAGTCGACCTGCATGCCTCGGGGCAGCCAGCGCCGGTCCTCGGGGCAGGTGGCCTCCGCGAGCAGCCCCATGACGGCCTCGAGCCCGTTGCACACCGCGATCGCGTGCAGGGTGCCGATGTGGTTGTGCACCCGCTTGCGGTTGGCGATGGACAGCTCGGCGTAGTTCTCCCGCATCTCGCGCACCTGCGGGCGCACGGTCGCGAAGTAGGGCGCCTTGAGGCTGTAGAGGAGGGAGAAGATGCGCTTGCCCGCCGGGAGGCTGGTGATGCGCTTGTACAGGTCGAAGGTCTGCTGGGCCACGGAGCCACCCTATGGACGAGCACCCCTGCGCCGGAAGGGCTCCCGGCGTCACGTACGTCACGTTCCCGGCCGCCGGCGTCGGCCTCGGGCCCCGGCACCGACCCCCGCTGGACGTCCGCGAAGGGGGCCACGCGCGGGGCCCCTCTCGGAGACATCGGTCGGGGACCGGCGAAGGGAGGGGTCAGCCGGCGTAGGTGCCGAAGCTCCAGGAGTTGCCCTCGGGGTCGAGGACGCTGAAGCCCCGGGAGCCGTAGTCGGCGTCCTCGAGGGGCCGGGTGAAGGTCGCCCCGGCGGCTTCGGCGCGAGCGTGCACCTCATCGGGCTCGTCGGTGATGACGTAGAGCATCGACCCGCCGACGGCGGCCGTGAAGTGGGGGTCCTCGGGACGAGCGCTGGAGATCATCACCCGTCCCCCTTCGGGCCAGAGCATCTCGCTGTGCACGACGAGGTCGCCGTCCTCGACGAGGATCCCCTCGGCGAAGCCGAGGGAGACGAGCCAGGAGCGAAGCGCACGGGGGTCCGCGGCGGTGAGCCCGGGCCAGATGTTGTGGTCGGTGCGGGTCTGGGTCTGCTGTGTCGTGTCCATGCCCGTCAGCCTCGCGCAGGTGCCGTGGCCCCGTCTTGGACGAATGCGATCACGTCCTCGCGCAGCCACCGTGTCGGGGAGGCCCCGGCGAAGTCGACCCAGTCCCGGCTCAGGTGGCTCTGGTCGGCGTAACCCGCCCGGGCGGCGACCTCCGCGAGGGGACGGCCGGCCGCGATCAGGCGATGGCTCTCCTGGAAGCGCAGCACCCGGGCGGTCGTCTTCGGGGCGTGCCCGAACTCCCGTCGGAAGCACTCGCCGAGATGGCGGGTCGACCAGCCGACCTCCCGGGCCACCTGGCTGACCGGGACCCGGCCGCGGCTGTCCATGAGCAGCTGCCAGGCGCGCTCCACCTCCGCCCGGGGCTCCCAGCGTGGTTCTCTGCGGGCGAACAGCGACTCGATGACGATGGTGAAGCGTTCCTGCCAGTCCGGCGTCTCGGAGAGCTGCTCGTGCAGCCGTCGGGCCGTCGGGCCGACGAGCTCCTCCAGGTCGACGGACGTGCCGCTGACCTCGCCCGGGGGGCCACCGAGCAGGACCGATGCTCCCCGCGGGGTGAGGTCGAGCTGGACTCCGTGCTGCGTGCCGTCGTGGAGGATGTGCGCCGGGGAGGCGTGCAGCCCCGCGAGGACGGTGTCGAAGTCTCCCCGTCGGCCGTCCGCACCGACGAGGTGCAGCGGCTCGTCGATGGAGAGCACGAGGGTGACCGTGCCGGAGGGCATCCCGATGTGCACACCGGGCGGCGCGCCGCTGATGCGGTAGCCGACCATCGACTCCACCCAGGGGCGCAGACCGGCGGGGATGCACGCCTCGACGCCCGCCATGTCCTCACGCTACGGCCCGTGGACCCCGTTGTCTGCAGGGCCGGCGTCGCCCGCGAGGTGGACGGCGCCGCGACCGGGCCCTCAGGTACCCCCCTCTGGTACCTTGTCACTCGCCCTGTCGGGGGAGCCAGAGCGGGACGGGGACTCGGAGTGCGAAGGCATGCGCAGCTTCTGCTTCGGGGACTACCAGAAGACTCCGCCCGAGGTGTCGAACTGCGAGAGTCTCTTCCCCGATTACGTCCCGGACTCGCCCGGAGACCCCTACGCAAGCCCGGGCCACCAGCCACATGACGTGGATGAGCTGCCGGAAGTCTGCTTCGACGAGGAGCTGACCGATGCCGAATGGATGGAGCTGTGCTCCTGACGCCCACGTCGGCGCCGGTGGGGCTCCTTACTTCTTCGCCTTGTCCCCGCCGCCGTCGTCGGAGGAGAGCGCCGCGATGAAGGCCTCCTGCGGCACCTCGACGGTCCCGATGTTCTTCATCCGCTTCTTCCCCTCCTTCTGCTTCTCGAGGAGCTTGCGCTTGCGGGAGATGTCACCGCCGTAGCACTTGGCCAGGACGTCCTTACGGATCGCCCGGATGTTCTCCCGGGCGATGATCCGTGAGCCGATGGCCGCCTGGACGGGGACCTCGAACTGCTGCCTCGGGATGAGCTCCTTGAGCTTGCCGGCCATCATCGTGCCGTAGGCGTAGGCCTTGTCCTTGTGCACGACGGCGCTGAAGGCGTCGACGGTCTCCCCCTGGAGCAGGATGTCGACCTTGACCAGGTCCGCCGACTGGTCCCCGGCCTCCTGGTACTCCAGTGAGGCGTAGCCGCGGGTACGGGACTTCAGCTGGTCGAAGAAGTCGAAGACGATCTCGGCGAGCGGGAGCGTGTAGCGCATCTCGACCCGCTCCTCCGAGAGGTAGTCCATGCCGCCGAGCTGGCCCCGCTTGGACTGGCACAGCTCCATGACGGCACCGATGTACTCGCTCGGGGTGAGGATCGTGGCCCGGACCACCGGCTCGCGCACCTCGGCGACCTTCCCGTAGGGGAACTCGCTGGGGTTGGTCACCTGCACCTCGGTGCCGTCGTCCATCGTCACGTCGTAGACGACATTGGGCTGGGTCGCGATGAGGTCGAGGTCGAACTCCCGCTCCAGCCGCTCCCTGATGATCTCCAGGTGGAGCAGGCCGAGGAAGCCGCACCGGAACCCGAACCCGAGGGCGGCAGAGGTCTCCGGCTCGTACACGAGGGCGGCGTCGTTGAGCTTGAGCTTGTCGAGCGCGTCCCGCAGGTTCGGGTAGTCCGAGCCGTCGATCGGGTACAGCCCGGAGAAGACCATCGGGTTGGGGTCCTTGTACCCCCCGATGGGCTCCTCGGCGGGGGCGGCGGCGTTGGTGACCGTGTCGCCGACCTTGGACTGGCGCACGTCCTTCACCCCGGTGATGAGGTAACCGACCTCACCGACACCGAGGCCCTTGGTGGGGACCATGTCCGGGGAGATGGCGCCGATCTCGAGGAGCTCGTGGGTCGCCCTCGTGGACATCATCACGATCTTCTCGCGGTGGCCCAGGTGGCCGTCGACGACCCGCACGTAGGTGACCACGCCCCGGTAGTTGTCGTAGACGGAGTCGAAGATCATCGCTCGGGCGGGTGCGTCGGCACGCCCCTCCGGCGGCGGCAGCTGGATGACGATCTCGTCGAGCAGGTCCTCGACCCCCTCGCCCGTCTTGCCGCTGACCCGGAGGACGTCGGTGGGTTCGCAGCCGATGAGGCCCGCGAGCTCGTCCGCGTACTTGTCCGGCATCGCTCCCGGAAGGTCGATCTTGTTGAGCACGGGGATGATCGTCAGGTCGTTCTCCATGGCCAGGTAAAGATTGGCCAGGGTCTGGGCCTCGATGCCCTGCGCCGCGTCCACGAGGAGGATCGCGCCCTCGCAGGCCGCGAGCGAGCGGGAGACCTCGTAGGTGAAGTCCACGTGCCCCGGGGTGTCGATCATGTTGAGCACGTACTCCGACGGCTCGTTCCCCGCGAGCGCCCACGGCATCCGCACCGCCTGGGACTTGATGGTGATGCCCCGCTCGCGCTCGATGTCCATCCGGTCGAGGTACTGCGCGCGCATCAGCCGCGGCTCGACGACACCGGTGATCTGGAGCATCCGGTCGGCCAGCGTCGACTTGCCGTGGTCGATGTGGGCGATGATGCAGAAGTTGCGGATCTGCGCCGGCGGGGTCGCGTTGGGCGGGAGGGCCTCGCTGGCCTTGGGTGACACGGGTGCTGGACCTCTGTCTCGGTCGGGAGCGGGCGGTGGACCGCCCCATCCTCCCATGACGCCGGGATCTCCCCCGGCAGGGACGGCGAAGGGCGTGCCCGGCACCGACGTGACGTCGGCCGCCGGCATCACCTCCGGCTACGGCCGTCGTAGCCACCGGAAGGGATCCCGAAGATATCGGCCACGGTCGGCGCCACGTCGACCGTGTGCGCCACCGCCGTGCGCACCTCGGAGGCGATGCGGGGCGAGCCGCCGCCGAGGAAGAACGGGATCGGTGCCGTCGCCGGATGCCCGTGGTTGCCCGGGACGGGGTTGTGCAGGACGGTCGGGTCCGCGAAGCGCCATCCCGCCCGGCAGTACGCCACCAGGTCGCCCGCGACGTCGGAGAGGTGCAGCTCCTTCGGTGTGTGCACGGAGAGGACGCCGTCCTGCTCCAGGACCAGGCGGCGCAGCCGCTCGACGCCCTCCGGTCGCTCGCTCTCCGCGCCGGTCCAGTAGAGGTTGTCGGCCCCTCCGTTCTGGGCGATCTCGACCCGGCCGCGCAACGTGCTGTCGGAGCGGATCGCCCTGCCGAGCGAGATCACCCGGTGCCCGACCGACCAGTCCATGGAGTGGTCGGCCAGGACGATGATCGTCGAACGCGCCCAGGCCCCCGTCGCCCGGAGGTGGTCGCAGAACCGGCCGACGAGTCGGTCGGTGTTCGCCAGGGCCGCCGTGCGCATCGCGGGGAGGTTGATCGCGCCCCCGGGGTCGGCGTGGCCCACCCGGTCGATGTCACCGAGGTTGACGAAGACCAGGTGCGGGTCCGCCTCGTCGACCATGCGCACGAGGGCGTCGTAGGTGTACCCGTCCGGTGCGTGGTCGGTGATCGGCATGAGCGGCTCCGGCTCCCAGCGGTAGGTGGCCCGATCGCCGAAGATCCCGTAGAGGTAGTCCTTGGACAGCACCGTGCCCGTGGTCAGTCCCCGGGCGTTCATCCGCTCGAGGACGGTCTCGACCCGGATGTCGTCCGGCCGGTCCATGTCCCGGACCTCGCCGAGATGCCGGTCGTAGATCTTGTTGGCCGGCACACCACTGCGGTCGGGGCGTACCCCGGTCATCATCATGACGTGGTTGGGGATGGTCTCCATGATCGGCAGCGACCGGGCATTCGGGTACCAGGTGCCCTGGGTCCGCAGCCGGTGCAGGTTGGGGGTGAGCCACTCGGAGATCTCATCCGGCCGGCAGCCGTCGGTGACGAGGACGTAGACGCGCTCGTCGCTCCCCTTCGCCGCGTGGGCCCAGGGCGCACCGGTGACGGCGGAGATGGCGACGGTCGCGCCACCGGTGGCGCCGAAGCGCAGCACCTCGCGGCGGCTCGGGGTTCGGGGGGTCATGGGGTCTCCTTCGTCGTCAGCCCGCCGGGTACCGGACGCGGCGCACGCGGTTGCTGCCCACGTCGGTCCGGAAGCCCGCGCTCCAGCGGGCGGCGGAGTCGGGGGTGGTCCGGTCCTCGAGCGCGTACCAGTCCATCTGCGCCCGGCTCGGCGTCAGCGTCAGCACGCAGAAGCCGTGCCGGTCGAAGTCGAGATAGCGCACGTGGGGGTTCGTGGAGCGGATGGTCGACTCGACGCCCACCGAGAGGGTGCGCGGCTCCACCTGGAGGATGTCGTCGAGGTTGTCCGAGGTCACCGAGGTCGCGACGTACTCGACCGCGACGCTCCGGCTGAGGGGATAGGTGCCCACGTCGTGGGGGATGTCGCAGGCCCAGGCGGAGTGGATGTCACCGGTGAGGAAGATCGTGTTGTCGATCCCGTAGTCGGCGAGATGGTCGACGACCCGACGCCGGTCGACGGTGTAGCCGTCCCACTGGTCGACGTCGTACGGGACGCCCTCCGGCGGCAGCACCCCGCCCATCTCGTGGAGGGCACGCCCGGTGTCGACGTCCACGGCGCCGAAGGTGACCGGGGCGATCATCACCGGGTTCCCCACGAGCTTCCACGTCGCCGTGGAACCGCCCTGACCGTCGGTGAGCCACTCCATCTGGTCTCTGCCGGTGATGGTCCGGTCGGGGGCGCCCACCTGTCCCAGGTCGGTGGAGGGAGCCTGCTCGCTGCGGTACGTGCGCAGGTCGAGCATCCGCAGGTCCGCGAGTGCGCCGAACCGCAGGTGGCGATAGATCCTCGTCCCGTCACCGAGCGCGCTCGATCCCGACAGCCGGATCGGCATCCACTCGTCGTAGGCCCGGCGGGCCACCGCCGCACGGCTGCGCCACGACCCCTGGGTCCGCGGGTCGTGCTCCGGCGCGCCGTCGGCCCAGGCGTTGTCGGCGCTCTCGTGGTCGTCCCAGGTCGTCACCCACGGCACGGCAGCGTGCAGCCGCTGCAGGTCCGGGTCGGTCTTGTACTGGCCGTGCCGCACCCGGTAGTCGGCGAGCGTGCTCGTCTCGTGGGCCGGCTCGTGGGCCCGCACGGTGCGCGCGCCCGCGCCGTACTCACCCGTCGCGTACTCGTAGAGGTAGTCGCCGAGGTGCAGCACGAGATCGAGGTCCCCGCGGTCGGCCAGGTGGCGATAGGCCGAGAAGTGCCCCGCCTCCCAGTTGGCGCAGGACACGACGCCGAACCTCAGCCGGTCCGGGGACGCCGCCTCGGACGGGGCCGTGGCCGTCCGACCCGTCGGCGAGGTCACCCCACCACAGCGGAAGCGGTAGACGTAGTGGCGGCCGGGCTCGAGACCGGTGGCGTCGACCTTGACGGTGTGGTCGCGCTCCGTCCCGGTCCGCGTCCGCCCACGCCGCACGATCCTCGAGAAGCTCTCGTCCGTGGCCACCTCCCAACCCACCTCGACCCGGTCTCCCCTGCCGGAGCCGGGTGTGGCATCGGGGGACGGCGTCACGCGGGTCCACAGGACCACCGACGTGGGCATGGGATCGCCGGAGGCGACACCGTGGACGAAGGCGGGACCGTCACCGGCCCGCGCGGGACCCGCGGAGGCGGCGACCCCCGCCGTGGCGAGCGCGGCACCGACGGTGCCGCCGACGACGGCACGACGGGCGGGAGCGCGGCGGGAGGGGCGAAGGGTGGCGTCGACGAGCATGCCGGTCACTGTCACCGCGCCGGGTGGACTCAGGGTGGCCGACGGGTGACGTGGCCTTCCTCGCCGCCGTGACCCTGATCACGAGGCGGGCGCCGCCGCCTCCGAGCACGACGAAGGGGGCCGGTCGGGTGACCGGTCCCCTTCGCTCGTGGAGCTCAGCTCAGAGGCTGTTGACCTGCTTGGCCAGCGCCGACTTCTTGTTGGCGGCCTGGTTCTCGTGGATGACGCCCTTGCTCACGGCCTTGTCGAGCTTCCTGCTCGCGGCGGCCAGCGTGGTCTTGGCGGCCTCCGCGTCGCCGGCGGCGACGGCCTCACGGACCTTGCGGATCCACGTGCGCAGCTCGGACTTGTAGGCCCGGTTGCGCTCGGTGGCCTTGTTGTTGGTCTTGACCCGCTTGATCTGGGACTTGATGTTTGCCACAGGTGTGTCTTTCTGGTTGGTCGACGGTTCTGCCGTAGAGGGCGGCAAGGCGGCTCGGGACCGGCGTGGGGACACCGTGGGAGAGACGCCCTGGGTGGTGCATTGCGATGCGCGCACGACCTTGCGCGCACGCGACAGCAAAATCTACCAGCGGCCCGAGCGCACCGACAAACCGCCTTACCCGGTCGAGCGCTCGTGGGCGATGGTGAGCACCGCCTTCTCCACGGCGTAGACCGGGTCGCGCCCGCCGCCCTTGACCTCGAAGTCCGCGGCGGCCACGGCCTGGATGCTGCGACCGAGCGCCTCGGCGCTCCACCCCTGGAGCGCGCGCCGCGCCTTGTCCACCTGCCAGGGCGCCATCCCGAGGTCCCGCGCCAGGTCGGCGCTGCGCCCTCGGCCGGCGCCGCCCACCTTGGCCAGCTGGCGCAGCTGCTGGGCGAGCACGGCGACGATGGGCACGGGGTCGACCCCGACGGCCACGGCGTGACGCAGCAGCCGCAGCGCCTCACCGGTCCGGCCGGCGACGGCGGCATCGGCCACCTTGAAGCCGGTCGCCTCCACCCGACCGCCGTGGTAGCGCTCGACGACGTCGGCGTCGATCGTCCCGGTCGTGTCGTCGACGAGCTGCTGGCAGGCCGCGGCGAGCTCACGCACGTCCTTGCCGACGGCCTCCACGAGCGCCTGGACCGCGTCGGACGTGGCCTTGCGTCGGGCCCTGCGGAACTCGTTCGTCACGAACTCGGACTTGTCCCGGTCGCTCTTGATGGCCGGGGCCTGGATGACCCGGGCCCGCGACTTCTTCAGGGCGTCGAGGACCTTCTTGCCCCGGTTGCCGGAGGCATGGGTCACGACGAGGGTCACCGAGTCCTCCGGGTCGGCCAGGTACGCCAGCAGGTCCACCTGCAGCGCCTCGGGTGCCTGGTGCAGGTCGCGCACGACGAGCAGGCGGTCCTCGCCGAAGAGCGAGGGGCTCGCGTGCACCCCGATCGCCCCCTCCTCGTAGCCCTCCGCAGTGAGGGTGATGACCTCCAGGTCAGGGCTCGTGACACGTACGTCGGCGATGACCTGCTCGACCGCCCGGTCGGCGAGCACCTCCTCCGGCCCGGAGACGAGGACGAGCGACGGGGCGGTCAAAACAGGGCCACCTTCGGCTCGGGCGGGAAGATCTCGTCGAGCCGGGCCTCGTCCTCGGACGTGGGCACCCAGGTCGCCGCGCGTGCGTTCTCCTCGACCTGCTCGGGCCGGGTGGCCCCGGCGATGACGCTGCCGACCGCGGGGCGCGTCGCCAGCCAGGAGAAGGCGACCTCGAGCTCGCTCAGCCCCCGCTCCCGCGCGAACTCGCCGAAGGCTCGCAGCTGGTCCAGGTCCGCGCGCTCGAGCAGGTGTCGCTTGCTCCGGGCGAGCCGGCTGCCCTCGGGTGCCTCGCCGGAGGAGTACTTGCCGGTGAGCAGGCCGTTGGCGAGGGGGAAGTACGGCAGCACCCCGAGTCCGTAGGCCCCCGCGGACGGGAGGACCTCGAGCTCGGCACGGCGGTCGAGCAGGTTGTAGTGGCTCTGGCTGGAGACGAACCGCGCTCCCCCACGCGCCCGCGCCACGTGCTCGGCGTCGGCGATCTGCCAGCCGGCGCGGTTGGAGTGCCCGATGTAGCGCACCTTGCCGGCACGTACGAGGTCGTCGAGCGCGTCGAGGGTCTCCTCGATCGGGGTGCCGGGGTCGGGGGTGTGGAACTGGTAGAGGTCGATGTGGTCCGTGCCGAGCCGTCGGAGGGAGGCCTCGACGGCGCTCATGATGTAGCGGCGCGAGCCCCGGGCACCGAAGTCCGGCCCGTTGCTCCCGCGCATGTCCATCCCGAACTTCGTGGCCACGACGACCTCGTCGCGGCGGGTGCCCAGGGCCCGCCCGAGGAGGGTCTCGGAGAGCCCGGGCTCGACCCCGTAGGTGTCGGCGGTGTCGAAGAGGGTCACGCCCGCATCGAGGGCCGCGTGCACGACGGCGTCGCTGCCCTCCTGGGTCTCGGTGGCCGCGCCGGCGCGGCCGAGGTTGTTGCACCCCAGGCCGACGACGGAGACGGTGAGTCCGGAGCGGCCGAGTCGGCGTCGTTCCACGGTGTGTCCTCCAGGTGCAGGGGGCGGCGGTGCCCCCGAGGCTATCCCTGACCGGTGACGGCGAGCCCGAGAGCCGAGGCGCGGGCGGTGACCGCGGCCTCGTCCCGGTCCAGCGAGGCGGCGATCTCGACGAGGGGCACGCCGAGGTCGAGGCCGTCGCGCAGCTCCTCGTCGTCCTGAGCGGTCCATCCCTGACCCGCGGTGACGGCGGTGCGTGCCCCGTCCGCGGGCCCGGGGTCCGGGGCCACGGGGCGAGCGTCGGGGCCCGGTCGGGGGTGCTCGGCACCCTCCGCGTCGCTCGTCGACGAGGTGGCGGGGCCCGTGAGGCCGCGGCGCCCCGGCTCGGCGACCGGAAGGACCTCGGGCGCGATCTCGTCCAGCCGGCGCAGCGCCCCGAGCACGAGGTCACGGTCGGTCGTCGGCCAGAACGGCGGCAGCGAACGCTGGAGGAAGCCGGCGTAGCGCGCCTTGATCATCCGGTGGTCGAGGAAGGCCACGACCCCGCGGTCCTCGCCGCGCCGGATGAGCCGCCCGGCCCCCTGGGCCAGGCGGAGAGCGGCGTGGGTCGCCGAGACGGCCATGAAGCCGTTGCCCCCGCGGCGGGCGATCTCCTGGGTCCGGGCCGAGGAGAGCGGGTCGTCCGGTCGGGGGAAGGGGATCCGGTCGATGAGGACGAGCTGGCACGCGCTGCCGGGGACGTCGACCCCCTGCCACAGGGTGAGCGTCCCGAAGAGGATCGTGCGCGGCTCGCGGGCGAACTCCCGCACCAGCGTCCCGATCGTCTCCTCCCCCTGGCACAGCACGGTGAAGTCCGACCCGAGACGCTCTCGCATCGCCTCGGAGGCCTCCTTGGCCGCCCGCATCGAGGAGAAGAGGCCGAGGGCACGGCCACCTGCTGCTCGCACGAGCGCCTCGATCTCGTCGAGGGTCTGCGGGGCCAGCCCGTCACGGCCGGGAGCGGGCAGGTGCTCGGCGACGTAGGCGATCGCCTGCTGCCCGTAGTCGAAGGGGGACCCGACGTCCAGGCCACGCCACTCGGGCGAGCCGGGTCCGCGCAGCCCGAGGGTGCCGGCCACCGAGTCGAAGCTGCCGCCGAGCTCCAGGGTGGCGGAGGTGAGCACCACCGTCCGGTCACGCACCGAGTCGTCTCCGTCCGTGGCGCCGGTGCCGAAGATCCGCTCGCGCACCCGCATCGCCACGCTCATCGGCGCCACCCGCAGCAGCGGCCCGCGCCGCGGGTCCTTGGCCACCCAGGTGACGTCGAGCTCGCGCTCCTCGAGCATCCGGGCGGCGGTGTCGAAGATCTCCTCGACGGCGACCTGGGCGACCTGCCGGGAGCCGTCGACCTGCTCCCCCTTCGGCGGCTTGAGCTCGGTGAGCAGCCCACGGGTCGTGTCCCGGAGCCGCTCGAGCACGGCGGCCAGTGTCTCCGGGACCCCGGCCGTCAGCCGCCCCTCCGGCGCGCCCTCGAGGACCGCCTCCAGGTCGCCGGCCAGGTCCTCGAGGTCGTCGGTGGACTCGACCAGCCTGCGGGCCCGCTTGGCTCCGGCGCGGATGCCGCCGGGCGCGAGCTCGTCGGTGACGGTGGAGGTCACCCGGTCGACGAGCTCGTGCGCCTCGTCGACGACGAGCACGTCGTGCTCGGGCAGCATGGCCCGGCCCTCGAAGGCGTCGATCGCCATGAACGAGTGGTTGGTGACGACGACGTCGACGTCCTGGGCGGCCTCGCGGGACCGCTCGACGAAGCACTCGCCGACGAGGGGGCAGCGCGAGCCGAGGCACTCCTGCGCGGAGACCGACACCTGCCGCCAGGCCTTCTCCGACACACCCGGGACGAGCTCGTCCCGGTCGCCGGACTCGGTCTCCTCGGCCCACTCTCGGAGCCGGACGACCTCCCGGCCGATGCGCCCGGCCGCGGCGTCGACCTCGCCGACGTCGAGCAGCCCCTCGTCCTCGTCGGGGAAGCCGCCCTCGAGCTTGTGCTTGCACACGTAGTTGCGCCGGCCCTTGACCAGGGCGTACGTCGGTCGACGACGCAGGTGCGGGGCCAGCGCGTCGGCGAGCCGTGGCATGTCACGGTCGACGATCTGGGCCTGGAGGGCGAGGGTGGCGGTGGCGACGACGGCCGGCTTGCCCACCTTCTGGGCGTGCTCGACGATCGGCACGAGGTAGGCCAGCGACTTGCCGGTGCCGGTCCCGGCCTGGACGAGGAGGTGCTCCTCCTCGTCGATCGCACGGGCGACGGCCGTGGTCATCTCCACCTGACCGGCCCGCTGCGTGCCGCCCACCCCGGTGACGGCGGCGGCGAGCAGGGACTCCACGGGTGACGGCACCGCCCCAGCCTAGGTCCTCCCCGGCTCCTCACGACGCAGCCCACCACGGACTGTGGACGGCCGTCCATCAAAAGGTTGACCGCGGGACCAACCTCGCGCGCGATGTGCGACGGCCCTCCCCGGCGATGGGATCGATGGCATGACAGCGATCCTGCGCCCCTCGCCGCCGACGTCCGCGACGCCGCCCGGCCGGCGCGGTCTCCCGGAGCGGCTCACCAGCCGTCGCGGAGCCCCCGTCGTCCTCCTCCTGGCCCTCCTCGTCGTCGGCGTCGCCGGTGTCCTGCTCTCCTCCGCGCAGGCGCCACCGCGCGCCGCCGCCTACCCGGACAGCGCCGAGTCGGCGGTCGTCGCGGAGCAGCTGGCCGCCTTCCCCGGCGACGACCGGGCACCGGTCCTCCTCGTGGCGACGAAGGGCGACGACGCCCGGCTCTCCCGGACCGACCTGCGGGCCCTGGAC
Organism: uncultured Janibacter sp.; assembly: GCA_964430615.1. GTDB lineage: Bacteria > Actinomycetota > Actinomycetes > Actinomycetales > Dermatophilaceae > Janibacter. Next base: position 1,921 of record CAYSGN010000009.1, on the reverse strand, counting down.
ACCATGGCCTCCCGGCTGCGCCCGGCCGGGCACGACGCCTCCCCCGCCCGGCTCTCCGACGACGGCGAGGCCGCGGTCATCACCCTCCCCGTCCCCGCCACCGAGGACGGGGACGAGCAGGCCGCGTCGATCGAGGCGCTGCGCTCCGACATCACCGAGCACACCCCGAGAGGACTGACCGTGCAGGTCACCGGCGGCCCGGCCTTCGCCGCGGACATCACCTCGGCCTTCGACGGGGCCGACCTCACGCTGCTGGCCGTGACGATCGGTGTGGTCGCCCTCCTCCTCCTGCTCACCTACCGCTCACCCGTCCTGTGGCTCGTGCCGCTGCTCGTCGTCGCGGTCGCCGACCGGCTCGCGGGTCGGGTCACGGCCGCGATCGGGCAGGTGAGCGGGCTCCCCTTCGACGCCGGCATCGTCTCGGTGCTCGTCTTCGGAGCCGGCACGAACTACGCGCTGCTGCTCATCTCGCGCTACCGCGAGGAGCTCGCCGAGCACGAGGACCACCGCCACGCCCTCGTGACCGCCTGGCGCGCCACCGTCCCCGCCCTCGTCGCCAGCAACGCGACCGTCGTGCTCGCCCTGGCCTCCCTGCTGCTCGCCGCGGTGCCCGGCACCCGCGGCCTGGGGCTGGCCTCGGCCGCCGGGCTGCTCCTGGCGCTGCCCGCCACCGTCCTCGTGCTCCCGGCGGCCCTGGCCCTGGCCGGTCGTCGCGTCTTCTGGCCCTTCGTCCCCCGCCCTGGCCGGGGCGCGCGGCGTGAGGGGGCCTGGGCCGGCCTCGCCCGACGGGTGGTCACCCGTCCCGGCCGTTACCTCGTCGGGGGCCTGACCGTCCTCGCGGTCCTCGCCTCGGGGCTCCTCGGGGCGCGGGTCGGCCTCGCCCAGACCGACTCCTTCGCCACGGCGTCCGAGTCGGCGGACGGGCTGGTCGTGCTCGGGGAGCACTTCCCCGCCGGCGCCGCCGCGCCCTTCTCGGTCACCACGGCCACCGCCCACGCCGGGGCCACCGAGCGGGCGCTGCGTCCGGTCGACGGCGTGAGCTCGGTCGCCGCCGCCGGGGACGACGGCGCCGGGCGCTCCCGGCTGACCGTCATCGGCGAGCCGTCACCCGGCACGCCCGAGAGCATCGACCTGGCGGTCGACCTGCGGGAGGCCGCCCACGACGTCCCCGGCGCGCACGCGCTCGTCGGCGGCGGACCCGCCGAGCTGCTCGACGCCCGGTCCGCCGCCGACGCCGACCTGGAGCTCGTGGCCCCCCTCGTGCTGCTCGTCGGCCTCGCCGTCCTCGTGCTGCTCCTGCGGGCGCTCCTCGGCCCCCTCGTGCTGCTCGCGCTCAACGCGACGAGTGCCCTCGCCGCACTCGGTATGGGTGCCTGGCTCGACGAGCACCTCCTCGGGCACCCCGCCCTGGACGTGCAGGTGCCGCTCATCGCCTTCCTCTTCCTCGTGGCCCTGGGCATCGACTACACGATCTTCCTCATGCACCGGGCCCGGTCGGAGGCGACGCGGCACGGCACCCGCGAGGGGGTCGCGCGGGCGGTCGCCCGCACGGGCGCGGTCATCACGAGCGCGGGCATCGTCCTCGCCGCCGTGTTCGCGGCGCTGGGGGTCCTCCCGCTCGTCGTCCTCGGGCAGGTGGGGCTCGTCGTCGGCCTCGGCGTGCTCCTCGACACCCTGCTCGTGCGCACCGTCGTCGTGCCCGCCGCGACCGCCGCGCTCGGGGGGCGGTTCTGGTGGCCGGGCCGGGTAGCGTCGCGAGCGTGAGCGTGCTGCCCCCGACCGCGGGACCGACCGTCGGGCACCCCCGACCGGCCGGTCCCGTCGGCGTCCCCGGCGAGGAGGCCGTGGCCGGCGGCACCGCACGCCGGCTGCGGTGGGGCCAGCACGCCCTGCTCGCGGTGCTGGCCGTCATCTGCCTCAC
>CAYSGN010000008.1:0-57158 GCA_964430615.1 uncultured Janibacter sp. | reverse complement strand
CGAGAAGTGCACCTTCTGCTACCCGCGCATCGAGGTCGGCATCCCGACGGTGTGCGCGGAGACCTGCGTGGGTCGGCTGCGCTACATCGGGATCATGCTCTACGACGCCGACAAGGTGCTCGACGCGGCCTCGGTCGAGGACGACCACGACCTCTACGAGGCGCAGCGCTCGGTCTTCCTCGACCCCTTCGACCCGGAGGTCCAGCGCGAGGCCGAGAAGGCGGGCATCCCCGGTGACTGGGTCGAGGCGGCCCAGCGCTCCCCCGTGCGCCGGCTCATCATGGACTACCGGGTCGCGCTGCCGCTGCACCCGGAGTACCGCACGATGCCGATGGTCTGGTACATCCCGCCGCTGTCCCCGGTCGTCGACGTCATCAAGGACACCGGCTACGACGGCGAGGACCACGGCAACCTCTTCGCGGCGATCGAGACCCTGCGCATCCCGGTGGAGTACCTCGCGAACCTCTTCACCGCGGGTGACGTGGCACCGGTCGACACCGTGCTGCGCAAGCTCGCGGCGATGCGCTCCTACATGCGCGACATCAACCTCGGACGCGACCCGGACGAGACGATCCCCGCTGCGGTCGGCATGGGTGAGGAGGAGATGTACGACATGTACCGCCTCCTCGCCCTGGCCAAGTACGACGAGCGCTACGTCATCCCGACGGCGCACGGCGAGCAGGCCCACTCCCTCGAGGAGCTGGCCACCGACTGCGCCGTCTCCGGGTACGACACCCAGCTCGACGAGGCCTCCGGCCCCTTCGGTGAGGGCTCCGGTCGTGGGGCGGCGACCCCGGTCGCGGTGGAGAACTTCCACATGCTCCAGCGCCGGCAGACCTCCGACCAGCTCGTCGGCGGCGGCGACAAGGCCGGCCGGGTCAACCTGCTCAACTGGGACGGCAAGGGCACCCCGGAGGGGCTCTTCCCCGAACGTCCCTCGGAGAACGCGGGAGAGTCCAGATGATGCCCTGGCGCCGGCACCGCAAGCGCCGGCCGGCCCTCGACGCCCGGGCCCAGGCGGACGCGTGGCAGATCATCTCGCTGCTGCTGGACTACCCCGACGAGCGCCTGGTCTCCCTGCTGCCCGTGCTCCGGGACGGGGCCGCAGCGCTGCCGGAGGAGGTCGGCGCCCCGCTGACCGGCTTCGTGGACCACGTGGCCGGCAGCGACCTCGAGACGCTCCAGGCCGACTACGTGGACACCTTCGACGTCACCCGCAAGTGCGCCCTGCACCTGACCTACGCCCTGCACGGCGACACCCGCCGGCGGGGCGCCGCGCTCGTGCAGTTCCGGCAGGCCTACCGGCACGCCGGGGTCGAGCTCTCCGACTCCGGCGGAGAGCTGCCCGACCACCTGTGCGTGCTCCTCGAGTTCGGCGCGAGCGCCGACCCGGAGACGGCCTGGAAGCTGCTCAACGACCACCGCGTGAGCATCGAGCTCCTGCACGCGGCCCTGGCCTCCCGCGAGTCCGCGTGGCTGCCGGTCGTCGGCGCGCTGAGGGCCACCCTGCCGACCCTCCAGGGCGACGACGAGCAGGCCCTGGCCCGGCTCATCGCCGAGGGCCCGCCGCAGGAGGAGGTCGGCATCGACAACGCGCCCTACGCGCTGGACCCGGCGCTCGACGAGCGCATGGCCACCCCGATCAGCGGGGAGGGCTGCGCCTCCTCCCCTTCGTCCCCGTCCGCCCGGGCCGACCTCGGCCCCGACATCCCCGTAGGAGCCCCGCGATGAACACCGTCCTCTGGGTGGTCGTGCCCTATCTCTCCCTGGCCACGTTCATCGTCGGGCACTTCTGGCGCTACCGCTACGACAAGTTCGGGTGGACCACCCGCTCCTCCCAGCTGTACGAGGACAAGCTGCTGCGCATCGGCAGCCCGCTCTTCCACTTCGGCATGCTCGGGGTGGTCGCCGGCCACGTCATCGGCCTGGTGATCCCGAAGCTGTGGACCGACGCCCTGGGCATCAGCGACGAGGTCTACCACGTCGTCGCCCTCGTCGGCGGGATCCCCGCAGGCGTGGCCGCCCTCGTCGGGCTGGTCATCCTCGTCTACCGGCGGCGCACGAACGGCCCGGTCTTCTCGGTGACCACGACGAACGACAAGGTGATGTACCTCTTCCTCGCCCTCGTCATCGTCTTCGGGATGTGGAACACCGTCGCCGGGTCGTTGCTGGAGTTCGGCGGTCACTACAACTACCGCGAAGGCGTCTCGCCGTGGTGGCGCAGCGTCTTCCTCCTCCAGCCGGACGCGAGCCTCATGGCCGACGCCCCGTGGGGCTTCAAGGCGCACGCCCTGACCGCGATGATCCTCTTCGCGATGTGGCCCTTCACCCGCCTCGTCCACGTCTTCTCGGCACCGGTCGGCTACCTCACGCGGCCCTACATCGTCTACCGCAGCCGGGACGAGCACCACCGCGGGGCCGGCATCAGCGGCCCGCAGCGGGGCTGGGACAAGCCGGAGCTGAAGCAGCGCCGATGAGTGATGGACTAGGTTCGTGACCATGAGCGCACCACCCCTGGTCGCCCCGGGCCCGCCCCTGACCGCGGCGGAGGTGAGCAGGTACTCCCGGCACCTGCTCATGCCCACGGTCGGCGACGGGGGACAGCGTCGCCTCCTCGCCGCGCGGGTGGCCGTCGTGGGGGCCGGTGGCCTCGGCTCCCCGGCGCTGCTCTACCTCGCCGCGGCCGGCGTCGGCAGGATCACCGTCATCGACGACGACGTCGTCGACGCGACCAACCTCCAGCGCCAGGTCATCCACACCACCGAGGACGTCGCGCGCCCCAAGGTCGACAGCGCCCTCGAGCGGGTCCGCGCCCTCAACCCCGGGGTCGAGGTCGTCGGTGTCCGTGAGCGTCTGGAGCCCGCCAACGCGGAGGTCCTGCTCGCCGGGCACGACCTCGTGCTCGACGGGAGCGACACCTTCGACACCCGCTACGCGGTCGGTGACGCGTGCGAGCGCCTCGGCCTCCCGCTCGTGTGGGCCGCGGTGTACCGGACCGAGGCACACCTGACGGTCTTCTGGTCCGCGGCGCCCGAGGGCCTGCCGGCGACGGGCCTGCGCGACCTCTTCCCCACACCGCCCGCGCCCGGGAGCGTGCCGGCCTGCGGCGATGCCGGGGTGCTCGGGCCGCTCGTGGGTCAGGTGGGCGCGATGATGGCCACCGAGACGATCAAGCTGATCACCGGCACGGGCGAGCCGCTGCTCGGGCGGCTGCTCTTCATCGACGTGCTCGCCGGTACCCAGCGGGAGATCCCGCTCGTGCCGCGCGCGCCCGGGCGACGGCACGCGCCCGCGCCGTCCACCGAGCCCGCGCCGTCCGCCGAGGAGGAGCACACCATCTCGCCGGCGGAGCTGGCCGCCCGCCTGCAGACGGCGCAGGCGCCCCTCGTGCTGGACGTACGGGAGGGGCACGAGGTGGCCGAGGGCATCATCCCCGGCGCCACGCACATCCCCGTCGCCTCGCTCACCGCCGACCCCGCCTCCGGCGCCGACCTGCCGGACGACCGGGACGTCGTGCTCGTGTGCCGCGCCGGGCCCCGCGCCCGGCTGGCCGCCACCGCGCTGCGCGCGCAGGGGCTGCGGCGGCTGGCCGTGCTCGACGGAGGGATGCTCGCCTGGACCGGCCCGGTGCGGGTCCCCGACACGACGAGGAGCAGTGCATGACGACCCAGCGCACCGTGCTGGACGTGGAGGAGTACCGCGACGAGCTCTTCGAGGGGCTGCTCGCCGGAGCCGGCGCGATCCCGGACACCGAGCAGGTCCCCCTCGCCGAGGCCCTGGGGCGCGTGCTCGCCGAGGACGTCACGAGCACGGGTGACGTGCCCGCCTTCGACAACTCCGGCATGGACGGGTACGCCGTCCGGCACGCCGACGTCGAGAGCCTGCCGGCGACCCTGCGGGTCGTCGCCGACGTCCCGGCCGGGTCCCGCCGCGACCCCGTGCTCGCCGGCGGCGACTGCGTGCGCATCATGACCGGCGCACCCGTCCCCTCGGACGCCGACACCATCGTGCCGGTCGAGCTGACCGACGGCGGCACCGAGACCGTCACCGTCACCGAGGCCCCCGAGGCGGGTCGGCACGTGCGCGCGGCCGGTGAGGACGTGCGCGCCGGCGACGTCGTCGTCCCGATGGGCACGACGCTCACCCCGAGCCGGCTGAGCGCGATCGCCGCCGCCGGCGCCGCGACCGTCACGGTCCGCCGACGGCCGCTCGTCGCCGTCGTGACGACGGGGGACGAGCTCGTCCTGCCCGGCGGCACGCTGCGCCGCGGCCAGATCTTCGAGTCGAACGGGACCCACCTCGTGGCCACGCTCACCGCCCTGGGTGCACGCACCCGCCACGTCGCCGCGGTGGCCGACGACGCCGCGACCTTCGGCGCCGCGTTGGACGACCTCACGGACTGCGACCTCGTCGTGCTCACCGGCGGGGTGAGCGTGGGCGACTTCGACGTCTCGCGCATCGCCCTGGAGGAGTCCGGCGACGGGGTCTTCCGGCACGTGCGCATGCAGCCGGGCAAGCCCCAGGGGTGGGCCCGCTGGCGCGGACGGACCCCGGTGCTGGCCTTCCCCGGCAACCCCGTGAGCACGGCGATCTCCTTCGAGGTCTTCGGTCGAGCGGTCCTCGACCGGCTGCTCGGACGTCAGCTCCAGCCGGGGCCGGACGCCGCGGTCGCCGCGACCGGGTGGCGCTCCCCCGCGGGGCGGCGCCAGTTCCTGCCGGTGCGCCTGAGCAGCGACGAGTCCGGGCGCCTCGTGGCCACCCCAGCACACCGGCACGGGTCGGCATCGCACATGGTCACCTCGCTCGCCGGTGCCGACGCGCTGGCCGTGGTGCCGACCGACGTCGACCAGGTGCGTGCCGGCGACATCGTGACGATCAGGAGGCTCTGATGCCCGCCGAGCACCCGCTGACCCACGTCGACGCCCGTGGCGAGGCCCGGATGGTCGATGTCACCGAGAAGCGCCCGACCGTGCGTTCGGCCACCGCCGCCGGCCGGGTGCGGCTCTCCCCCGAGGTCGTCGCGCTGCTGCGGGACGGTTCCGTGCCGAAGGGGGACGTGCTCGCCGTCGCCCGCATCGCCGGCATCCAGGCCGCGAAGAAGACACCCGAGCTCCTGCCCCTCGCCCACGTCATCGGCGTGCACGGCGCCGTCGTCGACCTCGAGGTCACCGATGACGGGGTCGAGATCACCGCCACGGTGCGCACCGCCGACCGGACCGGGGTGGAGATGGAGGCCCTCACCAGCGCCACCGTCGCCGCCCTCGCGGTCATCGACATGGTCAAGGGACGGGACCGCCACGCGCACGTCGCCGACGTGCGACTGCTCGAGAAGACCGGCGGGCGCAGCGGCACCTGGCGCCGGGAGGAGACGTGAGCATCCCGCCCTTCGACGCCGTCGTCCTCGCCGGTGGCGCCGCCTCGCGCCTGGGCGGGGCGAACAAGCCGGCGGTGGAGCTCGCCGGACGGCGGCTCCTCGACGGGGTGCTCGTGGCCGTCGCGGACGCCCGGGAGATCGCCGTCGTGGGCGAGGTCGACGTCCCCACCGGTGTGCGGCGCACCCTCGAGGACCCTCCGCTGGGCGGACCGGTCGCCGGCCTGGCGAGCGGGCTGGAGACGCTCGGCCCCGACGTCGCGGAGTGGGTCGCGGTCCTGGCCTGCGACCTCGCCGACCCCGTCCCGGCCGTCGGGCAGCTGCTCTCGGCGTGGAGCCACGCGCTGCGCACGCCGGACATCCCGACCGACGAGCACGACGGCTGGTGCCTGACCGACTCCTCCGGGCACCCGCAATGGCTCCTCGGCATCCACCGCAGCCAGGCGCTGCGGCGGGCCGTCGACCGCTTCGCGAGCCCGCGCGACCGCTCGATGCGCTCGCTCTTCGCCGAGTCCGTGCTCGTCACCGTCCCCGGTCGGGACGACGACGTCGCCGACATCGACACCTGGGCCGACCACGCCGTGTGGGCCGGCCGACTGGCCGGGACCGGCGACGGAGGGAGTGGCCATGACCGACCTTGACGCCGAGCAGGAGCGCTGGCACGACTGGATCGAGGACGCCTGCGCCGCCGTGGGCATCGAGCCCGAGTCGGTCGACGTCCCGGGCGTGCACACGCTGACCAAGCAGATCGCCCACGGCTTCGAGCGGCCGATGGCGCCCGTGGGTGCCTACATCCTCGGGGTGGCCGTCGGTCACCTCGAGGAGCAGGGACGCCCGGTCGACATGGACTCCCTCCGCCGGGCGATCGCCACCACGATCACCGAACAACCGCCACGAGAGGATGGGACCTGATGCCACGGGTGAGGTTCTTCGCCGGGGCCGCCGAGGCCGCCGGGACCGACGAGGAGGAGCTGGCCGGCACGAGCGTCGGCGAGGTGCTCGACGCCGCCCGGGCCGCCCACGGACCGGGGTTCGCCGACGTGCTCGAGCGCTGCTCGGTGCTGCACGAGGGCCGCTACGTCGACGAACCGAGGACCCCCGTGGCGGCGACGGACACGATCGACGTGCTGCCCCCCTTCGCCGGGGGCTGAGCAGGCGCGCTCACCCGCCGATGGCGCTCATCGGGCGGGGCGGCTGGAGGAAGCCCGGCTCGTTGATGCCGTGGCCCGGCTTCTTGCCCGCCAGGCAGGAGTGGATGAGGTCGACGATCTCGTCCTGGTCGCCGTTCTCCCGCAAGGGGCCACGCAGGTCGGTCTCGCCGCGGGCGAAGAGACAGGAGCGCAGCTGGCCGTCCGCGGTCAGCCGCAGCCGGTCGCAGGCACCGCAGAAGGGCATCGTCACCGACGCGATGACGCCGACCTTGGCCGGGCCGCCGTCGACGTGGAAGAGCTCGGCCGGCGCGGCCCCACGCCCCGGGACCTCCGTGAGGGTGAACTCGGTGCGCAGCCGCTCGAGGATCTCCGCGCCGGTGACCATGTTGGCGCGCTTCCACTCGTGGCCGCCGTCCAGGGGCATCTGCTCGATGAACCGCAGCTCGAAGCCGCGCTCGAGCGCCCAGCGCAGCAGCTCGACCGGCTCGTCGTCGTTGACCCCGCGCAGCAGCACGGTGTTGATCTTCAGCGGGTGGAAGCCCGCCGCGTCGGCCGCGTCGATACCGGCCATCGTGTCCTCGAAGCGGCTCCGCCGGCTCATCGCCTCGAAGCGCTCCGGTCGCAGCGTGTCCAGGCTGATGTTGACCCGCGCGAGGCCGGCCTCGCGCAGTGGCTCGGCGAGCTTCGGCAGCCGCAGCGCATTGGTCGTCATGGAGACCTCGACGGGCCCGGCGGCGCTCTCCATGGCCGAGATCCCGGCGACGATGTCGACGGCGTCCGGGCGGAGCAGGGGCTCGCCACCGGTGAGCCGGACCTCCTCGATGCCGGCGTCCACGGCGATGCCCACGATGCGCAGGAGCTCCTCGGTGGTGAGCAGCTCCTGCTTGGCGATCCACGGCACGCCCTCGGCGGGCATGCAGTAGGTGCAGCGCAGGTTGCACCGGTCGGTGAGGGAGATACGCAGGTCGCGGTGCAGGCGACCGTGGGTGTCCATCAACTGCCGCATGAGCTCAACCCCGACCAGACGTGGGCACCGTCGGTGCCGTACTGCTTCTTCCAGACCGGCAGCTCGTGCTTGACCGCCTCGACGACCGCCCGGCAGACCTCGAAGGCGAGACTGCGGTGCGCGCTGCCGACGGTGACCACGAGCGCGAGGTCCCCCACCTCGAGGTGGCCGACGCGGTGCAGCGCGACGACGCTGGCCTCCCCGTGCGGGTCGGCGACCGCGAGGGCCCCGGCCACGACCTTCCCGATCATCGCCGGGGCGTCCGGGTGGCAGGAGTAGTCCAGGGCGGCGACCTCACCCGGGACCTCCGGGTCGTGGTCGCGCACCTGGCCGACGAAGGAGGCGACGGCCCCGTGGGCGGCACCCCCGACCTCCTGCAGCGCCTCGGCCAGGTCGATGGCGGTGTCGGTGATCTCGGCGCGCAGGGTGCCCATCAGTGGTCCCCCCCGGCGATCTGGTCGAGCATGTGGGGCAGGAGCGGGAGGAGCACCTCGAGCCCCTCGGCGACCCCCTTCGGGCTGCCGGGGAGGTTGGCGACGACGGCGCCCCCCTCCTGGTCGGCGGCGTCCACGACGCCGACGAGCCCGCGGCTGAGCGCCGCCATCGGGGTCTTCCGGACGCCCTCGGCCCGCATCATCTCGGCGACGCCCGGGATCTCCCGGTCGATCACCTCGCGGGTGCCCTCGGGCGTGCGGTCGTGCGGGTGGACCCCGGTCCCGCCGGAGGTGATGACGACCCGGGCCCCGGAGGCCACGGCCGCCCGCAGGGCGTGGGCGACCGACTCGGCACCGTCCTCGATCACGCTCGAGGTGACCTGGTGCCCGGCCCCGGTCAGCGCATCCCGGGCGACCGACCCCGACACGTCCTCGCGGACACCGCGAGCGACACGGTCGGAGACGGTGATGACATGCGCGGCGATCATCCGAGCCCCCTTCGTGGGTGGTGGTCCCACCAGTGTCTCAGGTCACCGGTGGGACCACGCAGAGGGGATGCTCAGAGCCCGAGGTCGCGCCCGATGAGCTCCTTCATGATCTCGTTCGTCCCCGCCCAGATCTTGTGGACGCGGGCGTCCTTCCAGGCGCGGGCGACGCGGTACTCGTTCATGAAGCCGTAGCCACCGTGCAGCTGGACGCACTCGTCGAGCACGTCGCACTGGATCTCGCCGGCCCACCACTTCGCCTTCGCGGCGTCGACGGCCGTGAGCTTGCCCTCGGCGTGCGCCACGACGCAGTCGTCGATGTAGGCCTCGGTGACCTCGACCTTCGTCACGAGCTCGGCGAGCTTGAACTTGTTGTGCTGGAAGGTGCCGATCGGCTGGCCGAAGGCCTTGCGCTCCTTGGTGTACTCGATCGTCTCGTCGAGGATCTGGCGCGCATTGGCGATGTTGCCGACGGCGTTGCCGAGGCGCTCCTGCGGGAGCTTCTGCATCATCGAGATGAAGCCCATGCCCTCGGGGCCGAGCAGCCGGTCGGCCGGGACGCGGACGTTGTCGAAGAAGAGCTCGGAGGTGTCCGACTCGGGCTGGCCCACCTTGTCCAGCGGCTGGCCCTTCGTGAAGCCCTCGTCCTCCTTCTCCAGGACGAAGAGCGAGATGCCCTTGGCACCCTTGCTCGGGTCGGTGCGCACGGCGACGACCGCGAGGTCGCACTGGTAGCCGTTGGTGATGAAGGTCTTGGACCCGTTGATGATCCAGTCACCCGACCCGTCGTCGGCGCGGACGGCGGTCGTCTTGAGCGCGGCGAGGTCGGAGCCGCCAGAGGGCTCGGTCATGCCGATCGAGAGGATCTTCTCGCCGGTGACCACGCCCGGGAGCCAGCGCTGCTTCTGCTCGTCGGTGCCGAGCGCGACGATGTACGGCGCGGTGATGTCGGAGTGGATGCCGAAGCAGGAGGAGGTGGCGGCGTTGAACTTGGCCAGCTCCTCACCCAGGACGGCGTTGAAGCGGTAGTCGTCGATGCCGGCGCCGCCGTACTCCTCGGGGATCGTCAGCCCGAAGAAGCCCTGCTTGCCGGCCTCGAGCCAGACCTCCCGCGGGATGGTGTGCTCGGCGATCATCGACTCGGCGCGCGGCACGAGCATCCGCTCGACGAACTCGCGGACGGATGCACGGAAGGACTCGTGGTCCTCGTCGTAGATGTTGCGGGGCATGTGGTCACCTCTCTGGCACGTGACGTGCGGAACGGGCTAAGCGCTTGCTTAGTCTCGTCCGTGCGCGGCATGCTGTCAACGTGACCGCGTCCTCACATCCCGACCTCGTGCCGACGAACCCCACCGTGCGGCGGCTCTTCGATGCCGCCGCGGACGCGTTCGCGGACAAGGGCTTCCACGGCACGACGACCCGGGACATCGCCTCCCGGGCCGGGCTCTCGCCCGCCGGCGTCTACGTGCACTTCGCGAGCAAGGAGGACCTGCTCTTCCAGCTCAGCCGGGTCGGTCACGCCCAGGCCCGGGACGCCCTGGCCAGGGCGGCCGCCGAGGCGGACTCCCCGAGCGCCGCGCTCGCCGACGTGATCTCCGAGTTCACCCGCTGGCACGCCCAGGAGCACCAGGTCGCGCGCATCGTCCAGTACGAGTTCCGCCACCTCTCCCCCGAGCACCGCCGAGAGGTGCTCACCCTCCGGCGCGAGATCGACGCGGTCGTCGAGGGGATCATCGCCGACGGGGTCGACAGCGGCGAGTTCGTCGTCGAGGACCCCGGCACGACCGCGCTGGCCGCTCTCTCGCTCGTCGTCGACGTGGCCCGCTGGTACCACCCGGGCGTGCGGCGGACCCCGCAGGAGATCGGCGCGGCCTACGGCGCCCTGGCCCTGCGCCTCGTCGGCGCGAGCCCGCGCGACTGACCTACTCCACGACGACGGCGAAGGGGGCGAGCAGCCCGAGCGCTCCCACCGGGTCCACCCGCAGCCCGGCGACCTCGGTCAGGCGGGGGTCGATGACGTACCCCCGCGCCCCGCGCAGGTCCGCCTCGCGCAGGTCGGCTCCCACGAACCGCGCCGCACCGAGGTCGCAGTCCTCGAAGACGGTCCCCCTCGCCACGACCTCGTCGAGGTCGGCCTCGGCGAGCGAGCACCCCGCGAAGCCGGCTCCGGAGAGGTCGAGGCCGGTGAAGCTGCCCAGCTGGAGCTGGCAGTCGACCCAGCGGCTCGGCTCCGGCGCGAGGGTGGCCCGGCGCATCATCGACCACGACGTCGCGAGCGCCTTGCACCCCGTGAAGGCGCACCCGTCGAGCACGACGTCGGGCAGCTGCGCCCGGGAGAGGTCGACCCGCTCGAAGAGGCACTCCTCGAACCGCACACCGGAGAGCACCGCCCCGGCCAGGCCGGCGTCCCGGACGGTGCACCCGACCAGCTCGACGCCGGCGAGGCGCTCCCCTTCGCCGAGGCCGCCGGTGAGCACCTCGTCGGTGACGCTCGTGCGCCCGGCCAGCTCGTCCCGCAACGACATGGACCGACGATACCGAGAGGTCGGGGCCCACCCCTGTCGTTCGTCGGCTTCCGGTGGCACACTCGACCGTGGGGGGGCAGCGATGCCCTCCGGAGGGGGAGACATGGAGGGGAGTCCATCGATCACCTGCCGGGTCTGCGGTACGGACGCGGAGGTGACCTTCGTCGACCTGGGGGCGGCGCCGCCGTGCGAGGCCTTCGTGCCGGCGGGGCGCTCGGAGGCGCCGGAGACGTACTACCCGCTGCACGTGCGGGTGTGCCCCGGCTGCCTGCTCGTCCAGCTGCCGGAGTGCCTGCCGCCGGAGGAGATCTTCACCGACGTCTACCCGTACTTCTCCTCCTTCTCCGACTCGTGGGTCGAGCACGCACGCCGGTACGCACGGTCCATGACCGAGGGTCTGGCCCTGGATCAGGGCTCCCTCGTCGTCGAGGTGGCCTCGAACGACGGCTACCTCCTCCAGCACTTCCGCGACGCGGGTGTCCCGGTCCTCGGCGTCGAGCCCACCGCGAACACCGCGGCCACCGCCCGTGAGCGCGGGGTCCCGACGGAGGTGCGCTTCCTCGGGGAGGCCACCGCCCAGGAGCTCGTCGACCGCCACGGCCGGGCGGACCTCGTCGTCGCGAACAACGTCTACGCCCACGTCCCCGACCTTCGCGACTTCACCCGGGGGCTGGCCACGCTGCTCGCCCCCGACGGGACGCTGACCATCGAGGTCCAGCACCTGGCCCGGCTCATCGAGTTCGGGCAGTACGACACGATCTACCACGAGCACTTCCAGTACTACACGCTGCTCACCCTGCAGCGGGCGCTGCGCCTGGGTGACCTCGTCGTCGTCGACGTCGAGGAGCTGCCCACGCACGGCGGCTCGCTGCGGGTGCACGCCCAGCACGCCTCCCACGTCGAGGCGACGGGGCGCGCGCCGGGCCCGGCGGTGGCCCGGGTGCTCGAGCTGGAGGCGGAGCGCGGGCTGCACACGCTCGAGGGGCACCTCGGCTTCGCCGAGACCGTGGCCCGGGTCAAGGACGAGCTGCTCTCCTTCCTCCTCGCGGCACGAAGGGAGGGACGCAGCGTCGCCGGCTACGGCGCGCCCGGCAAGGGCAACACCCTGCTCAACCACTGCGGCATCCGGACCGACCTGCTGCCCTTCACCGTCGATCGCAACCCCCACAAGCACGGCACCTACCTGCCGGGCAGCCGGATCCCGGTGCGCCCGCCCGAGGCCCTGGACGAGGCCCGCCCCGACTACGTCCTCGTCCTGCCGTGGAACCTGCGCGCGGAGATCAGCGCGCAGCTGAGCCACGTCGTCGGATGGGGCGGCCGACTGGTGTTCGCGATACCGAAGCTCGACGTCGTCGAGCCGACGAAGGGAGCCTGACCATGAAGGTCGTCCTTTTCTGCGGTGGCCTGGGCATGCGGATGCGTGACGGCCGACGCGACCTGCCCAAGCCCATGGTGATGGTGGGAGACCGCCCGCTGCTGTGGCACGTCATGCGCTACTACGCCCACTTCGGGCACACCGAGTTCATCCTCTGCCTCGGGCACGGGGCGAAGGAGATCAGCGACTACTTCCTCCACTACGAGGAGACCGACACCAACGACTTCGTCCTCGCGGGCGGTCGGGTGACGACCCTGACGAGCGAGATCGAGGACTGGCGGATCACCTTCGCGCACACCGGGATCGACACCCCGATCGGTGAGCGCCTGCGCCGGGTGCGCCACTACCTCGACGGGGACGAGATCTTCCTCGCCAACTACGCCGACGTGCTCACCGACGCTCCCCTGGACGCGATGATCGAGCGCTTCCGGGGCTCGGACGCCCTGGCCTCGCTCATGGCGGTCCCCCCGCAGTCCTCCTTCCACATCGTCGCCACGGACGACGACGACCGGGTCACGGGGATCGACTCCGTGGCCAGCCTCGCCCTGCGCGAGAACGGTGGGTACTTCGTCCTGCGGCGCGAGCTGCTCGACGAGCTCGAGCCGGACTGCGACCTCGTCGGTGACACCCTCACGAGGCTGTCCGGCCGCGGGCAGGTGCTCGCCCAGCCCTACGACGGCTTCTGGGTCCCGGCCGACACCGTCAAGGAGCGGGTCGCCCTCGACCAGCTGGCCCGCGGGCCGGAGCACCCGCCGTGGGCCGTCTGGGAGGGCGCCGGCCCCGATGCGGCCGCCCCGTCCGCGGCCGAGGTCACCGCCTCCGCGAAACCACGCTGATGATCGGGCTGCACCTGCCCGACGGTCCCCTGCGCGTGCTGGCCGTCGGCGCGCACTGCGACGACATCGAGATCGGCGCCGGCGGCCTGCTGCGTCGTCTGGTCCGTGAGCACGCCGCCGTCTCCGTCGGGGCCCTCGTGCTCACCTCCACGCCGGAGCGGGCCACCGAGACCCGGTCCGCGCTCACCGCGCTGCTCGACCCGGTCCTGCCCCAGGTGACCACCTGCGGGCTGCGCGACGGTCGTCTGCCCGCGCAGTTCGACGCGGTCAAGGACGCCCTGGCCGATGCCGCCGCCGCTCCCTGGGACCTCGTCCTCGCCCCCCACCCGGAGGACGCCCACCAGGACCACGCCCTCGTCGGCTCCCTCGTGCCCACCGCCCTTCGCGACCATCTCGTGCTGCACTACGAGATCCCGAAGTGGGACGGCGACCTGGGCCGCCTCGCGCCGAACCTCTACGTGCCGCTGACCGCCGAGGACATCGAGACCAAGTGGCGCCTCCTCGACGCCCACTACCCCTCCCAGCGCGGCCACGACTGGTGGCAGCGGGAGACCTTCGCCGCCCTCGCCCGGTTGCGCGGCATGGAGTGCCGGGCCGAGTACGCCGAGTCCTTCCGCACGACGAAGGCGATCATCCACCCGACGACCACGGAGGCGCCATGAAGATCCTGCTCACCGGCCACCACGGCTACCTCGGCACCGTCATGGGTGAGGTGCTCACGGCCGCCGGCCACGAGGTGTCCGGGCTGGACACCGACTACTTCGTCGACCGGGTCATCGGACCGCTGCCGGAGGCGCTCCCGTCGCGGCGCTGCGACCTGCGCGACGTGACCCGGGAGCACGTGGCGGGCCACGACGCCGTGGTCCACCTCGCGGCGCTGTCCAACGACCCCCTGGGCGAGCTGGCGCCGGACGTCACCCACGAGATCAACCACCGCGCGAGCACCCGGCTGGCCCGGCTGGCGAAGGAGGCGGGCGTCACCCGCTTCCTGTACGCCTCGACGTGCTCGGTCTACGGGGCCAGCGACACCTCCGGCATGCTCGACGAGGAGGCCCCCCTCGCCCCGGTGACCGCCTACGCCCGCTCGAAGGTCGACGTCGAGGCCGACCTGCGCGACCTCGCCGACGACGACTTCAGCCCGACCATGCTCCGCAACGCGACGGCCTTCGGCTTCTCGCCGCGCCTGCGCTGCGACATCGTGCTGAACAACCTCATCGGGCACGCGGTGCTCACCGGGGTCGTGCGGGTCCTCTCCGACGGCACCCCGTGGCGACCGCTCGTGCACGCGCGAGACATCGCAGGAGCCTTCCTCGCGACGCTGGAGAGCGACCGCGAGAAGGTGCACGCGCAGGCCTTCAACGTCGGTCACCCGGAGAACAACCTCACCGTCGCCGACATCGCGGGCATCGCCGCGGAGGCGGTGCCGGGGGCCCGGGTGGAGATCACCGGGGAGCACGGCAACGACCCGCGCTCCTACCGGGTCTGCTTCGACAAGATGGCCGACCTCGTGCCCGCGTACGTCCCGGCGTGGGACATCCCGCGAGGGGCCGAGGAGCTCGCCACCGCCTACCGGCAGCACGGCCTGGACGCCCACGGCTTCGAGGTCGACCACGTCCGCCTCGCGGTGCTGCGCGAGCTCGTGGACGGGGGACGGCTCGGCGAGACGGACCTGCGGTGGGCGGGATGAACGCCTCAGCCCGCCGCCTGCAGCTCCTCGGCCACCTCCGCCCACCCGGGCGCCTCGCGGTCCCGCGCCGAGACGAGGGTGACCGGCAGCGGCCACGGGATCGCCAGGTCCGGGTCGTCGTGGGCGAAGCCGATGTCCTCGCTCGGGTCGTGCCGGGCATCGATGCGGTAGCAGACGTCCGCCTCCTCGGTGAGCGCCTGCCAGCCGTGCGCCACCCCGCGCGGGACGTGCACCACCCGGTGGGCGATGTCGTCCAGGTCGAGGGTGAGCACGGTCCCGAAGGTCGGGGACCCCACCCGGGCGTCGACGAGCACGTCGAGGATCCGACCGCGGGCGCAGCGCACCAGTTTGGCCTCGCCGGCCCCGCCGCGCAGGTGCATGCCGCGCACCACACCCCGGTGGCTGCGCGACTGGCTGTCCTGGACGAAGGCCGCGCCGTCGATGCCGGCACCGGCGGCGACGTCGTGGTCGAAGGTGCGGGTGAAGAACCCGCGCTCGTCACGGTGCACCGTGGGCTCGAGGAGCAGCACCCCCTCCATCGCGGTCTTCCAGACGTCCATGTCCGATCCCTCCTCGCTCGTCCGGTGACGCCGTGAGCACCAGCGCGGGCTCCTCGGTGCGCGAGGTCACCCACTGCCGATCATGCCGCGCGGGCGACCTCGTGACCATCCTCGACCTGGGCGAGCAGCCGGCCTGCGACGACTTCCCGCCCGCCGGCAGCGACCCGAGGGAGGACGGCCGGTGGCCGCTCGGCCTGCGCTGGTGCCCACGGTGCGCCCTGGTCCAGCTCTCGCACACCTCCCCCGGCCCGGAGACGCCCCTCGCGACGACGAGCCGGACCGCGGTGGAGCACGCCGACCACATGGCGAGCGCCCTCCGGGACGCCGTGGGCACGCAGGACGCTGCCACGCTGCGCGAGTTCGGCAGCGCCCACGGCGGGCACTGGCAGGAGGCGCTCGAGCGGGTCGGCTTCGTCGGCGTCGACGAGCGCGCCGACCTCGTCGTCGACAACCACGGCCTCATCCACGAGGAGGACCTCGACGCCGCGCTGGCCGCACGTGTGGCCGCCCTCGCCGACGAGGGGGTGCTCGCGATCGAGTTCCACCACGTGCTGGCGCAGGTGACCGGGCGCCAGGTGGACACCATCCGGCACGGCCATCCCGTCTACCTCTCCCTCACCGCCTGGCAGCACGCCTGCCGCAGGCACGGTCTGGTCGTCGTCGACGCGTGGCCGGAGGAGGTCTACGGCGGGTGCCTCGTCGCACTGGCCCGCCGCGGCGACGAGGGGACCCGGCGCTCGGTCGCCGTCGAGCAGATCATCGAGCAGGAGCGCGCTGCCGGGCTGGACCGGGAGGAGGGCTACCGCCGCTGGGGCGAGGTGGTCACGAGCGTGCGCACCGACGTGCTCGAGCGCCTCACGGCAGCACGGGAGGCGGGCCGCACGGTCCTCGGGTACGGAGCCGGCTCCAAGGCGGTGACCTTCCTCGGCGTCACCGGCGTCGACGCCTCGCTCCTGCCCGTCGTCGCCGACGCCTCCCCCGCCAAGGTCGGCCATCGCATCGGTGGCACGGCCATCGACATCGTCCCGCCCGAGGAGTTGGTCGCCCGCGCCCCCGACGAGGTGCTCCTGCTCACCTGGGACATCGCCGCCGAGGTGACCGCCCAGCTGCGCACCGCCGGACTGACCGAGGCGGAGCTGGTCGTCGCCCTCCCCCGGCTGCAGGTGGTCAGCGCCGGGAGCTGAAGACCGGACGGATCGAGCGTCCCCCCATCCACGGTGTCGGGTCACCGTGGTCGAGGGCCGCGGCATAGTCGACGCACGTGGCCCGGACCGCCTCGACCGTGGTCTCGATGTCGGCATCGGTGACGGCGCTCGAGACGACGAAGGAGGGCGCGAGCACCCCGTGCCGGAGCAGACCCCGCATGAAGAGCGTGCGGTACTGCTGCGACGGCTCACCGGTCTCGTCCAGGGTGGCGAAGACGAGGTTGCAGTCGCGCCCGCGCAGCACCACCTGCTCCCCCAGGCCCGCCTCGGCGACGACCTGCGTGACGGCTCGGCGCAGCCGGCCGCCGATGTCCATGAGACGCGCGCTCGTGCCCTCCTCCCGCTGCACCTCGACGCAGGCGCGGAAGGCGGCCAGGGCGTGGGTCTCCCCGCCGTGGGTCGTGGAGAGGAGGAAGACCCGCTCCTCCTCGGCGTCCGGACCGCCACGCTCCATGAGGTCCCGCCGCCCGGCGAGCGCCGAGACGGAGAAGCCGTTGGCCATCGCCTTGCCGAACGTCACCAGGTCGGGGCGGATACCGCGCATCCCGTGCGCCCCGCCGAGCGCCCAGCGGAAGCCGGTGATCATCTCGTCGATGATGACGAGGGCCCCTTCGGCGTGGGCGAGGTCGATGAGTGCCTCGAGGTATCCCTCGGGCGCCGGCGTCGCGGTCTCCACCTCGAGGACGAGGGCGGCGACCTCCCCCCGGTGGGCACGCAGCATCTCCCGCACGGCGTCGAGGTCGCCGTAGGGGAAGGTCGTCGTGAGATCGGCGACCTCCTCGGGGATGCCGGCCGGCATCCCCGTCGTCGCGACGAACCAGTCGTCGGTGGAGAAGAAGGGGTGGTCCGCGCAGATCGCGACGACGTCCCGTCCCGTGGCGGCCCGCGCGAGGCGGACCGCGGCGGTCGTCGCGTCGCTGCCGTTCTTGGCGAACTTGACCATCTCCATCGTCGGCACCACGCCGAGGAAGTCCTCGGCCGCGGCCAGCTCGGTGAGCGACGGGCGAGCGAAGTTGCTCCCCTTCGTCACCTCTGCGGTGACCCGCTCGGTCACGTGCGGATGCGCATGACCGAGGACCACCGAGCGCAGACCCGAGCCGTACTCGACGTACTCCGTCCCCTCCACGTCCCAGACGTGGCTGCCACGCCCCCGTGCGATGACCGGCAGGTGGTCGCGGGGGTACTGGTCGGGACCCTTGGCGTAGGTGTGCGCCCCACCCGGCACGCACCGGGCCAGTGCGGCGGCGGCCCGCTCGTTGCTCTGGGTCATCTCGTCCTCCCTGACGACGTCCCGGTCGAGTACTCCGACTCCGGACGATCTTCGTCGCTTCGGCGCTATCGTGTCGACATGTCAGGGGTTCGTGTCGAGCCATGACCGGACAACGGCGAAGGGGAGCTCGCCCGGGTCACGGTTGCTCACGGACGAGTCAGCGGCGCGGCCGTCGAAGGGGGAATCAGATGCGCATCGTCATGATCGGCACCCGGGGGGCGCCGGCACGCTACGGGGGGTTCGAGACGGCGGTCGAGGAGATCGGCAGCCGTCTGGTCGCCGCCGGTCACGAGGTCACGGTCTACTGCCGCACCGGCAACAGCGGCCGACCTGGCGGCGACCCGCGGGCCTACAAGGGGATGCGCCTGGTGCACCTGCCCTCCGTGCGCAAGCAGGCCCTCGAGACGCTCAGCCACACGGCGCTCTCGGCGGTGCACCTGCTCGTCTCCGCACGGCGGCACGACGTCGCGCTCGTCTTCAACGCCGCGAACACCTTCGCGGTGCCCGCCCTTCACCTGCGCGGACTCCCCGTGGCCGTGCACGTCGACGGTCTGGAGTGGCGCCGGGCGAAGTGGGGACGTGCCGGGCAGGCCTTCTACCGCTGGTCCGAGGCCCGGGCGGTGCGGTGGGCGGATGCCCTCATCGCCGACGCCCCCGGGATCCAGCAGTACTACCGGGAGGAGTTCTCGGCGAGCACCCGCCTCCTGGAGTACGGGACGCAGGTCATCGCGGACCTCGAGCCGAGCCGGATCACCGAGCTGGGCGTGGAGCCGCAGGGCTACCACCTGCTCGTGGCGCGGGTGGAGCCGGAGAACCACGTCCTCGAGATGATCGAGGCCTACGGCGCGAGCGGGGCGCGACGCCCTCTCCTCGTCGTGGGGGACTCGCCGTACGAGACCGAGTACCTGCGCAGCGTGCGTGCTGCCGCCGCCCGCAGCACGGGTGTGCGCATGCTCGGCGGCCTGTGGGACAACGAGCTGCTCGACCACCTCTACGTCGGGGCCGCGAGCTACCTGCACGGCCACTCCGTAGGGGGCACCAACCCCTCCCTGCTGCGTGCCATGGGCGCCGGCACGACGACCATCGCCCACGACAACGTCTTCAACCGCGGTGTCCTGGGCGCGGACGGGATCTTCGGTGCGACGACGGCGGAGCTGGCCCGGGCGATCGCCGAGGTCGACCGGGATCCCGGTGCGCACGAAGGGCGCCGGGCCCGCCTGGCGCGGCGCTGCCGGGAGCGCTACGAGTGGGATGCCGTCGCCCGCGGGTACGCCGCCCTGTGCACCGACCTGGCCGCCGGCGAGACCCAGCGGCACCAGCACTCGGGCCGGCGCGACCCGCGCTCGACGTGGCGCCGTCCCGGGCTTCCGCCCAGGCCGGTGATGGGCACATGAGCGCGCCGGGGCCCACCATCACCCTCGTCGTCCCGACCTACCGCCGACCCGACCTGCTGAGGCAGTGCCTGGAGGCGCTACGGGCACAGACCTACCGGGACTTCGTGGTGCTCGTCTGCGACAACGCCGCGGACCCCGAGGTCGAGCATCTCGTCGCCTCGCTCGAGGACCCTCGCTTCCGCTGGGAGCCCCGGGAGGAGAACCTCGGCATCCTCGGCAACGTGTGGGCCGGCTTCCGGGCCGCCGAGACCGAGCTGGTCATGGAGGTCGACGACGACGACCTCCTCACCGAGGACGCGCTCGAGGTGCTCGTGGCGCCGCTCCTGGAGGACCCGACGGCCGTCGTCTGCTTCGGCGACGTCCACCTCGTCGACGGCGCCGGGGCACCGCTGCCGGCGACCCACCCCATGACCGCGATGGTCACCCGCCGCCGGGTGCCGCCCGGGAGGCTGCGTCCCTTCCACGAGATCGCCGCCCGGGGTGACATCTACATGGTCGCCGCGGTGCTGCGCCGCGACGCCGTCGACTGGAGCCGTCGTCCCGACGCGGCCAGGACGGCCTACGACCGCCACCTGGCCGTCGCGCTGGCCCGCACCGACGGGGCCGCCCACCACGTCCCGCGACCGGTGGTCGCCTACCGCATCCACGAGCAGGCCGACGGCGCCCGGGAGACGACCGCTCAGCTGGACGGCGGCATCGCGGTCCTGGAGGCCGAGCTGGACTCCGGTGGCGGACCCGACCACCGTCGCGTGGTCCGGGACGAGCTGACCCGCACCCGGATCCTGCGGGTCCGCAGCCTGCTGGCCGACGGCCGGTCGTGGGAGGCTGTGACGACGGCAGCGACCGTGCTCGGCGGCCCCCGCGGCCTGCGTGGCAGTGCCCTCTTCGCCGCCCGGTACCTCCGCCGGCTCCGGGAGCGACGCCACGGCCGTACGGCCACCTCCGCGAAGGGAGCTGCATGACACGCCACCCCCACGGCATCTCCCTTCGCCTCTCGGTGCTCGTCCTCGTCGTCGCCACGCTGCTCGGCGCCTCCGTCTCGTGGTTCGGCACAGCGGGATGGGCACCTACCTCGGTGCGCGCGAGCGCGGTCGTCGACATCGCGCCGCTCATCGGGACCTACTCCAACTACGAGGTCGCCACGCACGCGGCGGACTTCGTCTCCGCCTACGAGCAGGACCGCTCGGCGGGCGATGCCGGGGACGACCCCGGGGCGCCCGGCCCCTACGTCGACTCCGGCCGCCTCGGGGACGGGACGATCATCCGGGTGACCTACGTCGCCGAGACGAAGGAGAAGGCCGAGGCCGGGCTGCGCCGGAACGTCCTCGCCGCGCTCGACACCGTGGCCACCGGCATCGAGGAGCAGCTCGAGGCCGAGGTGGACGGCGCCCGCCGCGCCCAGGAGAGCCTGCGGGACCAGGCCGAGGACGCGATCGACGAGGGTGTGCCGGAGTCCGCCGCGACGGCCGCCGCCACCCGGGCCGGCGAGATCGTCGCCGACGCGAGCGCGGCGCTGCGCAGCGTCCAGGTCGCCCAGCGAGGCAACGACGAGCGTGTGGCGCAGCTGTCTGTGAGCAGCGAGCCGCTCAGCACGACGAGCACCCGGGCCAGGGCGACGCTCGTCGCGGCGTGCACCGCCTTCGTCCTCACCGGCGCCGTGCTCCTCTACCTGCGCAACCGCGCGACCGGTCACCGCCCCCGCCGCGCCAGGGCGCCCTCGAACGGGGCCTGATCATCGTGTCGTCGGACCAGCAGGACAAGCCGGCGAGCCAGGACCGTGTGCGCCCGGGCGGCCGGCGGACGTCGATCGGCGGGGCCTTCGCGACGACCATGGCGACCAGCGGGGCCACGATCCTCCTCGGCCTGGTCTCCGGTGTCCTCACCGCCCGCTTCCTCGGTGCCGACGGCCGCGGTGTCGTCGCCGCCGTCAGCACGTGGACCCTCACCCTCACGTGGGCGTCCAACCTCAGCTTCGCCGACGGGATGCTCTACCTCCAGGCACGCGGGACGGATCGCTCGCGCGTCCTCGGGACGACCCTGCTCCTCGCACCGGTCCTCGGGGCCCTCGGGATCGGCGTCGCGCAGATCCTCGTGCCCTTCGGCTTCTCCGCGCAGAGCGAGGAGACCCGGCTCATCGCCCGGGTCTTCCTGTGCGCCGTCCCGGTCGTCCTCACCACCGAGGCCATGTGGGCGATGCTCATGGCCCGGCACCGTTTCGTCTTCCTGGGCGTCGTGCGGATCGCCCAGCCCGCCACGTACGTCACCCTCATGCTCGTCCTCCTCGGACTCGACCGCTTCTCCCCCGTGAGCGTCCTCTCCGCCCAGGTCGCCAGCTACGCGCTCGCGCTCACGGTGGCGGTGGCCGGCCTGGCCCGCGAAGGGATCCGCCGCCCGGATGCCGGGCTGGCCCGTCGCTCGCTCGGGTACGGGCTGCGCATGCAGGGCGTGAGCATCACCGCCCTGCGCCTGGACTCGGTGGTCCTGCCCGCCTTCGTCACGGCGACCCAGATCGGCTACTACTCGATCGCGGTCAACGTCTCGTCGATGATCGTGGCCCTCTTCGGGAGCGTGGCGATGGTGGTCTTCCCGATGACGGCGGCGGGCGACGGGCACGGCGGGCGCGCCGCGCTCGAGCGAGCACTGCGGGTCAACCTCGTGGGCGGCGCCCTGGCCGTCCTGGGGATCGCGCTCGTCGCACCGTGGATCATCCCCTTCGTCTACGGGGCCGAGTTCCGCGCCGCGGTCCCCGCCCTGTGGATCATGCTGCCGGGCATCGTCCTCTACTCGGCGAGCATCTCCCTCATGGCCTCCCTCCAGGGGATGGGCACACCGGGGAGTGCCAGCGTGGCGCACCTGGGCGGTGCCCTCGTCCTCCTCGTCGGGCTGGTCCTCACGGTCCCCACGTACGGGATCCTCGCGGCGGCGCTGATGAGCACCATCGGCTACACCGTCGTCTTCGTCCTGGGACACCGGCTCGTGGCGCGGCGTGACGGACTCTCGCTGCGGGCCGTCCTCTCGCCCGCGCAGCTGCGCCGGGACGCGCGCTGGGTGGGCGACCGCCTGGCGGCGGGACGCAACGAGGTGGGATGAGTGCGCATCCTCCAGGTGAGCAAGTTCGCCCACCACGTCGGCGGGGTCGAGACCTACGTGGGGTGGCTGACCCGGGCCCTCGTCGCCGCAGGGCACGACGTGGGTCTCGTCGCCATGACCCCGCCCGACGGGAGCCCCCTCATGGAGCTGGGCGGAGCGCCGCGGTGGTTGACCCGGACGCGTAGCTTCGCGCCCGGGTCCGCGGGCCGGGTGCGCAGCGCGGCGCTGTCCGTGTGGTCGCCGGAGGCCGGCGCCGTCACCGCCCGGGCCATCGCCGAGCACCGACCGGACGTCGTGCACTTCCACGGGACGTGCTACCAGCTGACCTCCTCGGTCGTCCGCGCGGCCACCCGCGCCGGGGTACCGGTGGTCCTCACCGCCCACGAGTACAAGCTCGCCTGCGCCAACCAGACCCTCTACAGCGACCCGGACGACACGATCTGCACCGACTGCCTCCAGGTGTCCACGGCCCGGCGGGCGATGGCGCCGCTGCGCCGGCGCTGCATGAAGGGCAGCCTCGCGGTGAGCGCCGTCGGCGCCGCCGAGCAGCTCGTGTCGGTCCCGGTGTGGCGGCAGGCTCGGCCGGTGATCCTCACCCCCTCCCGCTTCATGCGGGAGGTCCTCGTGGGCGAGGGGTGGCCGCAGGAGCGGGTGCACCACCTCGACCTGCCATGGCGTCGGGCGGCCGAGGACGTCGTGCCCGCGACCGGCCGGCGGGACGCGATCGTCTTCGCCAGCCGGCTGGTCCCCCTCAAGGGGGCGCACGTCCTCCTGCGGGCCTGGGGACGGGTCGCCGATCGGCATCCGGACGTGCGGGTACTGCTTCTCGGGGACGGCTCCCAGGCGGACGACCTGCGCGACCTCGTCCACGAGGAGGCACTGCCCCGGGTGAGGCTCGCGGGTCTCGCCGACGCCGCCGGGATCCGGGAGGCGCTGGACCGGGCCGTCGTCACCGCGCACCCGTCGCAGTGCCACGAGAACTCCCCCTTCGCCGTCCGGGAGAGCCTCATGGCCGGGGTCCCGGCGCTCGTCTCGGCGGTCGGTGGCATGCCGGAGATGGTCGGCCCGGCGAGCGGCTGGACGGTGCCCCACGACGACGTCGGCGCCTGGGCGCCCGCCCTCGAGACCGCCCTGGGCGCGGGGCTGGCGGGTACCCACGACCTCGTCGCGGAGGTCCGGGCCAGGTCCACCACGGAGGAGGAGCACCTGGCCGCGGTCACCGCCGTCTACGACCGGGTGGCGGAAGGCACCCACCGGTGAGCGGCCGGGCGCTGTCCGCTGCGGGCGTGGTGGGACTGCTCGCCGGCCTCGTCGGTGTCCTCGGCGTCCTCACCGGGGTGGACCTGCTGCCGACGGTCGTCCTGCTCACGGCGCTGGTCTTCGTCGTCGCCTGTGCCGGGCTGGCGCTGCGGCACTTCGCCCTTCTCGTGATCCTGCTCCTGCTCGTGCGACCCGAGCTGGATGCCGTCGGCCACTCGAGCGCGAGCGCCGTCGGGCTGATCTTCCTCGCCGGCTCCGGCTGGTGGCTGCTCACCCGGTGGCTCGCTGACGAGGTGCGCGCCCCCGCCCCGGCCACGTGGGCACTCCTCGCCTTCGTCGCCACGGCGGGGCTGAGCACGCTCGCCTCGCACCTACCCGTCGTCTCCGCCACCGCGACCGCGCGGTTGGCTGCCGGGGCGCTGATGTTCGTCGTCATCGAGCAGCTCGTGCTGAGCCGGCAGCTGCCGCCGAAGGTGGTCCACCTCGCCGTGGCGGGGTCGGCGGTCGTGGTCGCCGTGCACGTCGCCGTCCAGTGGGCGACCGGCAGCGCCCCCATCGACGACTCCACGGGGCTGGCACGGGTCACCGGGCCCTTCGTCCACCCGAGCGTCCTCGGGAAGTACGCCGCCGTCGTGGCGGTGCTCATGCTCGCCCGTGCCGTGTGGACGAGGACCTCGGACCGGTGGCTGTGGGCCGTGGGAGCCGTCGTCATGAGCGGTGTCGTCCTGGCCACCTTCACCCGGGCGGCGTGGCTGGCCCTCGCGCTCGGCGTGCTCGTCCTCTGCTACCGGCGCGACCATCGCTGGCTGCCGGTCATCGTCGTGACCGGCGTGCTGGGGGTCCTCGCCGTCCCGAGCCTCCACGAGCGCCTGGTGAACGTGTGGGACCCCGGGCCCGCCCCTCCGGGGGCCCCGGCCAGCTCGCTCGCGTGGCGGGTCGGTTACTGGCAGGACCTGCTCCCCCTCGGCCGGATCAACCCGGTGAACGGGATAGGTCTGGACGTCGTGCCCGCACTGCGCAGCGAGGGGCTGCTTCCGCACAACGTGTGGGTCCAGACCTGGGTCGAGCTCGGGCTCGCGGGGGTCATCGCCCTCGTGGTCGTGGTCGTGACGATGGTCCGCACGCTGCGACGGGCCGCGGTGCCCGCGGTGGGCGAGGGGCCGGACGACGGGGGCGAGCACCGGGCGGCCCTCGAGGCGGCGGTGGGGGTCGCTGTGGGCCTCCTGGCGGTCACCGTGAGCGAGAACCTCCTCGACGAGACGACGACCCTCTGGTACGCGGCGGCGGTCATGGCCTCCGGCTGGTCCACCGCCGCGCGCGGGACGGACGCCGGGGGCGGCCCCGACGAGGCCGCACCGTGGTGGTCGACGCGATCCGGCTGGCGAGGGCGGCGACCTCGGCGCGGGTCAGCTCCCGCCAGCCGTCGATGACGCCCCGGTCCGCCTGGTGACGCGTCGAACCGCCCGCCACGTCGTCCACCTGCTGGAGCAGCCAGGCGGCGTCGACCCGGTCCACCGACCGGTCGGCGTGGGGCAGGCCGATGCGCTGGAGGAGGGCCCGGTTCTTCGGCGCGTAGCCGGCCGAGGCGACCGGCCGGTCGGCCACGAGCGCCGCGACGACCGCGTGGAAGCGGGTGGCCAGGACGAGGTCGGTGCTCTGCACGGCCCGGACGAGATCGTCGAAGGTCTCGATGTCGGCGATCGGCAGCTCCGTGGTCGGCCGCTGCCCCAGCACGCGGTGGCGCACCTCCTCGGCAGGTGGCCGGTCGACGGGTTGGCCGGTGAGCAGCAGCACGCGGTAGCCGCGCTCGAGGAGGCCCTCGACGGTCTCGACGAGTGTGGTGCGGTAGCTGCCGCGGGCCGCGTCGTCCCTCCCGCTCCAGCCGTCCCAGTCCATGACGGCGAGGCCCACCCGCATCCCGGGGCCCGGACGGGCGGGCGGGCCGGGGGCGACGTCGTGGCCGAAGGCCAGGTCACAGGTCACCCGGGCGTCCGCCCTCGATGCCCCGAGCTCGGCCATCGTGCCCATCGACTGCTCGTCGCGGTAGGTGACCTCCGTGGCCAGACGGACGGTGACGCGGAAGAGCAGCCGGCTCACCCGGCCGGTGATCGGCCCGGCACCCACCGCCAGCAGGACGAAGGCGCGCCGCCGGGCCCGCGCCACGACGGACCAGAGGAAGAGGGACCAGGGCATCCCCCACGGAGGCTCCTCGAAGTCGTCGAGGACCCCGGTCCCGCAGACCACGAGGGCGCGCAGGTCGCCGACGCCGCGCCACACGTAGGAGATGTGACGAGCCTCCGCCACGAGCCGTCGGGTGATGGTCTGCGGCGTGGGCGAGCCGTGGTCGATGCGCGGGGCGCGGAGGGCCAGCACGGGTTCGTCCGCCCCGGCGACCGAGCGCGCCCTGGCGTCGTGCGGCATGGGCGTGACCACGGCGAAGTGGAGGTCGTCTCTCGCGGTCGCGAGCAGGGAGCGCACGACCGCGAGGCTCACCTCGTTGCCGGTGTTCCCGCCTCCGACGCCGCCGACGAGACCGACCAGGCCGATCCGCTCCCCACGTGCCATGGGGACATGATCTCAGTCCCGGGTGAGTCGGCGATGAGTCACGCGGTGCGGACGGGCGGCGTCCTCACCGAGTCGCTCGACCTTGTTGGCCTCGTAACCCTCGAAGTTGCCCTCGTACCAGTACCACCGCGTCGGGTCCTCCTCGGTGCCCTCGTAGGCGAGGATGTGCGTCGCGACGCGGTCGAGGAACCACCGGTCGTGGGAGATGACCACGGCGCAACCGGGGAAGGACAGCAGCGCGTTCTCCAGCGAGCCGAGGGTCTCGACGTCCAGGTCGTTGGTCGGCTCGTCGAGGAGCAGCACGTTGCCGCCCTGCTTGAGCGTCAGCGCCAGGTTCAGCCGGTTGCGCTCACCGCCGGAGAGCACGCCCGACTTCTTCTGCTGGTCCGGGCCCTTGAAGCCGAACTGGCTGACGTAGGCACGGCTGGGGATCTCGACGTTCCCGACCTGGATGTGGTCGAGCCCGTCGGAGACGACCTCCCAGACGTTCTTCTCCCCGTCGAGACCGGCGCGCGACTGGTCGACGTAGGAGAGCTTGACGGTGTCACCGACGTCCACGGTGCCGCCCATCGGCTCCTCGAGGCCGACGATGGTCTTGAAGAGCGTCGTCTTGCCGACGCCGTTGGGGCCGATGACGCCGACGATGCCGTTGCGCGGGAGGGTGAAGGACAGGTTGTCGATGAGCACCCGCTCGCCGTAGCCCTGCTTGAGGTCGGCGACCTCGATGACCTTGCTGCCCAGACGCGGGCCCGGCGGGATCTGGATCTCCTCGAAGTCCAGCTTCTTGGTCCGCTCCGCCTCCGCGGCCATCTCCTCGTAACGCTCGAGGCGGGCCTTGTTCTTGGTCTGGCGGGCCTTGGGGTTCGAACGGACCCACTCCAGCTCGTTCTTGAGCCGCTTGGCGAGCTTGGCGTCCTTCTTGCCCTGGACCTGCAGGCGCTCCTGCTTCTTCTCCAGGTAGGTGGAGTAGTTGCCCTCGTAGGGGTAGAGCCGGCCGCGGTCGACCTCGGCGATCCACTGGGCGACGTTGTCCATGAAGTACCGGTCGTGGGTGACCGCGACGACGGCGCCGGGGTAGCTCGCCAGGTGCTGCTCCAGCCAGAGGACCGACTCGGCGTCCAGATGGTTGGTGGGCTCGTCGAGCAGCAGCAGGTCGGGCTTCTGCAGCAGGAGCTTGCACAGCGCGACCCGGCGGCGCTCGCCGCCGGAGAGGTTGGTGACCGGCTCGTCGCCGGGCGGGCAGCGCAGGGCGTCCATGGCCTGCTCCAGCTGGGAGTCCAGGTCCCACGCGTCGGCGTGGTCGATCTCCTCCTGGAGCTTGCCCATCTCCTCCATGAGCGCGTCGAAGTCCGCGTCCGGGTCGGCCATCTGCTCGGAGATCTCGTTGTAGCGGTCGAGCTTGGCCTTGATCTCGCCCGCGCCCTCCTCGACGTTGCCGAGGACGGTCTTCTCCTCGTTCAGCGGCGGCTCCTGCTGGAGGATGCCGACCGTCGCGCCCGGCTTGAGGCTGGCCTCGCCGTTGCTCGGCTGGTCCAGGCCCGCCATGATCTTGAGGATGGTCGACTTGCCGGCCCCGTTGGGCCCGACCATCCCGATCTTGGCTCCGGGGAAGAAGGACATCGAGACGTCATCGAGGATGACCTTCTCGTTGTGCGCCTTGCGCGCACGCACCATGGTGTAGATGTAGTCGGCCATGGAGGCAGGCTATCGACACCCGCCCCCATGCCCGAATCGCCGCCCCCGTCTCAGGCCGACAGCGGCATCCCCCCTTCGCCCTCCTCCGCGTCGAGGTCGTCGGCGATCCGCTCCCCCATCTGCGTCTCGGACCGCCTGGAGACCTCCGCGAGGACCGGGTCGACGCTCTGGCTCCCGGACTTCGCGTACTGGGTCGTCCCGTAGGTGAGGTCGTGCCCGATCTTCAGCGCCTCGACCTCGACGGAGGTACCCCACGTCTCGTCGGCACGTTGCCAGGAGTTGACCGTCTGGCGCCCCTGGATGACCACCGGGTCACCCTTGTGCAGGGACGCGTGGGCGTTCATGCCGAGCGAGCGGTACGCCGCGACGTTGTAGAAGCTCGTCGAGACGTCGACGAAGACCCCTTCCTTGTTGCGCCGGCGCACCGTCTGCGCGACCCGGAAGGTCGTGAACTGCATCCCGCTGCGCGTCGTGCGGTGCTCGGGATCGGCCACCACCCGTCCGCCGATGGTCACTTCGGTCTCGTTCATGGGTCTCCCCTCTCATGGCGGCCCGGCCACGTCGCCGGGCTCTGCCACCACCCTCGCGAGCGAGGCTCTGGACGAGAAGGCCGCTGCGCACCCTGTGGACGACCCGCCCCACGAGGGGGCGGTTGTGGACCACCGGCGGTGGGTGCCCCGCGCGAGGGGGCACCGACCGGTGCGCGCCGCGGTCAGCGCCCGACGTCGGGTCGATCCGTGACCGGACGACCGGCGGCCCTGGTGAGCTCCTCCCGGGTGCGGCGGTGGTCGGCGAGGACCTCCTCGACGGGCCCGAGCACGCGCTGGGTGGCCACGTCGGCGATCGCCGAGCGCAGCGCCCGGTCGGCCGCCCGGGCCCGACGGCGGGCCCCGAGCCCGGCGATCCAGCGTGCGAGGGCCGCCAGGAGCAGACCCGCCAGCACGCCGCAGACGAGGAGGACGAGGGGCAGACCGACCGGCCCCACGTCGACCCGCGGCAGCTCGGGCAGCTGCAGCCAGGCGACGAGGCCGCTGACCACGAGCCAGAGCAGCCCGAGGACCGCGACGACGGCGAAGAGCACCTGGAGCGCCCCCGCGACGGACCACCACAGCGGTTCGCGCCCGCGCAGCGGGGTCCGCACGACGGCCTGGTCCAGCTCGTCGGCGAGGTCCGCGTCGCTCGGACGTGCCGCCGAGGCGACCGCCTCGGACCAGCGCAGGGGAAGACCCTCACCGGCTTCGTTCCCGAGGCGGCGGGCGGCGAGATCGACAGCGGCCCGCGCGGCGGGGGCGGGCGGGGGCAGGGAGGAACGGCCGAGCACGGCGCGCACGTCGCGCTCGGTGATGTCGGGCTCGCCCTCCTGGCGGTCGAGGCGCAGCCGGCGCAGGGGCGCGGGGCGGAAGGCCCGCACCCAGCGGGTGAAGGGCCACCCGGTGCGCGCCCACGCCCGCAGCCGGTGGTCCCGGGCGACGGCGTCGACGACCGTGGGCACGCCGGCGCTGCGCGCGAGGGCATCGACGAGCTCGCCCTCGGCCCGACCGGGGATCGACGGCTCGCTCTCACCGACCGAGTCGGCGAGCGCCCCGGCGCTCGAGACCACGTCGGCGGACAGGCGACGCCTCGAGGCATCGGAGTGCTCGACGGCCTCGTGCAGACGGGCACGCAGCCGGTCGGTGCCCGCCCCGCTGACCGTCGAGGTGGGGATGACCTCGTGGTGCTCCAAACCGTCGGATTCGAGGAGCCGGGAGAGGTCGCCACGGATCTCCTCCGCCCCACCGCGGGGGAGGCGGTCGACCTGGTTGAGCACGACGACGGTCACCGCACCGTACTCGCGCAGCACCGCGACGTAGTCGTCGTGCAGGACCGCGTCGGCGTACTTCTGAGGATCGGTGACCCACACGAAGACGTCGACGAGCTCGAGGACCCGCTCGGCCTCCGCCCGGTGCTCGATCTGCCGTGAGTCGAAGTCCGGGAGGTCGATGAGCACGAGCCCGTCGAGCTCGTCCTCCGACCCGTCGGGCACCTGGTGGCGGGCCCCCACCCCGAGCCAGTCGAGCAGCTCCCCCGCGGGCTCCTGGCCCCACACCGCCGCGGTGGGCGTCGACGTCGTGGGCCGGCGCTGCCCGACCGTGGCGACGTCCTCCCCGACGAGGGTGTTGAAGAGGGAGGACTTGCCCGACCCGGTGGCCCCGGCGAGCGCGACCACCGTGTGGCTGCCGAGCAGGGCGGTGCGCTCGGAGACCTTGTCGACCACGGCGCGCGCGTCCGCGGCCGCCCTCGGGTCGAGGGCCTCTCCCCCGGCGTCCAGGGCCCGCGCGAGCGCGTCGACCCGCTCGGTGAGCTCCTCGGCCGTCAGGGCGCGCTCGAGCTCCTGGGTGCTCATCGCAGGGCCTCCCCGATGGCCGCGCCCGCCTTCTCGAGACGCCGGATCTGCGCCTCGCTGAGCGCGACCCCGCCCACGAGGTCGGTGTAGCGCTCCCGCTCCGCGGTGTAGAGCGCGACGACCCGCTCGAGCAGCAGCTCGCGGGCCCGCTTGGCCATCTCACGCACCGCCTGGTCGCCGAAGATCGCCTCGAGCACCTTCTGGGCCAGCGCGGTCGTGCCACCCGCGATGGCGACCTCCGGGGCGACGAGCACCCCTCCGGTGTGGGCGAAGGAGACGAGCATGAGGAAGAGGCCGATGCCGTTGACGCCGTAGGCGGCGATCCTCGCATTGACCCGGCGGTTGCTCCCTTCGGCCCGCACGATGTCCAGGACGTCGCTCTGCCAGTCCCGCACGAGACGCTCCACCTCGGCCTCCAGACCCGGTGAGGAGCGGGCCAGCTCGGGGTGGTCGGTCAGCAGCGCGGCGCCCGCCTCGTTCGCCCGCCACGTGCGGGCCAGGTCCGCCGCGGCAGTGTCCGCCTCGGAGATGATCATCGCGCTCACGCCGGTGTGCAGGGCGTGGTCCAGCTCGCTCGACGGGGGCGGCCCACCGCGTACGGCGGAGCTCACCCGGTCACGCAGGCGCGCGACGCCACGCTCCACCCGGCGGAAGAACTCCCCCGTCCCGACGAACTCCTGCCACCGGGCCAGGACCTCGCCCCGCAGGAGCTGTCCGTCGCGCATCCCCTCCGAGACGCCCTCCTCGGCCTCGTCGTAGGCGCGGAAGGCAGCGCCGGTCAGCCCCCCGATCTGCTCCCGCTCGCCCCTGGCGGCGTCCACGAGGTCGGCGACCCGCCCCTTGATGGACCGCAGCGCGCCGTCGAGGGTCTGGGTGACGATGCTCTCGCGCGCCTGCTCGTCGCCGGCCACGGCGGCGAGCCAGGCACGGAAGCGCTCGATGTCCTCGTCGGGGACGAGCCCGTTGGGGTCGAGCCGGGTCTCCGGGACGGTGAAGACGGGGGCGGTGCCCAGGCCCTGCTCTCGCAGCATCTCGACGAGGTGGGACTTCAGCTCCCCCATCGCCGGCCGGTCCACCCGGTCGAGGACGATGGCCACGGCGGCGCCCCGGTCCGAGGCCTGCCGCAGCAGGTTCCACGGGATCGCGTCGGCGTACCGGGCCGCGCTCGTGACGAAGATCCACAGGTCGGCCGCCGCGAGCAGCTGGGCGGCCAGCTGCCGGTTCGCGGCCACGACGGAGTCGATGTCCGGCGCGTCGAGGATGGCCATGCCCGAGGGGATGAGCTCGGTGGGCGCCAGACGCAGCGTCCCCGGCTGCGGCTCACCGCGCACGGCGCCGGTGACCCGGGCGAGCGACGGGAGGACCCGCTGCTCGAGGAACCACTGCTCGTCCACCGGGTGGTGGATGAGGACCGGGCTGGTCGTCGTCGGGCGCAGCACGCCCGGGCGGGAGACCTCCTGACGCAGCACGGAGTTGACGAGCGTCGACTTGCCCGCGCCGGTGGACCCGCCGACGACCGCGAGCAGCGGGGCGTCGATCGACTCGAGCCGGGGGATGACGTAGTCGTCGAGCTGGTCGAGCAGCGAGAGGCGTGCCGTCCTGGCCTCCCGGGTCGAGGTCAGCTCCAGGGTGAGCCGACTGCGCTCGACCTCGTCGCGCAGGGCGGTGACCCTCGCGAGCAGGTCGCGGGTGTCCACCCGAGAGCTGGTCTCTGGCATGGGCACAACATATCTGCCGATGGCGCCCCCGGTTGGATTCGAACCAACGACCTCGGGATTAGAAGGCCCTTGCTCTGTCCAGCTGAGCTACGGGGGCAGGCGGCCGACCGCCGCGGGCGAACCACACCGGAGGGCGGGTCCACAGTGTAGTGACCACCCCGACCTGCCATGATCGGCACATGCCCCTGACGGTCGTCGTGCGCGAGGCGCGGGTCCACGAGTCGCCCGCCGACCTCGCGCTGCTCGATGCGACGGAGCGCACCCGGGCCGACCGGAAGCGGGAGGCCGCCCCCTTCGTCACCGGCCACGCGCTCGTGCGACGGGTCCTCGGCGAGATCCTCGAGCGCGACCCGGCGGAGCTGGCCTTCGAGCGGCGCTGCACCACGTGCGGCAGCGACCAGCACGGCAAGCCGAGCCCGCTCGAGGCACCGGGCTGGGTCTTCTCCCTCTCCTACACGGCCCAGCTCGCGGTCGTGGCCGTGACGCAGGGGGTCGACGTCGGCGTGGACGTCGAGGAGCTCGACGACACCGGGTTCGAGGGCTTCGCCCCGGCGACCCTGGCCGAGCAGGAGGTCCCCGCCTTCACCGGCCTCACCGGACGCGAGCTCCTCGAGGCACGAGCCCGGGTGTGGGCCCGCAAGGAGGCGGTCCTCAAGGCGACCGGTCACGGCCTGGTCGTCGACCCCGCCGAGGTGCTCGTGAGCGGTCCGGCGGAGCCACCCGCGCTCGTCGACTGGCGCGCGGAGGAGCCCCGGCCGCCGGCCGCGACGATCGTCGACCTCGACCTCGAGGCGCAGGACCACCGGGCCGCCGTCGCCGCGCTGACCGACCGCGAGCTGCGGATCAACGGGGAGGTCTCCGGAGGCGGCGGGTCCTAGGCGAGCCCGGCGAACTGGCGCCGGCGGGCGGTCATCGAGTCCAGCAGCACCCGCTCGGTGCGCAGCGACTCCTGGTCGGCGGACTGGCGCACCATCCGGTAGCGCAGCAGCGCCAGCTCCGAGGCGCTGTCCTGGAAGGCACGCATCGCGCCGACGCTCCGCGCTCCGCCGGTCCGCTTCGCCCAGGACCGTGCCTGGCGGCGCTCCCGCATGCTCGAGAGCATCCCCACCTCGGCCGGGCTCAGCCAACCGGTGGCGGCGTAGGGACGCAGGTGCCGGCCGATGGTGCGGGCCTCGCGGCGGCGGGTCCAGATGATGAAGCCGACGTAGACGCAGAAGGTGATGAAGCCCGT
This sequence comes from uncultured Janibacter sp., assembly GCA_964430615.1. Lineage (GTDB taxonomy): Bacteria > Actinomycetota > Actinomycetes > Actinomycetales > Dermatophilaceae > Janibacter. Next base: position 23,917 of record CAYSGN010000008.1, on the reverse strand, counting down.
CGCGAGGGTGATGACCACCCCGGTATCGCCGCTGCCCAGGCCCACGACCGCGCCGAAGTTCCACAGCCCGTGCAGGAGCAGCGCCGCGCACCAGCCGACGAAGGGGGCGATGACCCGCACGTGCGTCGCCCGGGAGGACGCGGCGATACCGATGCCGATGCCGATCATGCTCGTGAACATGGGGTGCGCGAAGGGGCTGAGGAGGCCGCGCATGACGAAGGTCCTGACGAACTGCTCCCGGCCGTACTGCGTGAGCGCCTCGCCGAGGTACAGGACGTTCTCGGTGCAGGCGAAGCCCGCCGCGACGATGCCGGCGTAGACGACACCGTCGGTCAGTCCGTTGAACCTCCTCCGGGTGAAGGCCCACATCCCGAGGACGAAGAGGCCCTTGAAGGTCTCCTCGACGGGTGGGGCGATGAGCACAGGAGAGAGCTTCCCCGCGGACTCGGGGTCGGTCACGAGGACGGACAGCACGCCACCGAAGAGGGCGTTGAGGAAGAGCGCGATGAACGTCGAGCCGAGCGCGCCGTAGAGGAAGGCCGTCACGAGATAGCGCACCGGCTCGGCGTGGAAGCGGTCCAGCCAGACGAAGACCGGGACGACGAAGACGAGGGGGATGAGGGCGAAGACGAGGGCCAGGAGGGTGGCGACGAGCCCGAAGCTCAGGCCGAAGAGCAGCGCGAAGACCAGCCCCATGACCACCGACAGGAAGGCCACCAGCCCGGTGAGCACCCAGCGCCGTGCCTGCGGCCGTTGGGTCGGGTTGGGGCGGGCCTGGGCCGGCACGTAGCTCGGGCTGTAGTACTGGTGGTGCGCCCACGCGCCCGGCTGTCCGGGGTGGGCGGTGGGCCGCGGGGTGACCAGGGCCGGGCGGGTCACCGCCTCGACCTGGGCCCGGTGCCAGGCCGGCTGCGGGGCCGGCGGCTGGCCCGCCGGCGGAGACATCCGTGGGCGCGAAGGGGGCGCCTGCCCCGGGGGAGGCGGCGGCTGTCCCGCCGGAGGCTCTCCCGACGCGGGCGGAGAAGGGGTCGAGCTCATGAGCGCAACCTAACCGACCACCCCTGGGTAGAACTCGCCAGAGAAGCCGGTCGCTAGGGTGACGCCCGTGACTTCCACCGCAGCTTCCTCCTCCGAACGCATCGTCTGGATCGATTGCGAGATGACCGGCCTCGACCTGGAGCGCGACGCGCTCATCGAGGTGGCGGCCCTGGTCACCGACTACGAGCTGAACCAGGTCGGTGAGGGGATCGACGTCGTCGTGCGGCCCCCGGATGAGGCGCTGACGCAGATGAACGACTTCGTGCGGGAGATGCACACGACGTCGGGCCTGCTCGACGTCCTCGCCGAGGGGATGAGCCTCGCCGACGCCGAGGAGGCCGTGCTGGCGCACATCAAGGAGCTCGCCCCCGAGCCGGGCAGGTCACCCCTCGGAGGCAACAGCGTGGCCACCGACCGGGCCTTCCTCGTGCGGGACATGCCGGCCCTGGAGGGACACCTGCACTACCGGATGGTCGATGTCTCCTCGATCAAGCTGCTCGCCCGGCGCTGGTACCCCCGGGCCTACTTCGCCGCGCCCGAGAAGCACGGCGGCCACCGCGCTCTCGCGGACATCACCGAGTCGATCGCCGAGCTACGCTACTACCGGGAGGCGGTCTTCGTGCCGCAGCCGGGGTTGGACAGCCCCACCTTGAAGAAGATCGCCGCGCGCCACCAGGTCGGCTGACCGAAGGGGGCTGGCCGGCGGTCCTCCGCTCAGGCGGCCTGGCGGGTGCCGTAGCCGACCTTCGGGCCGCCCGTCGCATCGACGAGCCCGGAGCGCACCCGGACCCCCTGCCGGTAGCTGGCGCACCCGGTGGCCCAGGCGCCGACGGACACCGAGATGTAGCCGATGGCGACGCCGGCGATGTTGTCGGCGACGTAGTGCCACCCGAAGTAGAGGGTGGCGACGAAGGTGAGGGTGAAGAAGACCCAGCCGCTGATGCGCAGCACCCGGCTCGGCACCGTGCGCTGGATGAAGAGGGCCGCGGCGAAGGTCACCGAGACGTGGAGCGAGGCGAAGGCGGCCACGCCGTGGATGACCTCGCTGTTGATGGGGTTCGCCAGGAACTCCAGCCGGTTGCCGAGCAGTGCCTGCTGGAGGCCGCTCACCTCGGTGTCGGCCAGCGCGATGTAGTGGTCGGGGCGGGCGTAGATCGGGCCGAGCGCCGGAAGCATGTAGTAGCTGATGGCTCCGAGCACCCAGTTGAGGCTCACGGCGGTCGCGTACCAGGCACCGACGGCGTGGCTGCGGTTCATCACGAGGAAGACCGCGAGGGAGATCGGCACGAGCGGCAGGTAGGCCAGGTAGACGAAGGAGAGCAGCTGCGCCGCGATGTTCGTCCCCAGCAGGTCGTGCAGGATGATCGCCGGGCTCGTGCCCCCGAAGACCCACTTGTCGAAGTCCAGCAGCTGCTGGTCGTAGAGGACGCCCTCGCGGTAGACGGGCAGGAAGTTCTTCAGGTTCCGGTAGGACACGTAGCAGACGTAGAAGCTGAAGAAACCGGCCGCGATGTACAGGACCCGGCTCAGGGTCCACTCGGTGCGCAGGATGTGCACGACCCCGCTCGGGATCCGGCGCCATCCGTAGCGGTAGATGGCCGTGGGGACGATCGCCGCCGTCAGCAGGCCGATGCCCAGCAGCGGGAAGCGCACGTAGGCAGGACCGAGGAAGCCCTCGGGGTCCTGGAGCGGGATCCCCGAGGCCAGCGAGCCCACGACGGCTGCCACCCCGACCACCAACGAGATGACGAGAATGACGCCGTAGGGCGACCTCCTGATCAACTGCATCCGCCAATTATGGCGCGAATGTGTCAAAAAGTTGAACGGACACGACATGACACGCCCCACTTCGTGCTCTTCGAGGAGTAACGTCGTCGCCCGTCCTGACCGGTCTACAGCACGGCTGCCCGGCCCCACGCCCATGTCAGGAGACGTCAATGTCGACGGTTCACCACCAACCCCCCACGCGTGTGGACGTCCATCTGGACACAGGCCTCAAGCGGGATGTCGGCAGGCTGAGCCTGCTCTTCACCGGCGTCGGGGCGATCATCGGCTCCGGCTGGCTCTTCGGCGCGCTCTACGCCTCGCAGATCGCCGGGCCGGCCGCTGTCTGGTCCTGGGTGGCCGGCGGCGTCATCGTCATGGTGATCGGCATCGTCTACGCCGAGCTCGCGACGATGTTCCCCGTGGCGGGCGGCATCATCCGCTTCCCCCACTACGCCTTCGGGTCCTTCGCCAGCTACAGCTCGGGCTGGATCAGCTAGTTGGCGGCCGCGGCCGTCACCCCCATCGAGGTCCTCGCGAGCATCCAGTACGCCCTGCCCTACGCCCCGTGGCTGATGCAGGAGCAGGACGGGGTGCCCGTCCTCACCCTCACCGGCGGTCTGGTCGCCGTGGCCCTGATCGTTCGTCTACAGCCTGGTCAACCTCATGGGCGCCGCGCTCTTCGCGAAGTTCAACAACCTGCTCGTGTGGTGGAAGCTCATCGTCATCGCGCTGGTGATCGTCGTGCTCTTCGCCCTGGAGTTCAACCCCGGCAACCTCACCGCCCACGGCTTCGCGCCCGAGGGGTGGGGTGCCGTCTTCACCGCGATCCCGGCAGCCGGCGTCGCCTTCGCCTACCTGGGTTGCCGCAACGCGGTGGAGTACGCCGGTGAGTCGAAGAACCCCCAGCGGGACATCCCCTTCGCCGTGGTCGGCGCCATCGTCATCACCGCGATCATCTACGTCCTCCTCCAGCTGGCCTTCATCGTCGCCCTCCCGGAGGACCTGCTCGGAGACGGCTGGGCATCGCTCGCCTTCGACGAGGACGCCGGCCCGCTCGCCGGTCTGGCCCTGCTCCTCGGAGCCGTGTGGCTCGCGTGGGTGCTGCGCATCGACGCGATCGTCTCGCCGGCGGACACCGGCCTGATCTACGCCGGCGTCACCGCGCGACTCTCCTACGCCAACGCCCGCAACGGCAACGCGCCGCAGTGGCTGACGCGGCTGAACACCCGCGGCGTCCCCGTGTGGTCGGTCGTGCTCATGTTCGTCGTCGGGTGCATCTTCTTCATGCCCTTCCCGAGCTGGCAGCTGTTCATCGGCTTCATCACCTCGGCCTTCGCCATCTCCTTCGGCGCCGGGCCGGTCGTCGTGGGGGCCCTGCGCCGGGAGCTACCCGACCAGGACCGACCGTTCAAGCTGCCCGGTGGTGACGTCCTGCCGATCCTGTCCTTCATCGGGTCGAGCCTGCTCGTCTTCTGGTCCGGCTGGGACATCAACGAGAAGATGCTCATCGCCCTCGTGCTGGGCTACGTCGTGTACATCGCCTACCACTTCACGGCCAAGATCGACCTGCCGCCGATGGACTTCCGGTCCGGCGCCTGGTTCCCCGTGTGGGTCATCGGGCTGATGGTCATCAGCTGGCTCGGCGACCTCGACGGTGACGGCAAGGCCACCGCGGGGCTCATCCTCGACGGCGGCAACGGCCCCCTCGACCTCGTGTGGGGCCCGGTCGTCTGCGCGGTCTTCAGCATCGCCGTCTACTACCTGGCGATCGCCAACCGGCTGCCCGCGGAGCGCGTGGCCGGCTACGTCAGCCACACCCCGACCGACGAGCCCCGCCCGGAGCACTGACCGGCTGGCGGGACGACGAGAGCCCCCCGGGGAATCCCCGGGGGGCCTCTCTCGTGGGGTGAGTGACGGGGCTCGAACCCGCGACCCTCGCGACCACAACGCGATGCTCTACCAGCTGAGCTACACCCACCATCGCGCCGCCGTCTCAGGCAGCGCGGACCATCGTACAGCCTCATCGGGTGTGCTCCGAACGCACCTCCTCCCGGGGGCCTCACCGGCTCTCGGGCACCATGGGAGACGTGACCACGACGCAGATCCCTGGTTCCCCCTTCGTCCGGACCGCAGCGGCCGTCCTGGGCGTGCTGGCCCTGCTGTGCCTCCAGCTGGCCGCCCCCGCTCCGGCGTCCGCGCACGCACGGCTCGAGACGACCAGCCCCCAGGACGGGGCCACGCTCTCGGCGGCCCCGCCGGAGGTCATGCTCCGCTTCAACGAGGCGGTGAACGGTGACCTGAGCAAGGTCACCGTGACCTCCGGCTCCGAGGACGTCACGAAGGGCGCCCCGGAGGTGGACGGCAACTCGCTCTACCAGCCGCTGGACTCCGCGATGCCCGCCGGCGAGTACACGGTCACCTACAAGGTCGTCAGCGCGGACGGGCACCCGGTCAGCGGCTCCTTCTCCTTCACCTACGGACCGCCCGAGGAGAGCGAGAGCGAGGGGGCCCCGATGGACCCGCCGTCGGACGGCGCCACGTCCGGGGAGTCCTCGGAGGAGTCCCCGAGCGCCACCGACTCCCCCACGTCGAGCGACTCCCCCACGACGAGCGAGGGCTCGGGTGAGCAGAGCCCGGGCTCGGAGTCCTCGGGGAGCGGCCAGGAGGAGAGCCCGGAGCCGAGCGATACCTCCGGCTCCGAGGACACCGCCGCGGTCGCCCCGTCCTCGGACGGGGGCGACGGCTCCAGCGGCGTGCCGGGCTGGGTCTGGGGCGTCGGCGGGGCCGGGGTCGTGCTCGTCCTGGGTGCGGTGGCGCTCCTCGCTCGCGGGCGCCGCACGGCCGCCCAGGAGGAGGACGACACCATCGAGGACTGGCGCGCCTAGGAGGCGAAGGGGGCGGAGGCAGCGCCGATTTCGCACCGGTGCCCGGTGGTGCTAATGTCTCTCCTCGCGCGCCAATAGCTCAATAGGCAGAGCAGCTGACTCTTAATCAGCGGGTTCGGGGTTCGAGTCCCTGTTGGCGCACCACCGGGAGAGCGGTCCGCACCGAGTGTGCGGGCCGCTCTTCGTCGTCCCGCTAGAGCGCCTGGAGCACCATCACCACACCGGAGATGCTCGCGACGACGAGCACCCCGCCGCGCAGCGCCGGTCCGACGACACGGTGGTGCCACCGGGAGCTGACGAGGACGCCCAGGACGGTCACGGGGACGAGCCACAGGCTCGTGCCGAGCGCGAGCCCGCCGACCTGCCCCCCGACGAGCAGCGCGAGGACCGAGACGACCTCGCCGACGAGGAAGCACAGCGCGACGGTCGCCCGCAGCTCCGGCGCCGGGCGGTGCTGGTACACGAGGGCGTAGGGCGGCCCACCGATGCCGCTGGCGGTCTCGCTGAGCCCGGTCACGGCGCCGGCCGCGAGGAGCGCGGGCCGGGTGGGGTCGAAGGCGGGCGCGATGAGGCTCACCACCGCGGCGAGCACCGTGACCACCCCGATGAGCAGGCCGAGGCCCCGCTCGGACACGCTCGCCAGCAGCCAGACCCCCAGCGGAGTGGCCGCGACCCGGGCGAGGGTGATCCACGAGGCACCGCGCAGGTCGATGTGGGCCCGCTCCCGCCAGGCCACCATGCCGTTGAGCGGCAGCATCGGGACGAGGACGGCGAGCGGCACGAGGTGGGGGTCGATCATCCCGGCCACCGGCGCCACGAGCAGGGCGAAGCCGATGCCGGTCGACCCCTGCACGACGGCACCGACGAGGACGACGGCCCCGAGGAGGGCTGCGAGCTCCCACCCCATCAGCCGGCCGTCCGGGTCGTCATCATCGAGCCGACCCTAGCGCCCACACGCACGCGGGCCCGGGTCAGTGACCCGGGCCCGCGTCCTCGTGGCGATCAGCCCGCCACGTGCTCCTGTCTCACCAGGAGCGCTTCTCGCGCTGGCGCTCCCACTTCTCGAACTTCTTCTTGCTGCGCCGCGACGTGACGAGCTTCAGCAGCACGATGCCGCCGACCACGGCGGCCGCGATCGCCACCCGGTCCATGCGCAGCTCCCCGGACTCGGTGCGCGTCGCACTGTCGAAGGAGACCTTGGCCTGCTCCTTCTGCCGCGCGAAGACGTTCTTCGGCGCGGCCCGGTCGGTCAGCTCGTCGATCGTCTGGGCGAGCCGGTCACGGCTGGTCACGATGTCGTTCTCGAGCTTCGTCATGCTCGGGTTGTCCTTGCTCACGCGCTCTTCCGTCCTGTCAGATACCGAGGTCGCGGCGGATACGGGCCACGTGGCCCGTCGCCTTTACGTTGTACTGGGCGTGGGTCACCACACCGTCGGGACCGACGACGACCGTCGAGCGGATGACCCCTTCGACGATCTTGCCGTACAGCTTCTTCTCACCATAGGCGCCCCACCGGGTCATCACGGACTTGTCCGCGTCGGAGAGCAGTGTGATGGTCAACCCATCCCGCTCGCGGAAGCGCGCGAGCTTGTCGGGGGCGTCCGGCGAGATGCCGACGACCTCCGTGTCCGCCGCCTGGAGCGCCTCCAGGGAGTCGCTGAAGTCGCAGGCCTGCGTCGTGCATCCGGGGGTCATCGCCGCCGGGTAGAAGTAGACGATGACCCGCTTGCCGCGGAAGTCGGCCAGGGACACCAACGATCCGGTGTCGTCCGGGAGGGTGAAGTCCGGGGCCGGATCGCCCGGAGCCAGTCGCTCGCCCACGAGTGCCTCTCAATCTGCATCGGTGCCGGGTGCCACCCAAACCTATCCCGCGCCGGCGTCCGCCGCCGGGACGTTCACCAGATGCAAATGCTGTGCAATAGTGGAGGTCCGCCGACCACGCCCCGACCGGCCACACCCCGATGGGAGATGCCGCCGATGCACGTCCCCGACGGATTCCTCGACGCCCCCACCTCGGTAGGGACCGCTGCCGTCGCCGCGGCGGGGATCGGGGTCGCGCTGTGGCGCAGTCGGTCCTCGCTGGACGACCGCAGCGCCCCCATGGCGGGCATGGCCGCCGTCTTCATCTTCGCCGCGCAGATGCTCAACTTCCCTGTGGGCGCGGGGACCTCGGGTCACCTCCTCGGCGGCGCGCTGGCCGCGGTGCTCGTCGGCCCCTGGACGGCCACCCTGTGCGTCACGGTCGTCCTCGTCGTCCAGGCCCTCCTCTTCGCGGACGGGGGCATCACCGCCCTCGGCACCAACGTCACGCTCATGGCGATCGTCGGCGTCTGGGTCGGCTGGCTCGCCTTCCGTGCGGTCCTCGCCCTCCTCCCCCGGCGCGGCGGCAGCGTCCCGGTCGCGGCCGCCCTCGGGGCCTTCGTCTCGGCGCCGGCGGCCGCACTGGCCTTCGTCGGTCTCTACGCGCTCGGCGGGCAGGCGCCGATCCCCCTGGGTTCCCTCGCGAGCGCCATGCTCGGCTGGCACGTCCTCATCGGGACCGGGGAGGCGATCATCACCTTCCTCGTCGTGGCCTCGATCAGCGCCACCCGGCCCGACCTGGTCGTCGGCGCCGACGGGCGTCGCCCGGCCGACCTGGCTCGACGGGCGGGGACGGAGGTGGCGGCATGAGGCACCGGATCTCCACCCGCACCGTCGCCCTCACGGGCCTGCTCCTCGCCCTCCTCCTGGCCGGCGTCGTCTCCTTCTACGCCTCCGGCTCCCCCGACGGCCTCGAGCGGGTCGCCGCGACCCTCGGCTTCGACGGCACCGCCGGCGAGCACGCCGGCTCCGGGTCGCCCCTGGCCGACTACGGTCTCACCGGGGTCGGGAGCGAGCGGCTCTCGACCGGTCTGGCGGGCGTCATCGGGGTACTCGTCGTCGGGGTGATCATGGTCGGCCTGGTGCGGCTGCTCCGGCGCCACGAGGACCGCGATCCGCGGGAGGACTGAATGGGCGGCCGGCACGGCCGGCTGACGACGGCCGTCGGCCACTCCCCCGTCCACCGGATGCCGGCCCACGTCAAGGTCGTCGCCGCGCTCGTCTTCGTCGTCGCCGTCGTCGCCACGCCCCGCGAGGTCGTCTGGGCCTTCGCGGCGCACGCCCTCGTGCTGACCGCCGCGATCGCGGGGTCGCGGGTGCCGCCCTTCGTCCTCGCTCGGCGCCTGGTCGTCGAGGTGCCCTTCGTCGTCTTCGCCGCGCTCATGCCCGTCGTCGCGGTCGGGCCGCGGGTCGAGCTGGGCCCTCTCTCCCTCTCCGAGGCCGGGCTGTGGGGCGCCTGGGCGCTGCTGGCGAAGGGGACGCTCGGCGCCCTGGCATCGCTGCTCCTCGCGTCGACGACGCCGCCCTCGGAGCTCGTGGCGGGCCTGGCCCGCCTCCGCCTGCCGCGTCGGCTCGTGGAGATCCTCGCCTTCATGATCCGCTACCTCGACGTCGTGACCGACGACCTGCGGCGGATGCGCGTCGCCCGGGAGTCGCGCGGCTTCCAGGGGCGCTCGCTCGCGGCGTGGCCGGTCCTCGCGGGGTCGGCCGGGGCTCTCTTCATCCGCTCCTTCGAGCGGGGCGAGCGGGTGCACCTGGCGATGCTCTCGCGCGGGTACACCGGGGACCTTCACCTGGGTCACGGGCAGGCTGCGCCCGGTGCCGTCTGGGGGCGTGCCCTCGCCCTGCCGCTGACCGCCTGCGCCGTCGCAACGGCCGCTCTCGTCACGGGGTGGGCGGCATGAGCACGCCCGTCGTCGAGCTGACCGGCGTGCGGCACGCCTACCCGGACGGGCACGAAGCGCTGCGTGGTGTGGACCTGCACGTGCACCCGGGCGAACGGGTCGCACTGCTCGGCCCGAACGGCGCGGGCAAGACGACGCTCGTGCTCCACCTCAACGGTGTCCTGCGCCCGGACTCCGGCACGGTCACCATCTCCGGCCTGCCCGTCACGGACGAGTCGTTGCTCGAGGTCCGCCGCCGCGTGGGCATCGTCTTCCAGGACCCCGACGACCAGCTCTTCATGCCGACCGTGCGCCAGGACGTCGCCTTCGGCCCGCGCAACCTCGGGCTGCGCGGCGACGAGCTCGATGCCCGGGTCGAGGAGGCGCTGGCCGCCGTCGAGGTCGCCGACCTGGCCGAGCGGCCGCCGCACCACCTCTCCTTCGGCCAGCGTCGCCGCGTCGCCATCGCCACGGTGCTCGCCATGCGACCGGAGATCCTCGTGCTCGACGAGCCGAGCAGCAACCTCGACCCCGCCGCGCGCAGGGAGGTCGCCGACCTCCTCACCCGCCTCGACGTCACCGTCCTCATGGTCACCCACGACCTGCCGTACGCCCTCGAGCTGTGCGAGCGCTCGGTCGTGCTCTCCGAGGGGGAGATCGTCGGGGACGGCCGCACCGGGGAGGTGCTGGGCGATCGCGACCTCATGGCCCGCCACCGCCTCGAGCTGCCGTACGGCTTCGACCCGTCGTCCGTGCAGCGCGGGACCGACGCCGTCGGTCACGGTCCACGCAACCGAACTGAGACGTGTGCCCAGCACCGACCATCGAGCCGACCCGGGTGAGGTTCCGTGGTGAAGGCCGGCGCGCTCGGCCACCTAGACTGCATCCTCGAGCCGAAGTGGCGGAACAGGCAGACGCGCTTGGTTTAGGTCCAAGTGCCCTTTGGGTGTGCGGGTTCGAATCCCGCCTTCGGCACTGTTGTCTCCCTGGTGGTCCACACGGACTGCACCTCAGCAGCAGGGACCGTTCGCAGAGCCGAGGACCCGGGGACCCCTCCGGCCATCCCGGAGTGACCTGCAGTCCTTCTGGCCGGGCTCAGCCATCGGCGAGGTGCCGCCGCAGCAGGGGCACCATGGCGCGGAAGGCGCGACCCCGGTGGCTGATCGCATTCTTCTCCTCGTCGGTGTACTCCGCCAGGGTCCGCGTGCCGCCCTCGGGCACGAAGATCGGGTCGTAGCCGAAGCCGTTCTCCCCCACCGGTTCCCGCCCCATGGTGCCGGTGACCTCCCCTTCGCTCGTCACGGTCGTGCCGCCGGGGATCGCGAGCACGGCGGCGCACCGGAAGGCCGCGCCCCGGTGCTCGTCCGGGACGTCGGCGAGCTGGTCCAGGAGCAGCTGGAGGTTGCGCCGGTCCTTCTCGGCCCGCGGCAGCTCCTGCCCGCCGTGCAGCCCCGACCAGCGCGCGGAGAAGACCCCCGGGCTTCCGCCGAGGACCTCGACGGCCAGCCCCGAGTCGTCGGCGAGGGCGGGCAGGGAGGTCACCCGGGCGACGTGCTCGGCCTTGAGCCGGGCGTTGCCGGCGAAGGTCACTTCGGTCTCCGCGATCTCCCCCACATCGGGGAAGGCGGCCATCGAGGCGATCTCGAGGTCCAGGTCGGCGTCCCCGAGGATCTGCTGGAGCTCGTGGACCTTGTGCTCGTTGTGCGTCGCGAGGACGACCCGGCGGCTCACCGGACGCGCTCCCGGGGGGTCTCGGCGAGCGCCTCCTGCTGGATCGTCGTCAGCTCGGCGCAGCCGGTGGCGGCGAGGTCGAGCAGCTGGTCCAGGACCGTCCGGTCGAAGGGGGTGCCCTCCGCCGTCCCCTGCACCTCGACGAAGTCCCCGGTCCCGGTCATGACGACATTCATGTCGGTGCCCGCGGTCGAGTCCTCCGGGTAGTCCAGGTCGCACACCGGACGTCCGTCGACGACGCCGACCGAGACGGCGGCGATGGACCCGGTGAGCGGCTGGGACCGGGCCGGGACCAGCCCGCGCTCCCGAGCGTCCGCGACGGCGTCCGCGAGCGCCACGTAGGCACCGGTGATGGCCGCGGTGCGGGTGCCGCCGTCCGCCTGGAGCACGTCGCAGTCGAGGACGATCGTGTTCTCCCCCAGCGCCTTCGTGTCGATGATGGCGCGCAGGCTGCGGCCGATGAGGCGGGAGATCTCGTGGGTCCGGCCACCGACCTTGCCCTTGCGGGACTCGCGGCCGCTGCGGGTGTTCGTGCTACGCGGCAGCATCTCGTACTCGGCGGTGACCCAGCCGGTGCCCTGCCCCTTGAGCCAGCGGGGGACCCCCGCCTCGAAGGACGCGGCCACGAGCACCCGGGTACGGCCGAACTCGACGAGCACCGACCCTTCCGCGTGGTCCAGCCAGTTGCGGGTGATGCGCACCTCGCGCAGCTGCTCGGGGGTGCGTCCGTCGTGCCGGGTGGTCGTCTCAGTCATGGCGCTCAGGCTAACGACTGCCCCGTCCCATAGGCTCGGCCGCATGCAGCAGCACGCCGAGATCACCCTGTCCGGCGGGGGCCGTACGACGGTGCACGTCTCCGCGAGCGCGGACTCCGGGTCGCCGGTCGTGCTCGTCCTGCCGGCGATGGGCGTGCCGGCCGGGTACTACTCCCCCTTCGTCGACGACCTGGCGCGGGCCGGGGTCACCGCCGCCGTGGCCGACTACCCGGGTCAGGGCGACGCGACGCCGGGCGTGGATCGTCGTCACGACCACGGGTACGCGGAGATCGCCCACGACTGGCTGCCGCGCGTCATCGAGTCCCTGCGGAGCGAGCACGACGGGCCACTCGTGGTCCTCGGCCACTCCCTCGGCGGGCACCTGCTGCTCGCCCACCTCGCCGGCGAGGACCCCCTCCCGGACGCCGCCGTCATCATCGGCGCCGGCACCCCCTACTGGCGCCGCCAGCAGGGCGCGAAGACCTTCGCCCAGACCCAGCTCATGGGCCTGGTCACCCGCGCGCTCGGCTACTGGCCGGGTGACCGGCTCGGCTTCGGCGGACGGCAGGCACGCACCCTCATCCGCGAGTGGGCCGCCTTCGCCCGCACGGACGTGCTCGCGCCCCACGGGAGGGCGGTCGAGGAGGCCCTGCGCGAGCGCAGCCTGCCCGTGCTCGTCGTCGACCTCGACGGGGACCACCTCGCTCCGCCGGCAGCCGTCGACTCGCTCGTGGCCAAGCTGCCCGCGGCGCAGATCGAGCGGTTCACCTTCGCGAAGTCGCCGAACGCGCCCGGCAGGCCGGTGAGCCACTTCTCGTTCGCACGCTCCCCCGAGATCATCGGCGAGCGCATCGCAGAGTGGGCGGTCGGCGCGGTCGGCGAGCACCGCCCCTCCTCCTGACCGGGGCCACCACCGATCCCGCGCGGTCGGACTGCAGGTCGGCACGGCGCGCAGCCGCCCGGCCCGCGACGTCGGGCTGCGCATCCGCCGACGAGGTCGACCTTCAGACCGACTGCTCGACCCGCGCCAGGTCCTGGGTGATCCGCTGCTCGGCACCGACCTCGACCCGGGTGGGAGCGCCGAGCACGAGCGGCATCATCGGCTGCTGGTGGCCGAAGTCCACGTCGAGCACGACCGGCACCTCGAGGTCCTCGAGCGCGTCCCGCACCGCCTCGTGCTGGGTGAGGGTGGCGGCGTCCGGGGCCGGGGTCCGGCCGACGAGCACCCCGGCACACCGGTCGAACCACCCGGCGAGCCGGAAGCCGTGCAGTGCCCGGGCGATCTCGAAGGCATTGCCCTCGGCCGCCTCGAGCAGGAGGAGCGGCGGGTCCGTCTGCTCCTTCGCCCACCGCGGCAGGTCCGCGTAGGGCGTCCCTGCCAACGGGGAGAGCACCTCGATGCACCCTCCGACGAGAGGACCGCTGAAGCTCGCCTCCTCGCCGGAGAGCAGCGACCACCGCGTCGGCTCGGTGAGCGTCATCGCCGACACCTCCGGGTCGTCCTCCCAGTCGTCCCAACCGCTCGCGCGCCGGTGCGTCGCCGCCCACTGGGTGAGCTCGCCGCCGTCGCTCGTCACGACGTCCAGCCAGTGGAGCAGCCCGGGCGCCGGCGCGTAGGGGGTGTCCATGAGGTTCGTGCCGTGGAGAGTCGCCCAGCCGGCACGCAGCGTCAGCGGCAGCATCGTCGTGGTCGTGTCGGAGAAGCCCACGTACCAGCACGGATCGCACTCGCCGAGCAGCTCGAGGTCCAGGTACGGCAGCAGGTCGATACCGGTCTCGCCACCCCACGGTGGGACGACTGCGGCGACCTCCGGGTCGACGAGCAGTGCCATGAGCTCGTCGGCGCGCGCCTCCTTCGAGGCGCTCACGTGGTGGTCGTCGGGGTCACGCAGGCAGGCCCCCTCGGCGACCTCGAACCCTCGCCGCCGCAGGTGGGCCACCGCGGCATCGAGCCGTGGCCACAGCGAGGCGGGGACCCCGCTGCTCGGGGCCGTGACGGCGATCGTGTCTCCGGGGCGAAGGGCTGGGGGCAGGCGCGGCGGCATGACGACAGTCCACCAGTCCGGGTGCGCCCTGTCGAGCGGGTTAGCCTCTCCGGCATGACCGCCCGTGCGATCTGCTTCGACCTCGACGGCACGCTCGTCGACTCCCTGCCCGACATCATCGCCGGCATCCGCGAGGCGATCGCCGAGCACGAGCTGCCGGTCCCGCCCGTCGACCGGGTGCGGCCGTTCATCGGCCTCCCCCTCCACGACACCTTCGTCGCGCTCGCGCCGCAGGGCGACCCGGACTCCCTCTCCGCCGCCTACCGGCGGATCTACCCGTCTCGCTTCACCCGTTCCTCGGCCCCCTTCGCAGAGGTGACGCAGGTGCTGACCACGTTGCGCGAGCGCGGCTTCCGTCTCGCCGTGACGACGACGAAGGGGACGCCGATGGCGCGTGATCTCCTGGCGGCACTGGGCCTGAGCGACCTCCTCGACCACGTCCAGGGCACCGACGGCTTCCCTGCCAAGCCCGCCCCCGACGTCATCGAGCGCGCGCTGTCCGCGCTCGGCGCGGAGGGCGTGTGGATGGTCGGGGACACGACCCACGACATCGGTGCCGGCCGGGCCGCTGGGCTGCCCACCTTCGCCGTCTGCCGCCCCGAGGCCACGCACGACCGCGAGACGCTCGCCGCGGCCGCGCCGGACGTGCTCGAGGACTCGCTGCTCCCGCTGCTCGACCTCGTCGGGCCGGCTCAGACCTCGTAGGTCGCGTCCGGCCGGGCCAGCTCGACCTCACCCGGCCACACGGCGGCCGCGTCCGAGCGGCAGACCTCGGGGTCGTTCCAGGAGGGGATGTGGGTGAGCATCAACCGGCGCACTCCCCCGGCGGCCACCGCGGCCTCCGCGGCCCGGCGGCCGGTCAGGTGGATGTCCCGCACGTCGTCACGCCCTTCGACGAAGGCGGCGTCCGTGAGCGCCAGGTCGGCACCGGCGAGGAGCGGCGAGAGCGCCTCGCAGGCGTCGGTGTCCCCGGTGTAGGCGAGCACCCGGCCCTGCGCCTCCACCCGGAAGCCGTAGGCCTCGACCGGGTGGTTGACCTTCACGGACCGCACGAGGAAGGGGCCGGTCCGGATCGTCTCCCCGTCCGTGAGCTCGCGGAAGTCGAAGACCTCGCCCATCCCCTCCTCGCCGAGCCCCTCGTAGGCCTCGTGCAGCCGCTGCGCGGTCCGCGCCGGCCCGTAGACGGGCAGACGCTCGGACGGCACGCCCTCGGGGTGGTAGGTCCGGGTGACGTACAGACCGGTCACGTCGATGCAGTGGTCCGGGTGCAGGTGGCTGATGAGGAGCGCATCGACCTCCGCGGGGTCCACGTGCCGCTGGAGGGCACCGAGCGCGCCGTTGCCGAGGTCGATGACGAGGCGGTGGGTCCGCCCTTCGTGCTCGGCGGTGAGCAGGTAGCACGACGCCGGCGAGTCCGGACCGGCGAAGGAGCCGGAGCAGCCGATGACGGTGAGCCTCAACCCTCTCCTCCTCGGTCTCTGAAGACGTCCGCCACCTCCGGGCCGAGGAAGCGGCGGGCCAGGGACCTGAAGCGCTCGGGGTCGCCCGTCGTGGTGAAGCCGTGCACCGGATCGGGCAGCGACTCCGGACGCAGCAGGTCGAGGTCCTCCAGGACACGGTAGACGCCCTTGGCCGTCTCCTCGGCAGATGAGACGAGCGTGACACCGTCGCCCATGACGTAGGAGAGCGCGCCGGTGAGCAGCGGGTAGTGGGTGCACCCGAGGACGAGGGTGTCGATCTCCTGGGCGCGCAGGGGGTCCAGGTACTCGCGGGCCACCTCGAGGACCTCCGGGCCGGAGGTCGTCCCGGCCTCGACGAGCTCGACGAAGCGAGGGCAGGGCTGGGAGACCACGCGCGCGAAGGGGGCGGCCGCGAAGGCGTCCAGGTAGGCCCGGGACCGGTGGGTACCCTCCGTGGAGATCACGCCGATCCGGTTGTTGCGGGTGGCCAGGGCGGCTCGGCGCACGGCCGGTCGGATCACCTCGATCACCGGCACGGAGTAGCGCTCCCGGGCGTCGTGGAGCACCGCGGCGCTGGCCGTGTTGCAGGCGATGACGAGCAGCTTGACCCCTTCGTCCACGAGCCGGTCCAGGCACTCCAGCGCGAAGCCGCGCGTCTGCGCGATGGGTCGGGGGCCGTAGGGCGCCCGGGCGGTGTCACCCAGGTAGGTGATCGCCTCGTGCGGCAGCTGGTCGATGACCGCGCGGGCCACGGTGAGCCCTCCGTACCCCGAGTCGAAGATCCCGATGGAGCCGGTGGCGTCCGACCGGCTCACTCCTCGTCCTCGCTCGTCAGCGCGCCGGTGAGCGTCTCCTGGAGCCACGTGAGGAAGTCGTAGACGCTGAGCACGAAGACCGCGGGGTCGTCCGGCTCCAGCTCGGCGACGACCTCCTCCATCCGGGCGGCGTCCTCGTCGGTGCGCAGACCGAGCCGCTCGCCCATGACGAGGCGGATGTCGGTGAGGGCGACGAGGACCGCCGGAGCCTGGGCCCGGGTGAGCGCCCAGCGGTCCTCCCGGGCCGCCTCCAGCGTCTCGATGAGGGTCGTGAGGTTCGCGTGCTTGCGCTGACGCAGGCCCTGCTCGGTGAAGCGACGGAACTCCGCCGCCTCCTGCTCGTCCTCCCGGTTGCCGGTCGGGAAGAGCCGGTCCACGGCCGGGTCGCGGTCCTCGTCGAGCCCGAAGGCCCGGTCCGGCACACCGGCGCCCCCGGCGCCCTCCTCGGTGTCCGTGGCCAGGTCCCCGAGGCCGGCGACGATCGACTCGAAGGGGTCCTCGGTGGCCCCCTTCGACCCGGTGGTGGGGGCCACGAGCTCCCGCACCTGGGTGCACAGGCCGAGGACGACCGAGCGCTCGCCCTCGTCCAGGACCGCTACCAGCCCGTCCTCGTCGGGCATGAACGCGCGCGCCATCACTCGTCCTTCTGGTACGTCGCCCACAGGCCGTAGCCCTGAAGTGCCTCGGTGTCCGCTTCCATCTGCTCCTTGGGGCCGTGGGCGACGACCGCCCGGCCCTTGAGGTGCACGTCCATCATGAGCTTCTCGGCCTCCTCCTTGGGGTAGCCGAAGTGGGTCTGGAAGACCCATGTGACATAGCTCATGAGGTTCACCGGGTCGTTCCAGACCAGCGTGATCCACGGGACGTCGACGGCCTCGACGACGTCGGGCTCGACGTGCTGCTGCTCGGTGGGGGCGATGGACACGGCTCCCACCATAGAGTGACGAGGGTGACGAACCGACCCAGCACGGCACTCCTCACCGACCACTACGAGCTGACCATGCTCCAGGCCGCCCTGCACAGCGGCGCCGCCTCGAAGCGCTGCGTCTTCGAGACCTTCGCCCGGCGGCTGCCGGACGGGCGCCGCTACGGCGTGGTGGCGGGCACGGGACGGGTGCTCGATGCCATCGAGGGCTTCCGGTTCGGCGAGGACGAGCTGCGCCACCTGCGCGAGCAGCGCGTGGTCGACGAGGACACCCTCGACTTCCTCGCGGACTACCGCTTCGACGGCGACGTATGGGGCTACGCGGAGGGCGAGAGCTACTTCCCCTACTCCCCCGTGCTCGTCGTCGAGGCCGACTTCGCCCACGGGGTGCTGCTGGAGACCATCATCCTCTCGATCCTCAACCACGACACCGCCGTCGCCTCCGCCGCGTCGCGGATGACCGGGGCGGCCGGCGACCGCCCGGTCATCGAGATGGGCAGCCGTCGCACCCACGACGACGCGGCCGTGGCCGCGGCGCGGGCGGCCTACATCGCCGGCTTCTCCTCCACCTCCAACCTCGAGGCCGGCCGGCGCTACGGCGTGCCGACGGGCGGGACCGCGGCGCACGCCTTCACCCTCCTGCACGAGAGCGAGCGCGAGGCCTTCGCGGCACAGGTCGCCTCGTTGGGGACCGGCACGACCCTGCTCGTGGACACCTACGACGTGGCCGAAGGGGTGGACGCGGCCATCGAGGTCGCCGGCACCGGGCTCGGCGGGGTCCGCCTCGACTCCGGTGACCTCGTCGTCCAGGCGAAGGAGGTGCGCGAGCAGCTCGACGGGCTGGGCGCGACCGGGACGAGCATCGTGGTCACCTCCGACCTCGACGAGCACGCGATCGCCGCGCTGGCCGCGGCGCCGGTGGACACCTACGGTGTCGGCACCCGGGTCGTGACCGGCTCGGGTCACCCGACCGCCTCGATGGTCTACAAGCTCGTCGCCCGCGAGGACGAGGACGGCGATCTCGTCGGCGTCGCCAAGAAGAGCCAGGACAAGCAGTCGGTCGGGGGACGCAAGTACACCCTGCGCCGCCGCAACGCCCACGGCATCGCCGAGGCGGAGGTCCTCGGCATCGGCGAGGCCCCGGCCGGCGACGCCGACGACCGGGACCTGCTCGTGCGCCTCGTCGAGGACGGTGAGGTCGTCGGACGGGAGCACACCGACCTGGAGCGGGCCCGGGAGCACCACGAGGCCTCCATGGCCGAGCTGCCCCGCTCGGCGCACCAGCTGAGCGAGGGACGGCCGGCGATCGAGACGATCTTCCTCACGGAGACACCGTGAGCCGCCCGCTCGCCCAGGACGCCCGGACCGCCGTCGGGGCCGGATGAGCCTGCCCCAGACGCTCGCCGGGCGGGTCGTCCTCATCACCGGCGACCGACGTGCGGAGGACCTCCGGACGGCCCTGGAGCGCCGGGGCGCCCACGTCCTGCACACCCCCGCCATGACGACCGTGCCGCTCACGCACGACCCGCGGCTCGTCCGGGACACCGGCGCTCTCCTCGAGGCACCTCCCGACCTCGTCGTCGTGACCACCGGGGTCGGGTTCCGGGGCTGGCTCGAGACGGCGGACGGTGCCGGGACGGGCGCCACCCTGCGTGCGGCGCTCTCCGGCGCCCGCATCCTCGCCCGAGGGCGCAAGGCCCACGGCGCCGTCCTCGCCGCCGGCCTGGACACCCACTGGGTCGCCGAGTCCGAGACGACGGCGGAGATCCGGGAGCACCTGCTCGCCGAGGGCGTCGCGGGGCGACGTGTCGCCGTCCAGCACCATGGTGCCGGGGCCGACGACCTCGACGCCGAGCTCGTCTCGGCCGGAGCCGACGTGATCTCCCTGGTCGTCTACCGCTGGGGGCCCTCCCCGGACCCGGAGGCGCTGGTCTCCGGCGCCGGACGGGCAGCGGCCGGCGAGGTCGACGCCGTGCTCTTCACCTCGGCACCCGCCGCGAGGGCCTGGCTCGCGGCCGCTGCGGAGGCCGGCTCGCTCCCGTCGGTGGTGGATCGTGCGGAGAGCGGGCACCTGCTCGTCGCGGCGGTCGGCCCGGTGACCGCCGCTCCCCTTCGCGAGGTCGGGATCAGGCCGCTCGAACCGGACCGCAGCCGCCTCGGCGCACTGGTGCGCTCGGTCGTGCGCCACTACGAGCGGCTGTAGCACCGCGGGTCTTGCGGGCGGTACCCGGCTGCCGGAGGGTGGAGGTCATGACCTCACGGATCTCGCACACGAGCGTGGACTGCACGGACGCCTTCGCCCTCTCCGAGTGGTGGAAGGTCGTGCTCGGGTACACCGACGTCCCGGGCGACCCCAACGCGCCCGGCCACGAGGAGTGCATGATCCTCGATCCGGAGTCCGGTCACCGCGTGCTCTTCATCGAGGTCCCCGACCCCACTCCCGGGAAGAACAAGGTGCACTTCGACCTGCGCCCCACCGACGGCACCCGGGACGTGGAGGTCGAGCGGCTGCTCGCCCACGGCGCGACGCTGCACGAGGACCTGCGCGGGACCTACGGCCCCGGCACCGGCTGGGCGACCCTCACCGACCCCGAGGGGAATCTCTTCTGCGTGCTGCGCTCCGACGCCGAGGTGGCCGCGGCCGCCGGATAGCCGAGCTCGCTCCGGCACCGTGCCCCGGAACGTTGTCGGTGCTCCCTCGTAGCGTTCTTCCCATGACGACGACGTCCCGCTCCCGGCCGTCGACCCCGGCTGCCCTGGGACCCGACGTCGCGGCCGTGCGTGAGGGCGACCCCCTCGACCTCGTGGAGGTCCTGGCCGCGCTGACCCACGAGGACCTGGAGGCCATGAGCGCCGCCCAGGCCGAGGTCGTCGTGGCCGCCACCCAGCGCGCCGCCAGCGCCCTCGCGGCGATCCAGGCCGCTGCCGTCACGACCTACGCCGACCGGGTCGACGAGGATCTCGAGCGCTACCGGCAGGAGCGCCGACGCGACCTCGAGGAGCGGCGGGACGCGGCGCTGGCGGCCGGCGTGACCTTCACCGAGCGCTGGTACCCCGTCCCCGGCGAGGCATCGTTCGCCGCCGCCGGCCTCGCACCGCTGCTGCACGTCTCGCCCCGGACCATGGCGGCGCGGATCACCCGCTCCCGTCGGCTCGATCACGAGATGTCCGCGACGTGGGCCAGGGCCCGCAGCGGTGACCTCGAGCCCTACCGCACCGATGCCGTCGTGCGCGGCGGTGCGCCGCTGGAGGGCGAGGCCCTCGAGGAGTTCGAGGCGCGGCTCTACGCGGAGGACGTGGCCGACCTGTCGACGGGTGAGCTGGCCGAGCGCGCCCGCCGTGCGGCTACCGCCACCGACCGGGTGGCCGTCGAGGAGGTGGCCACACGCGCCCGGGAGAAGCGGGCGGTCACCTGCCGGCCGGACCGTGACCTCCCCGGCATGGCCTCCTGGCGGCTCTCGCTGCCCAGCGAGCCGTCCCGACGGGTGTGGTCGGCCGTCGACGAGCTGGCCCGCGAGTACCACCGGGCCCGGCGTGACACCCGCGACCCGGTCACGCTCGACCAGGCCCGCGCGGACGCGATCGTCGACCTCGTCCTGGGGCGGGCCACGGTGGAGACGACGGTGGAGCTGGTGGTCCCGGTCGCGGCTCTGCTCGGCGAAGGGGGTGGCGGCGCACGAGCGGACGGTGCAGGCGTCACGGGTGGCACAGCCCGCGCGGGTGGCGCTACCGGCGACGACCGCCACGGCGTCACCCGTCGTGCCGGCGCCGGCGGCGCGCGACCAGACGGTACGGGCCTCGCCGGAGCCGGTACGGGTGCCGGGATCGCCGTACCCTCCGGTGACGACCACTCGGCCCTGGACGGCGACCGCGGCCCGACGCGCGTCGGCGCCGGGACGTACCGCTGGGCCGAGCGCCGCACACCCGCCGAGATCCTCGCGGGTGACGGCGTGACCGACGAGGTCATCCTCCGCTGGGTCAGCGGGGAGGAGCTGCATCGTGCCTCGTGCTTCGAGGCGGAGTACGCCCTCCTCCTCGCCGGTCACCTCGACGTCGTCGGCAATCCCCACCTGCGCCATCCCCCTCCGCCGCACGGAATGCTCCTTCTTCAGGGCGACGGACCACCACCTGGCGCCGGGCCACCTCACGGTGCCGACCCGGCAAACCACGCCGACCGAGCGCACCGGGCCCTGGCACACAGTGCCGACCCGGCAGGGGACGCGAGCCCACCCCGTGGTGCGGACCCGGCACGCGGCTCGGGTGCATCGCAGTCACCGGCAGCGCCGGGAGGGGTCCACGGTGCGGGGGCGGGTCCCTCGGGACCGACCGCGTGGTTCGTCCCCGGACATGTCGACCACTCCCGCGTGGGTGCGCTGCTCCCCGACGACCTCGCCGGACTGCTCGCGAACCCCACGACCCGGATCCGCGTCGCCGGCAGCGACGCCTCGACCGGGGCCGCGACGACCGACAGCACCGCCGCCTACCGACCCGCCGGGTCCGTGGTGCGCCGCGTGCGACGGCGTGACGGGACCTGTCGGTTCCCCGGGTGCGCCACACCGGCCGAGCGCTGCCAGCTCGACCATGTGATCCCGTGGCCGGACGGGCCGACCGAGGATGCGAACCTCGCGTGCTTGTGCACATCCCACCACGGCTTCAAGCACCACGCGGGCTGGCGGCTGTCGATGACGAGCGCGGGGGTCTGCACCTGGACCGCACCCACCGGCCGGACCCACATGACGAGGCCGCGGGCCGCTCACTCCGCCTCCGTCTGACGCCCGCACGGAGGCGACAGGTGCCAGATGGGGCTCGTTCTGCGACCGTGGGAGCGTGACCTCCACGTCGGACTCGCCGGACGCCCGCCTCGACGCTCTCGCCCCCACGCTCGACGAGCTCGTCAGGGCCGGGCGGATCGCGGGCTGGGTCGCCGGGGTCCGCGCCCCGGACGACCAGGCGATCGGTACCGGTGGACGGCTCGGCCCCGGCCGCGGCCCGATGCGGGAGGACACTCCCTTCGCGCTCTCCTCGAACTCGAAACCGCTCGCCGGAGCACTCACGCTCCGTCTCGCCGAGCTCGACGTGCTCGCCCTCGACGACCCGGTCGCCCGCTGGGTGCCCGAGCTGTCCCGGCCGCGGGTGCTGCGCGCCGTCGACGGCCCGTTGGAGGACACCGTCCCGGCGGAGGGGCCCATCACCGTCACCCACCTGCTGACGATGACCCCCGGCCTGGGCTGGGTGGCCGAACCCGGACCGCTCGCGGAGGCCATGCAGCAGCGCCACCTGGCTCCCGGCCCCTTCGCCCCGCCCATGGACCCGGACGCCTACATCGCCGCCCTCGCCGACCTTCCCCTCGCCGACCAGCCAGGGGCGTCATGGCGCTATCACACGAGCACCGACGTCCTTGCCGTGCTGCTGCAGCGCGCCACCGGGCGGTCTGTCACCGACCTTCTCACGGAGCACCTGACCGGGCCGCTGGACATGACGGGGACGGCCTTCACGGGTGACCGCGACCGGATGCCGACGGTTCTCGAGCCCGACGAGAGCGGCGACCTCGTGCCCTCCCACGTCCCGGAGGGTGCCTGGTCGGATGCCCCGGCCTTCGAGTCGCTCGCCACCGGGCTCGTCTCGACGGCCGGGGACCAGCTGGCCTTCCTGGGCTCGCTCGTCGGCTCCGCTCCGCCGGTCCTCACCGCCGAGTCGGTGCGCGCGATGCGCACGGACCACCTGACCGGTCCGCAGCGCGAGTCCGCGGCCGCCTTCCTCGACGACGGGTGCGGATGGGGTCTGCACGTCGAGGTGCGACCGGGTGGACGCTTCGGCTGGGCGGGCGGTCTCGGCACCATCGGGTACGCGGACCCGGCCACCGGGCGGGCCGCCTTCCTCGGTACCCAGGCGACCGTGGGCTCGCCGGGGACGATCGCGGCCATCGACGCCTTCTGGTCGCTGCTGGGCTGACGCCACGGGGTCGTCCGGGTGCGACCCCCGAGCGCCGCCCCCTGGCCGCGAGGGCGGGCGGCCCCGCCCGCGACGACATGGCATCGTGGGGTCATGGCACGTGCGCTGGTCCTCGTCGACATCCAGAACGACTTCTGCGAGGGGGGTTCCCTCGGAGTCGACGGTGGAGGCGCCGTGGCCGCCCGAGCCACCGAGCGGGTCCTGGCCGACCGGCGCGCCGATGCACCCGCCTACTCCGCGGTCGTCGCCACCGCCGACTGGCACGAGGACCCGGGGGCACACTGGGCACGCGACGGACAGCCGGACTTCGTGGAGAGCTGGCCGGTGCACTGCGAGGTGGGCACCGTCGGCGCGGACTTCCACCCCGCCTTCGGCGAGGCCCTCGCGCACGTCGACGAGGTCTTCCGCAAGGGGCTGCACGAGGCGGCCTACAGCGGCTTCGAGGGGCGTGCACGGTCCGACGACAGCACCGACCTGACCGCCTGGCTGCGGGAGCGCGGGATCAGCGACCTCGACGTCGGCGGCATCGCCACCGACTACTGCGTGCGCGCCACGGTCCTGGACGCGCTGCAGGAGGGTTTCCGGGTCCGGCTGCTGGAGGACACGGTCGCCGGCGTCGCCGCGGAGAGCACCCGGGCGGCACTCGAGGAGATGGTGGCGGCCGGCGCCGAGCTGCACACCTGACCCCGGCACGGACCCCCGATCCACAACCGCGCGTCTCGCCGTGGGCGGTAGCCTTCCCGGCATGCCTTCCCCGGCCGAGCACCGCGACCCCGCCCACCGAGGGCTCTTCGTCTCCCT